>CAZOYA010000025.1:16042-25631 GCA_964583815.1 uncultured Gemmatimonadaceae bacterium | reverse complement strand
CCTCGTCGAGCACGTCCCCGTAGTCCCAGCGATCGACCTCGGTGTACGTGTCGGTCTCGTAGATGTGGACGTCGCTCTTGAAGAAGAGGAAGCGCGAGCCGTCCGCGGAGAACGCGAAGTTCGCGCGCCCCTGCTCCACCTCGCCGTCGGGCCACGGGACCGGCTGCACGACCTGGTGCGCCTGCATGTCGTAGAGCAGCAGCTCCATGTCTCCGACGTTCCAGCGGTCACGCAGCTTCGTGTAGCGGCGCAGCATGAGCACGGCGTGGCGCCCGTTCGGATGCACCGCCATCGAGCTGATGCGCGCCTTCGTGTTGCGCTCGCTCAGCGTGAAGGAGTCCACGCTTCGGCGCGCGACCACGTCGAAGGTCTCCACCCACTCGTAGTCGATCGTGGGGGCCACGAGCCGCGTGCCCCCCGCCGTGGCCATGAGCCCGCCGGGGATGCCCGCCGTGGTCGGGATCTTCGCGACGACCGAGAAGTCCGCCTCGCTGATCACGTGGATGTCCGAGGCGTACGTGCCCACGTACAGCAGGCCGTCGCCGCCCGAGGGCTGCTGGGCCGCGCCCGGCCGGGCCGCGACGAGCACGGCCGCGGACGCCGCGAGCGCGGCCGTGCGCCAGCGAGGCACGCTCATGGGAACACCAGGTCGAGCTTGCGCCAGTCCTTCTGGGCCGCGGCGCACTTGCTCGTCCAGTCGGCGGCGTTGTTGAGCTGGTCGGGCACCTGCGCCGGCCAGAAGCAGCCGAGGTGGCAGTCGAACAGGTCGCGCTCCACGGGCTGGCAGAGGCCCGCCGTGCCGCCGCCCGAGTCCGTCTCCCATCCGGGGGAGAACATGAGCGTGCAGCCGAAGGGGATCTTGGGTCCCTCCGGCGCCGAGCTCTCGAGCCCGACAACGTCCAACTCGTCGGCGCCCTCCGGCGCTTCCGCCCCCTCGGCCGGCCGCTGGGCGTCGAGGTAGTGCTCGATGCGCACGGCCTTCTGGTTGATCGCCTTGATCCTTCTCATGTCGGTTCCGTCCCGCGTCTCGGTCAGTGCTCGAAATGCTTCAGGAAGTCCGGGTTCCGCACCGCGAGCGCGCCGTAGACGCGCAGGCAGATGTCGGTCCAGGAGCGGATCCACTCGCAGTAGTGGAGGTTCGGCGCCTTCGTGGAGCCGTAGCGCGTGTGCGCCTCGTGGTAGCAGCCGCCGGCACAGAGCGGCCGCGCCCAGCAGGTGTGGCAGTCGGGCTTGTAGGCGATGTGGTGCTCCTCGAGGAAGCGCACCTGCTTCTCGCGGTCCACCCCGTCGCGGACGTTGCCGAAACGGTGCTCCTCGGAGCCCGCGAAGCGGTGGCAGAGCCCGAGGTTGCCGTCCGTGGCGACGCCGAGCATGCCCACGCCGGCGCCGCACGGGTGCGACTTGCTGAAGCCCTTGTGGATCTCCTCGATCGACTCGCCGACGTTCGAGAAGCCGTGGTGCCGCCCCTCGGCCGCGTACTCCAGCCACTCCCAGGCGAGCTCCTCGAACTGCTCGAGCATCCGGTCGTACGCCTCGCCCTCGATGGCGTAGTCGCGCCCCTCGGCGGTCGTGACCGGCGCGAAGCCCACCTCCCAGAAGCCGATGTCGTCGGTGAGGTGCCGGAAGATCTTGATGACGTCGAGGTTCTGCTTCGTGAGCGTCACCCGCGCGCCCACCGGCCGGCTCGTGTGGCGCCGCAGCAGCTCCTTCACCCGCGGGACGATCTCGTCGTAGCTCCCCATCCCGTTGTTGAAGACGCGGAAGCGGTCCTGCACCTCCCGCGGGCCGTCGATCGAGATCGTCACCCCGACCTCGTTCTCGGCGAGCCACTCGATCACCTCGGGCCGTAGCAGCGTGCCGTTCGTGGTGAGGCTGAAGTCGACCCGCTTCCCCTGCGCCTCGCCCTGCTCGCGCGCGTACGCCAGCGTCGATTTCAGCGCCTTGAAGTTGAGGAGCGTCTCGCCCCCGAAGAACGTCAGGTGGCAGCGCTCGCCCGGCTTCGCCTCTCCGAGCATGAAGTCCACGCTCTGGCGGGCCGTCTCCTCGCCCATGAAGCGCGGCATCACGCCTTCTTCCACGAGCCGGTCGTCGCCGTACTCGTAGCAGTAGGTGCAGCCGAGGTTGCACTTGCTCGTGACGTTCAGGACCATCGTCTTGAGCGGGATCCCCTCGGGCGGCGCCTCGACCGGCATCGGCTCGGGGCCGGCGCCCTCCGGGCCGATCGCGCGCACCTCGAGCAGGTCCTCGAGCGCGCCGCGGATCTCCTCCGGCGGGAAGCGCCCGGCGAGGCTCCGGCCGATGTCCTCCGGCGAGCGCGGGCCCTCGGCGAGATCCTCGAGCACGGCGGTCGCCGCCTCGTCCGCGCAGAACACCGCCGCGCTCGGCACCAGGTACAGGAAGCGCTGGCCCTCGGCCTCGAAGGCGTGGAACTCGCGGGTCTCCAGGCGCGTGCTCATCGGCCGCCTCCCACCGCGTTGACCCGCTCGTCGTCGAGCGTGGTCTGGAGCGGGCGGAGCTCGCCGTCCCATTCGATCAGGACCGGCGGCGAGACGATCAGGAAGCCCCGGGCGCGCAGCGAACGCGCGGCCCCCTCGCCCGACGAAGCGCCCGCGGTGCCCTCCGGGACGAGCTCGGCCCGCACCCACACCTCGCCGATGTTGTTGCGGTTGAGGCTCCGCTCCGGGTTCGGACCGTCGAGTCCCGGCGTGAAGCGCCCGCGCTGGTCGATCGAGCCGACGAACTCCACGTCGTCGTCGTCCCAGGTGCGCGGGTACTCCACCATGCTCCACGTGGCCTGCACGCGGCCCACCCGCACGTCGTCGTCCGTGTCGGGCTCGCCGTCGGGCCCGTCCGTGTAGCCGACCGCCTCGAAGCGCACGAGGCCCGGCTGCTGCACGACCCCGCCCGTGTGCGCCACGGCCCGGCGCGGCTCCACCCGGATGTAGTCGATGGCCTCGTAGACCACGAGCGAGCCCGGCGTCCGCGCGCCGCCCAGGAGCGCGTCCCGGGCGCCCTCGATGGCCCCCGCGTCCACCTCGACCTCCACGCCGGCCCGCCCGGGCGCCACGTCCGCCACGGAGAGCACGCGCACGCCCGCGCCGAGGTCGAGATCGGCCGGCTCCAGGTCCGCCGGGAGGTTCACGCCGAACACGGTGAGCCGCGTCCGCTCGCCGGGCCGGACCCGGGCGGGATGGAGACCGAGGAGCCTCGGCTCCGATCCCACGCGCTCGAGCTCGACGTCCACGCCGAGCTCGTCGTACGCGCCCGTGTACCAGCGGCCGTGCATCCGCTCCCAGTCGCGCTCCACGAACATGACCTCGCGGAGCTCGCCGAGCTCGTCGCCCTCCGCGGCCGCGGAGCGTCCGCGCCACTGGTAGCCCGTGTAGACGAGCCCTTCGCCGGCGCGACGCACCTGCGTCCCCTCCGCCGGATACACGTAGCTCGCGACCGTGCGGAACTCGTCCGGCGTCCCCTCGACGGGGCGCACCTCGAGCGTGCCGAAGAAGGGTCCGCGCCCGATCTCGTAGCCGCGCAGCGCCCAGACGCCCTGCAGGTCCGGCGCGCGCATGTTGCGCACCCAGTCCGACCACTCGGCCGTGTGCAGCGGGTAGGTCCGGGCCAGGCGCGCGACCGCCGCCTCGACCGGGAACTCGAAGTCACCCTCCTCCTCGGGCACCCCGCCGCGCCGGAACACCTGCCTGTCCGTCAGCGGGTACAGCCCGCGGTGCGTCTCGGTGAGCAGCCGCCACTCCTCGCGCGTGCGCCGCTGCGTCACCCAGCGCCCCTGGCTGTGGCACGCGGTGCAGGTCTCGCGGAGCACCGCCGGGATCTCCGGACGCTCCGTGAGGTGCCGCCGCTCGACCTCGTACAGCGCCGGCCGCAGCTCCTCGGGCGCGATCCCGTGCCGGTTCGACAGGTAGCGCACGATCTCGCGGGCCTCGACCGGATCGAGGCTGAGGCCGTTGAGCGACACCATGCGGCGGATGGACGCGCTCCACCCCTCGGGCGTCTTCCGGAGGTAGGAGATGCGGCTCATCACCCCCTCGTCGTTGGCCGTGTGGCAGCGGCCGCAGCGGCGCTCCACGAGGTCGCTCGTGACGGGGATGCCCCCCGGCGGATGCGTCTCCACCTCCTGTGCCGTCAGGGCACGGGGCACGCTCCCGAGCGTCGTCGCCACCGCCAGCGCCAGGCCGGCGCGCACGACGGCGCGCGCGCTTCCCCGCCCGCCGTGCGTCACGCGCGGCGGACGGGCTCCCTCCATAGCTCCTCGCACGGAACACCGCCTCCGATAATCGTCTGGATGGGCGGGACGAAGGCCCCGGGCCCGAACGATCGGGCCGCGCGCCCTGCCCGCTCCATCTGCATGTCTCATTCGATGAACCATAGCGCACCCGGCAGCCGAAGTCGCCTCCGGCTCAACGCCCCTCGACCGGCTCCAGCCGGACGATCGGCGTGCGCACTCCGTCCCGCGCCTCCACCGCGACGTAGAGGTAGCCGTCCGGCCCCTCCCGCACGTCGCGCACCCGCCCGATGCCGGGCAGGAGAACCTCCGCGTACCGCACCCTCGCGCCGTCCAGGTCCACCCGCGCGAGGTACTCGCCCGCCAGCCCGCCCACGAACGCGTCACCGCGCCAGCGCGGGAAGCGGTCGCCCGCGTAGAACGCGAGCCCCGACGTCGCGATGGACGGCACCCACACGTGCTCGGGCTGCTCCATGCCGTCGCCGTGCGTCCCCGCGTGGATCGCCGCGCCGCTCCCGTAGTTCACGCCGAAGCCCACCACCGGCCAGCCGTAGTTGGCGCCCGCGCGCACGACGTTGAGCTCGTCGCCGCCCTGCGGTCCGTGCTCGTTGGACCACAGGACCCCCGTCCCGGGATGGAAGGCGAGCCCCTGCGGGTTGCGGTGACCGTAGCTGAAGATCTCCGGCCGCGCGCCCGCGCGCCCCGCGAACGGGTTGTCCTCGGGCACGCTCCCGTCGTCGTGCAGGCGGACCATCACGCCGTGGTGGTTCGAGAGGTCCTGCGCGGGATGGGCCTCGAGGTCGCCGGCCGGCGGGACCTGCCGGTCGCCCACCGTGACGTAGAGGTACCCCTCGTCGTCGAAGGCCATCCGCGACCCGTAGTGGCCCCGTCCGCGGGTTTCGGCCTCGAAGATCTCCTCCACGCCCATGAGACGGTCGTCCTCGAGACGGCCGCGCACCACCGCGGTCGTGGACGCGCCGCCGGCGAGCGGCTTCGAGAACGACAGGTAGACGAGCCGGTTCGTCTCGAACGCGGGATGGATCACGACGTCGAGCAGCCCACCCTGCCCCTGGGCGTGCACCTCCGGCACGCCCGGAACCGCCTGCGGCAGCAGACGGCCGTTCCGCACGATCCGCAGACGGCCCGGCCGCTCCGTCACGAGCAGGTCCCCGTTCGGCAGGAAGGCCATCGACCACGGCACTTCCAGCCCCTCGGCGACCGTGACGACGCGGAACGCGTGCTCCGCCGAGTAGTGCGTCTCCTGAGCGGCCAGGGGGACCGCGCCCGCGAGCGCGGCCCCCACCAGCATCGCCTTCTTGATCAAGACAGGTTCGGGTTGTTGAAGCGCTCCGTGTCGGGCAGCTCGAAGCACGTCTGGTCCGAGTACAGCCCGCCGAACGGGAAGGACTCGCCCGCGGCCGGATAGTGCGCCAGGCCGTAGCGCTTCATGTCCATGAGGTGGTGGCTCTCGAGGAAGAACTCCGCCCGACGCTCGTAGATGATCTCGGCCATGACCTCGTCCGCGTCGGTGCTCGCGAAGTCCGTGGGCAGCCCTCCGCCCTGCTCCGCGCGGATGGCGTTGATGATGCTCACGGCAGTCGCGAGGTCGTCGGCCTCCACGGCCGCCTCGGCCTCGATCAGGCGGGCCTCCTCCCAGCTCGCGAGGCGCATGGGAGCCTCGAGGCTCGCGTACTTCGAGGTCGTGAAGAGCGGCACGCTGTAGCCCGCCACCGTGCGCCCCTCGTCCGTGACGGGCACGCGTGGGTCGGGGACGCCGCCCACGACCATCGTCCCGATGTACATCTCGCCGATGCTCACGTTCTCGTCGCGACGATTCGCCCGGAAGACGCGGTTGTGCGTCGCGTTGTCGAGCGCCGAGTACTGCAGCTCGAACGTGAAGCCGTCGGGCACGTCCGCGACGGCCGTGGCCGCGTCCGCGGCCCGGCCGAGGTTCAGCAGGGCGCGGCCCATCCCGACCCGCGCGAGATTCGCGAAGTCGTCCTGACCCGACGCCTGGGCCGCCGTGAGGGCCTCCTCGAAGCGGTCGATCGCGAGCTCGAAGGCGTCGGCCGTGGTCTGCTCCGGGCCGCCGTCGAAAGCCACGCTGCACATCGACTCGCCGAGCAGCAGGTAGCTGTAGCCCGCCCACGCGGCGACCCTCGCCTCGAACTCGGTCTTCTCGGGCACCTGTGCCTCGCCCCAGGCGTCCAGCTTGCGGAGCACCTCGTCCCCGAACCACCGGGCCCGCGAGAGCGGGAGGTAGAGGCCGAGGCCGCCGCCCGCGCAGTCCGCGCCCGCGTACGACCCGGAGCCATAGCCGCCGGTCGTCCACGTGCGTCCGTCGTAGAACACCTGGGTGCCGCCGTTCGACGACGAGCGGAGCTCCCATCCGACGAGCCCGCTCACCGCCGCGTAGTGCGAGAAGGCGCAACGGAACTCGTTGCCCGCGCTCGCGACGAGCAGCCCCGCGGCGCCGGGTTCGTCCATGTCCGACGCGATGACCCGCGACGGCGCCTCGACCTCGAGAAGCTGATCGAGGGCGTCACACCCGCCCGCGGCGACCGCCGCGCCGAGCGCGATGCCGAGCGCCACCCGGGGTCCCACCGATCCTTTGCGACGCATGCTGCGCAACTCCTGGTTGTTCGTGTTCATTGCGGATCCGAGCCTTGCGTCGCGCTCAGAACGTGAGACGCAGCGTCAGCGTGAGCGACGTGAGCGGAGGAGTCGCATCGGTATCCTCCGGCTCGCGGTTGCCCCCGAGCTGGTTCGCGGGCGCCCTCGACTCGGGGTCCTGCCCCGGGTACGGGAAGTACTCGGTCCAGATCATCCCGAGGTTGCGGGCGGCGACGCTCAGCCGCGCGCTGGTGGCGCCGATCGGCGTGACCCAGCTCTCCGGGAGCGCGCCCGACACCGACAGCTCGCGGAAGCGGGCGTACCCCGCCTTCGGCACCCAGAACTGGAACTCGCCGGAGCGGCCCAGCTCCGCCGCGCCGAGGATCCGCGGATCCACGCCCTGCCAGTTCCACTGCTCCTCGGAGATGCCGAGGGAGGCGTAGCGGTACCACATCAGCGTGGAGTAGTTGCTCTGGCCCAACTTGAAGTCGGCGAGCATCCCCACCTGGACCCGGTCCGAGATCGTGAACGTCGAGGACAGCGAGCCCTCCACGTTCGGATCCGGGTGCCCGGCGAAGAGCCACGGGGCGTCCGCGCAATCCATGCTGCCGCCCTGCCCGTCGTCGCACAGGATGTTGAACGGGTCGCCGGTCTCGTCCACCTCGGCCGACACCACCCGCGGCGCGAACATGGAGGCCGCCGGATAGCCCTCGTGGTGCTGCGTCGTCCAGCCGAGCTGGAGGAAGTTCCCGAGCCCCAGCTCCTCGATCCGGTTCCGGTTCGTTCCGAGGTTCAGGCCGAGATCCCAGTCGAACGCGTTCGTCTCGATCGTGCGCGCGTTCACCGACAGCTCGACGCCGCGGTTCGACAGCTTGCCGATGTTGACGAACTGCGTCTCGAAGAAGCCGGTCGAGGGCGCCACCTCGCGCGCCACGATGGCGTCGCGCGTGAGCTGGTCGTAGTACGTGAGGTCGAGCGTGACCCGGTCGCCGAAGAGCGTGGCGTCGAAGCCGGCCTCGAGCTCGCGGCTACGCTCCGGGCCGAGCTCCGGATTGCCCGGCGCATCCGGGTACACGGCCGGCGAGCCGTCCGGCTGCGACCGCGGGCTGAAGCTGCGGATCGCGTCGAACACATCCGGCTGCTGGCCGGACTCGCCGAAGGCGGCGCGGAGCCGGAAGGAGCTCACGAAGTCGAGCCCCCAGAAGGACTCCTCGCTCACCACCCAGGAGGCGCTGACCTTCGGATAGTACACGAGCGAGAAGTCCTCGCCGAACGCGCTGTTGTCGTCGGCGCGGACCGCGGCCGTCAGGAAGAACCGGTCGCCGAAGCCGAACTGCTCCTGGAGATAGAGCCCGACCGTATTGTTCTCGATCACGTCGTCGGAGCCGAACGTCGTCGCGGCGCCGCCCACGGACTCCACGCCGGGAGCCGGGAAGCCCTCGCCCTCGGCGCTCGTGAGCTCGATGCGCTTGGTGTTGACCTGCAGGCCCACGGAGGTCGTCGACGAGATCGCCTCCGTCAGCGCCCTGGTGGCGCTCGCGGAGTAGTCGAACGAGGTCTGGAGGACGGACTCCTGCCGCACGTCCTTCGAGCCCTGGGAGACCTGTGCCGACCAGAACTGCGAGGCGTAGTCGCTCAGGTGCGGCGTGAACGCCGTGTTCTTCTGGTCGGTGAGGTCGAGCCCGAAGGTCAGGCGGTGGCTGAACCACTCGGCCGGCTCGTGCCGCAGCGTGAGGCCGGCCGTCATGCGGGCCGCGTCCTGGAAGTACTGCGACTTCTCGTAGAAGGCGTCGGGCGGCGCGATCGCGAAGCCCCTGCGCGGGGAGTCCAGGTTCTCGGGCTGCCCCAGGAAGAGCGAGCGCAGCGGGCTGTCGCTCAGGGCCCGGCCGGGGACGCGGAAGTTGAGGAGCGCGAATCCGGCGCTCGCGTCCACCGTGATCGACTCGTTCGGACGCGCGCTGACGTTCGCCCGCGCGTTGTACTGCTTCGACCAGGAGTCGGGCGTGACGCCGTGCTCCCGGCCGCCGGAGCCGGAGACGAAGTAGCGCACGTCGCTCGAGCCGCCGGACACGCTCAGCGCGTACTCCTGGATGCGGCCGTAGCTGAAGATGTCGTTGCCGAGCGCCTTCTCGGTCTCGACCAGGTTCAGCCCCATCGGCTCACCGGTCTCGGGATTGATGCCCCAGTTGATCGGGACCTTCCCCTCCGGGTTGTGCAGCCAGTTCGCGCCCTGCCGGGTCGTGAACGTCCACTCGGCCGGCCGGTCGAAGGCGCCCTTCTTCGTGATGATGTGGATCACGCCGTTGGACGCCTCGGTGCCGTACAGCGTCGCCGCGGCCGGCCCCTTGATGATCTCGATGCTCTCGATCTCGTCGGGGCTGAAGTCGTCCATGCGGGAGATGGCCGCGGCGTTGTTGCCGCCCTGCGGCGTCGACATCCGGTTGTTCACCCGGACGCCGTCGACGTAGATGAGCGGCTGGTTGCTCCCCGACATGCTCGACTGGCCGCGGATCCGGATCACGGACGCGGTGCCCGGCGAGCCGTTGCCGGTGTTCACCACCACGCCCGCCTCACGGCCGGCGATCAGCTGCGAGATGTTGTCGATGGGCGCGACCTCGGCCACGGTGGCGTCGATCTCGCCCACGACGTTGCCGATCGCGCGGCGCTGCTGGCCGCCGGCGGTGCCCGTCACGACGAGCTCGTCGAGGCCGAGCGCCTCGGTGCGGAGCTGGAAGT
>CAZOYA010000025.1:0-15942 GCA_964583815.1 uncultured Gemmatimonadaceae bacterium | reverse complement strand
GTGCCCGTCACGACGAGCTCGTCGAGGCCGAGCGCCTCGGTGCGGAGCTGGAAGTCGACGGCCAGCGTCTGGCCCGGGGCGACCGTGACGGTCTGCTCCTGCGTGGCGAACCCGATGCTCTGGGCGCGGACCGTGACTTCGCCAGGCGTCACCCCCGTGAGGAGGTAGCGGCCGGCGTTATTCGAGAGGCCCCCGATTCCGGTGCCGTCGATGCTGATCTGCACCCCGGACAGGGGGCGGAGCGTGCCGCTCTCGACGACCTGCCCCGTGACGGTGGCCTGCTGGGCCGCTGCCAGCGCGGGGAGGGCGAGGAACGACAGGAGCGCCGGCAAGGCGCTCCGGCGAGCGAACCGCAGTACGTCCATAGAAGAGATCCCCGTAAGTAAGGACGATCGGACGAACCCGCGAGCGCACGCTGATGCGCGCGTCCGGTGCGGCACCGATAACCTCCCGAAGAACGTCCCGCAAGAAGACCGCGGACAAGCTAGGTTTCACGAGGCGCCCGGGACGGCCCGGCGCGTCCTCGCTCGCACCTCCGTTCCCGGTCCTCCCATGACCCGATCCCTTCGCCGGCTCGTCCTCGCCACCTGCGCCGCGGCCCTGCCCGCGGCCCTCCCTCTGCCCGCGCTCGCCCAGGGCGAGCCGGTACCCGCCCGCGTGTTCGGGGGGGCGGGCTTCCTCGTGGCCTCCCCGACCGGCGAGTTCGAGGAGAACGTCGGCACCGGATTCGGAGTGGGGTTCTGGGGGCGCCTGCCGCTGGGCGCGGGATCACCGCTCGGGCTGCGCGCCGACTTCGGCTTCCTCAACTACGGGAACGAGACGATCCGCATCTGCGTCACGCTGCCCTGCCGGGTGACGGGCGAGATCACGACGTCCAACAAC
The DNA here is from genome assembly GCA_964583815.1 of uncultured Gemmatimonadaceae bacterium. Taxonomy (GTDB): domain Bacteria; phylum Gemmatimonadota; class Gemmatimonadetes; order Longimicrobiales; family Gaopeijiaceae; genus JAWLHJ01. Next base: position 15,060 of record CAZOYA010000025.1, on the reverse strand, counting down.
ATCTTCTTCGCGGGATTGGGACCGGAGCTCGGCTTCGGGAACCGGGTGATCCGCTTCTACGGCGGGGCGAGCGCCGGGCTCGCCTACTTCTCGACCACCTCGTCCGTCGAGGGGGAGAACCAGGAGGGGTCGCCGTTCGCGAGCTCGACGAACTTCGACGACGTGACGTTCGCCTGGACGGCCGGCGGGGGCGTCCAGTCGCACATCTGGAGCAACGAGCGGCACCAGGTGCGCCTTGACCTCGGCCTCCGGTACCACGGCAACGGCGAGGCGCGCTACCTGCGGAAGGGGGACGTCATCGACGAGCCGGACGGAAGCGTCACGATCAACCCGCAGCAGAGCGACACGAACCTGTGGACGCTCCACCTGGGGGCGTCGGTCAGCGTCCCCTGAATCAGGTCGGTTCCATGAGCGCGACCAGCCTGCGCCCCTCGATGTTGTGCGAGCGCTGCTCCACGCGCCCGATGTCGGAGAGCGCCTCGAGCATGCGGTCGAGCGTCTTCGCGCCCACCTCCGCCTGACGGAGCTCCCGGCCCCGGAAGCGGAGCACGACGCGCACCGCGTTGCCCTCCTCGAGGAAGCGCCGAGCGCGCTTCTCCTTGACCTTGAAGTCGTGGTCGTCGGTGCGGGGGCGGAGCTGCACCTCCTTCAGCTCGACCGTCGTCTGCTTCTTGCGCGCCTCCCGCGCCTTCTTCTGACGGTCGTAGCGCTCCTTCCCCCAGTCCATGAGCCGCACCACGGGCGGTCTCGCTTCGGCCGCGACCTCCACCAGGTCGAGGCCCGTCTCCTCGGCCCGCTCGCGGGCCGCATCCAGGGAGACGATGCCGATCTGCTCGCCGTCCGCTCCGATGAGGCGGATCGGGCTGATCCTGATCTTGTCGTTGACGCGTGGGTTGTCGATGAGGGTCCTCCTGTCGACGGTGATCGCTGCGGCCGCCCCGTGCGGGCGACTCATGACACTATGCCTGCGTGGCCCGAAGGATCCGTCGCCGCGCGTCCGGCGCGGCCCCTTCCGCCTCCGGCGCCGTCACTGGAGGGCGCTGCACTGTCCGCGCGCTCCGTCGTCGGCCCGGTTCCCGCCGCCTTGCGGCTCCGGACGATTGCCCCGGCACTCGAGCCGGCCGTCGATGACGTTGCGGCGGAGCACGAACGGGCCGTCCCGGTTCCCCCGGAGGTCCAGGTGGCCACCGAGGCGGTTGTCCAGGATGTCGAGGCGGCCGCGGTTGTCGCGCAGGTTCGTGTTCCCGTCGACGAAGCTGTCGCGGAGGGTCAGCGGACCGCCCCGGGTGTGCTCGACGTTCCCGAAGACGCGGACCTCCACGAGGATCACCCGGACCGCGTCCCGGGCCGAGAGGTTTCCGTCGATGCGGACGTCGCGCGCCTCCAGGCGGCCGCCGTTCCCCACGCGCACGTTCCCGAAGACCCGGACGTCGCTCAGGACGCAGCGCGCGCCCGCCGGGACGTCGAAGTCGCCGAAGACGAGACGGTTGCTGAGGGTGCAGGAGGGGCCGCCGTCGTCGCCTCCGCCGCCCCCACCCCCGTCGTCGTCACCGTCGTCGTCATCGTCGCCGGGCTCGTCCGGCGGAGGCGGCTCGTCCGCGCGCACGCGCAGGCGCACCCGCACCTCGGCGGGCCCCTTCCCCGACGCCGTGGATTCCACCAGCACGAGCGCCTCGTACTCGCCGTCGCCGACAGCCGCGGGGCGGAGCCGGAGCTGGAGCTCCGTCGGGGCCGTCGTGTCGAGGAGCTCGACCTCGAGCCAGGAGGCGTCGCCCTGGATCCGCGCCGTCAGCCCGTCGAGCGTCCCGTTGCCGGCGTTCTCGACCGCGACCGTGCGGGTGATCGTCTCGTCGTCCGGCGGGCTCTCTACCTCGAGGGAGCCCTCCTCGAGCTCCACCGTCGGCCCCGCGAGCACCGTCACCTGGGCCGACGCGCTCACGTCCCCGCTCGACGCGCGCACGGTGGTGCGCCCCGGGGTCAGGGCCTCGACGACGCCGTCGCGGGTCACGCCCGCCACCTCCGGGTCCTCCACGTCCCAGACGACCACCGCGTCCTGGAGCGAGTGCCCGTCGACGTCCGTCAGGGCCACGGCGAGCTGCTGCCGGTCGCCTTCCAGCAGCGTGAGCGCGGAGGGGGAGAGCTCGATGTCGGAGAGCTCCACGACGCTCACCGTGGTGCTCTCGCAGGCGGAGGTCGCGACGCCGGCCAGGACGAAGAGGAGCCCGGCGCCGCTGCCGCGTCGCCGACTCCTCGAAGCCGGTCTGCGCTGATCCTGCACGCCCGGGCCCTCCTGGGCGGAACGGTCGTGGACTTCCGGCCGAAATGCGGCGCGACATCGACGCCGCCTCGGACGTGGAGAATTGGCAAGAGACGTACCATGGCCCGGCCGTGGCGGGGGTGCCGACGCCTGCCGCGCGGGCGGGACAGGTGCCGTCGATTTGCGAAAACGATTCGGAAGGACGATCTTCTTACTCGCCAAAGATAGTTACTTAAGTAAGCGGCCTGCTCCGCACCGATTTGTCAGCCACCTCCCCCCGGCGCCGCGCGCCTCGCGCCATCCTCCTCGCGGCCGCCCCGACGCTCGCGGTTCTCGGCTGCGCCGAGTCGACGTCTCCCACCGCACCCGCTCCGGTCGCGGAGGTCACGACGGAGGAACCGGCGTGGCTGGACGCCCGCGTGCTCGGCCCGCCCCTCCCGCTCACCGGCCCCCGCGCGCTCGTCCCGACGTCCGAGCGCTGGGACGTGCACGGGACCGACCTCGGCCACACGTTCTGGCACCGCGAAAGGCTCTACATGGTGTTCGGCGACACCTTCGGGGAGGGCGGCCTCGCGTCGGGTCGGAACTGGCGGAGCAACGTCCTCGCCCGGCTGGCGACGCCGGACCCCACGGCGCCCGGCTCGCTCCGGATCGAGTCGATGGTGACCGACACGGCCGGCCGCGCGCGCGAGCTCCTGCCCTCGCGCAAGATCGACGGCGTCGAGATGACCGTCATTCCCACGAACGGCATCTCGACGGGCACGCGCATGTTCCTGCACTACATGTCCGTGCGGACGTGGCTCGGCGGCGGACGCTGGGAGGTCGGCCACTCGGGTCTCGCCTACTCGGACGACGACGGTCGGACCTGGGAGATGCCCCGGGGCGCAGTCTGGCCCTCCGGCCTCGGGTTCGAGCAGGTCGCCTTCGTGCGCCGGGAGGGTCGGGTCTACTCCTTCGGCATCCCCGGCGGCCGGCACGGGGCCGTGCGGCTGCGCCGGGTCGCGGAGGACCGTCTCCTCGAGCCCGCCGCGTACGAGTACTGGGACGGCGCGGACTGGGGCCCCGCGGAGGCCGCCGTCCCCGTCGTGCCCGCCCCGGCCGGGGAGCTCTCGGTGGCCTGGAACGAGCGCCACCAGCGATGGATGATGATGTACCTCGACCTCGCGCGGTACGCGGTCGTGCTCCGCACGGCGCCCGAGCTCACCGGACCGTGGAGCGCGCCCGTGGTCGTGGTCGACGGGCAGGATCAGCCGGGCCTGTACGCGCCCTACATCGTGCCGCTCGAGGGGCTCGGCGACGAGGTGTGGTTCACGATGTCGAAGTGGGGGCCGTACAACGTGTTCCTGATGCGGATGGGGCTCCTCCCTCGTGCGCTCGTGACGGACTGAGGCCCGGCAACTCGCCTTCAGTCCGAGCGGAGCGGGGTCGAGGGGCTCACGGCCGAGGCCCGCAGGGCGGGCACGAGGCAGGCGGCGAGCCCCGCGAGCGCGAGCAGGCCGACGACGCCCAGGAGCGTCGGCGCGTCCGTCGCCCGCACGCCCCACAGGAGCGACTCCAGCGCCCTTCCGAGCAGCGGTGAGGCCGCGGCCCCGAGCACCAGGCCCGCCCCGACCATGACGGCCGCCTCCCTGGTGATCAGGCCCACGACGCGCCCGGGCTCCGCGCCGAGCACCATCCGGATCGCGATCTCCCGGCGGCGCTCCGCGACCACGAAGGCCATCAGCCCGAACACGCCCACCAGCGTGACCACGAGCGCGGTGCCCGCGAACATCCCCATGAGCGACAGCGTCAGCCGACGCGGCGCGAGCGCCTCGCCCCGCACCTCCTCGAGCGTGCGCACGTCCTCCACCGGGAGCTCCGGATCGTGCCGGTGGATCAGCTCCGACAGGATGCGTGGCGAGGGGAGCCGTCCCGGTGCGCCCCGCACCGCGATCGTCGTCCCGTACGATCCGCCCTGCCGGGCGCTCGTGTAGACCTCCGCGCCCGCCTCCTGGTCGAGGCCCCGGAAGCGCACGTCGCCCACCACACCGACGATCGTGAAGGGGTTCGACGCGTCGCAGGCGGAGGCGCCGCACGGAAGGAGGCGCTGCCCGACCGGATCCTGCCCGCCGAAGCGTCCCTCCGCGAAGGTGCGGTTCACGATCGCCACGCGGGTCCCGCCGCGGACGTCCTCCGGTCCGAAGAGCCGTCCCGAGAGCAGCGGAATGCCGAGCACCTCGAACGCGTCGTCGGTCACGACGCGCTGGAAGACCGGGATGTTCTGCCCGTCCTCCGCCGGCTGCCCCTCGATCTGCACGAGCTGGCGGAAGGTGCCGCTCGAGGCCAGCGGCACGAGGCTCACGACCGAGGCGGCGTCCACGCCCGGGAGCCGCCCGAGCTCCTCGAGGATCGGCGTCCACAGCGCGTCCTGCGCCTCCCACGTGCCGTACGCGCCCTGGATCGGGAAGGCGACCCGCGCGGTGATCACGTCCGCGGGATCGAAGCCGGGATCCACCGACTGCAGCTTCACGAAGCTTCGCGTGAGGAGCCCCGCGCCCGTGAGCAGCACGAAGGACGCCGCGATCTGCGCGATGACGAGCGCCGAGCGCACCGCCCTGCTCTTCCGGGAGCCGCTCCGCACGCCCGCCTCCCGGATCGCCCGGGCCGGCTCGTCGGAGCGGGCGAGCGCCGGAAGGACCCCGAACAGGAAGCCGGTGAGCGCCGCCATCGCCACCGTGAAGCCCAGCACGGTGAGGTCGATGTCGACCTCGGAGGCGCGAGGGGTGAAGCGCGCGGCATAGGCGCCGAGCAGCTCGAGGCCGCCCGCCGTGAGCGCCAGCCCCGCGGCCGCTCCGAGCCCCGCGAGGACGAAGGACTCGGTGGCGAGCTGGCGGAGGAGCCGCCCCCGCTGCGCGCCGAGGGCGGTGCGCACCGACATCTCCTGCACCCGGCGATCGAGCCGCGCGAGCATCAGGTTCGCGACGTTCGCGCAGGCGATCAGCAGGACGAACAGCGTCGCCGCCATCAGCACGACGAGCGTCGGGCGCGCCTCTCGGACCAGCTCCTCTTTCACTGTGACCGCGGAGGCCGTGTACGCTGAGCGCTCCGGGGTGTAGACGTCCGGTCGCTCGCTCCCGAGCGCCGCGGCGATGCGCCCCATCTCCGCCTGGACGTCCTCGAGCGTGCTCCCGGGGGCGACGCGCCCCGTGACCGTCATCATGCGCGCGTTCGGGTTCGACTCGAACGCCTCCGAGGAGCGCACCGGGCAGTGCGACACCGGCATGTAGACCTCGGGACCGGCCGGGAAGCGCGCCGCCGGCGGCAGGATGCCCACGACCGTGTGCACCTGGTCGTTCATCTCGAAGCGGCGGCCCACCAACGAGGGATCGGCGCCGAAGCGCTCCACCCAGTACTCGTGGCTGAAGACCAGGACGCGCGGCCCGATGCCGATCTCCTCCTCGAGCGTGAAGCCCCGCCCGAGCACCGGCTCCATCCCCATCGTCGTGAAGTAGTCCCACGACACCACGCCCGTCTGGACCTCCTCGGGCTCGCCCTCGCCGATGAGGTTGAAGGTCATCTGGTGGAACTCGACGACGGACTCGAGCGTGCGGGCGCGCTCGCGGAAGGCCTCGACCTCGTGGACCGAGAAGCTCAGCTCCGGGAGGCCCAGCCCCGGGGCCGACTGGACGACGTGCACGAGCCGGTCGCCTCCCTCGTTCGGGAGCGGCTCGAGGAGCACCGAGTGGACGAGGCTGAAGACCGCCGTGTTCGCGCCGATCCCCACGCCCAGCGTGAGCACGACCAGCGCGGAGAAGGCCGGCCGGTGCCGGATGCCGCGGAGCGCCACGAGCAGGTCCCGTCCCAGGTCCTCCACCCAGACGAGCGGCCGGCGCTCGCGGAGCCGCTCTCGCACCTGGTCCACCCCCCCGAACTCGCGGCGGGCCTCGCGCAGCGCGGCCTCACGCGAGAGGCCGCGGCGCATGTGGGCCTCCGCGGCCATCTCCAGGTGAAAGGACAGCTCCTCGTCCAGCTCCGAGCGGGCCCGACCGGGCCGCAGGAGCGCGCCCGCGCCGCGGGCCAGGGAGCGAAGGATCGCGACCAGCCGCCTCGTCCACGTCATCATCGTCCGACCTCACGCCATCCGAAGGATCGCCTCCACCGCCCCCGCGAACGCCTGCCACTTCGCCGTCTCCCGCTCCAGGTGCTTCCGCCCCGCGTCCGTCAGGCGGTAATACTTCGCACGCCGGTTGTTCTCCGACACGCCCCACTCCGCCTCCAGCAGCCCCTTGTCCCGGAGCCGGTGCAGCGCCGGGTAGAGCGAGCCCTGGTTCAGGCGGAGGAGATCGCCCGAGAGGAGCTGGATGCGCTGCGCGATGCCCCACCCGTGCATCGGCTCCTGCCGCACGATGCGCAGGATGAGCATGTCCAGCGTGCCCATGAAGACGTCGGAGGATTCGACGACGGTCATCTCGGCTCCTGCGGCCGGTGCGTGGTGGGCCCTGCCCTCTTCGGTTCTGCCCGGGTGCGGGCTCCCCTAGAGTGGCTACAGAAGCGTGGGGGCGGTCCTGTAGGCTGTCAAGGGGTGGGCCGCCGGCCCGCCCGCGGCGCGCCCGACGGGCCCTGTCCAAGGCGCGCGACGTCTCGCATGTTGGGCCAGATGGCCATGCCCCATGCGCTCCCGAGGAGGCCGCATGCCCAGTCGGCTGGACGAGCGACGACGTCGGGAAAGGCGCATCGTCGGAGCGGGCATCGCCGTGGCCGCGGGGCTCCACGCCCTCGCGCTCCTCCTGCTGCCCGGACTGCCGGGGTCCGATCAGCAGCCTCCGCCCGAGCTGGAAGTGGACGTCTCCGAGATCGTGGGCGGCAAGGCCGTCCCGCTCGACGTGTTCTTCGGACCTCCCATCATCGAGAACGCCGCCGGAGGCCTCTCGTTCGAGCCGCCGACCCGGGTCCTGTCGACGCAACGTGCGGTCTTCCTTCCGGCTTCGTGCCGCGTGACGGTGGAGGCGGCCGACCGTGTCTTCAGCGGAAGCACCTCGAGGTGACCGCGACCGGCCGCGTCCAGGCCGTGAGGGAGGAGCACCGGTGCTCCCTGCGCGGACGATGTCCTGACGCGCGTGGCCGGGGATCTATGGTACCGATGGCTCCCGGACGAGCGGTTTGCACCGCCGGTAAGGTTGACCCAGCCGATGACGTTCGTGGAGATCACGGGGTTCTAGGCTGGAGCGCAAACGAGAGCCCCACCCGGAGCCGTGCTCCGAGCGGGGCTTCCTTTCATCAGTCGGGGCGCCCGGATTCGAACCGGGGACCCCCTGCTCCCAAAGCAGGTGCGCTACCGGACTGCGCCACGCCCCGAAGGTTATGTATCACAAGATCTTAGTGATCTGGCCCGGAGAAGCCTACATCCGTGGCAGAACTCCTCCTGGACGGCCAGGCTCCCGATGAGAACAGGGCGTCTCCGGAGCCGCTGGGAACGAGTCGGAGGCCGCGAATCAGCCCGAAGGCCGATCGACGCCCGAAACGTTGATCGCTCGGAGCCCGCGGGTCAACTCGGTCGGGACGTGGAGCATGTCCAGACCGAAGAAGCACCAGGGCCCGTTCATCTATTGGCGGAAGAACGGCAAGCAGCACCTCCAGCACCGCACGGGATTGGGAGCGAGCTGCGCTACGCGCACGTTGCCGCGAGGGGGCCGTCTCAGGTGGCGTTATCGATTCATCCACGGAGAAGCTGGGACCGCGCGCGTAGGCCCCACGCATCAAACGCGCGGCTCGTGAATATCTCGACGGGCCAGACGAGGCGTTGATCGCGGGACGGCGCCTGACCATCGAAAAGGGACCGCCGCGAGAATACCGTCTGATGCGCGCCATGTCCGCCGTGTCGAAGCCGGCGAACGCCAGGGCGGTCGGGGGGTGGGCAGATCTGGTGCCGAAAGCCGGACCCGGCACGTTCAGAATGCCATGGCAGGTTCGCCTTCGAGCAACAGCCCACTGTCTCGTGGGCGCGACAGACCAACGATCCAGGAAGACCGCTTGGATGCACGCGTTTGGAGGAGACTTAGGGGCTTCCACCCAGGCACTGTACTTGCTTTGCCGCCCCTCGTGGACCCCTTGATGATCGTTTCCTTGCTCCTCGAGTGCGGGCGGTCTTTCGGGACCGCCCGTCGGCTTTGCATTCCCTGACAACCGGTGAGGCTCGTGAGTAGGCAAAGACTTGGGGCGCTGCTGCGCCTGCTTCTCGGGGGCGTCGCCGTGATCGCGATTGCCAGCGCCGCCTGCGGCACGGACGTCGGTATGGATCCGCTTGGTCCCCCGGCGGAGGTCGTGCTGCTGACGGAGCCGCCCGCAACGGTCGAGAACGGGGCCATGTTGTCTCAGCACCCGATCGTCGAGGTACGGGACGCTGACGGAGACCTCCTCGTCGGGGTGGCCGTGACGGCTTCCATCGCCTCCGGCTCCGGCGTCCTCGGGGGCACCACGACCGACCCGACTGACGATGCGGGACGAGCGGTCTTCACCGACCTGTCGATCTCGGGCGCCGTCGGCGCGTACAGGATTCGGTTCGAGGCCGGCAGCGCCAGCGCCGTCTCGCACGCCATCGCGTTGGGAGTTGGACCCGCCGCGACCCTCACGATCCTGACCCCACCCTCGAGCGCGACTCCGAGCGGGGCCATACTCGCGCAACAGCCGGTGGTGGAGGTCGAGGACGTGAGTGGGAATCCCCTTTCGGGCGCAACGGTGACGGCTTCGATCGCCTCCAGCGACGGCTCACTCGGAGGTACCACGACCGCCACTGTCGGTCCTGGTGGCGTCGCGAGCTTCCAGGACCTCTCGATCAGCGGCACCGTGGGCGTGCGCACGCTCCGTTTCGCGGTAGGTGCGACCAGTGCGACGTCCGGTCCGATCTCGGTGACACCAGGTCCCGTGGCTCAGCTGGTCATCACCCAGCAGCCGTCGAGCAACGTCGTGAACGGGGTTCCGTTTCCGCAGCAACCAACAGTCCGCGCGTTCGACGAGTGGTCGAACGAGATCGACGGCGTCAGCGTCGTCGCCACGATCGAGTCGGGGGAGGGAACCTTGGCCGGCACGACGGCCGTGACATCCAGCGGTGCGGAAGGGGCGATGTTCACGAACCTGTCTGTCGTGGGTACAGGTGGAGCGCATACGTTGCGATTCTCCGCCGGCGGCGCGACCGTCACCTCGTCGTCGGTCCACGTGGCATACGGTGAGGGCTTCTACGCCGATATCCAGTATTGCGGATCGCACGAGTCCCAGCGAATGGACGTGTCAGTGCCCAGCGACGCGCACGAGCGTCCGCTTCCTGTCGGCGTGTATATCCACGGTGGCGGCTGGAACGGCGGTGACAAGTCGAGGGCGCCCAACTTGGACCGGGTTCGCAACGAGCTGCTGGGCCGCGGTTACGTGGTCGTGTCCCTCAACTACCGGCTTGGCCGTACCGCCAAGTGGCCAGCACAGATCGAGGACGTGAAGTGCGCGATCCGCCATCTTCGGAGTCACGCTGCGGACTACGGCCTCGATCCCGACTTGATCGGAGCGTGGGGCGGCAGCGCGGGCGGGCACCTCGCCGCGATGCTCGCCCTGACCGACGCGAGCGCCGGCTTCGAAGGGAATGGCGGCTACGACGGTGTCTCCAGCCGTGTCAACGCCGCTGCGCCGTTCGGGACCATCAGCGACATGACGGAGCTCCAGGCGTCGCAGGGCCATCCTGAGCTGAACTTCCCAGGACCGGAGAGCACGTTTCTGACTTGGCCCGGCCCCTCCGCGGAGCTGGACGAGGCCAGCCCGATCCGGTGGGCGTCGAGCGACGATGCTCCCCTCCTGCTCCTACACGGTGAACGGGACACGACAGTATCGCCGCTGCAAGCGACTAAGCTTCGGGATGCGCTCCAAGCCGTGGGAGCCGACGTCACACTACGAATCGTGCTCAACGGTGGTCACAACCTGGAGGACGTCGGTTTCGGAACCCCCGAACCGTCCCTTTCAGAAGTCACGGACGAGATCGCTGACTTCTTCGACCAGCATCTGCGCCCAGTCGAACCGTAGGGTTTGCCTCTCGCACTACTGGGCGGGACCTCGATGCGCTTTGCCGCTGCCGCATCACACCACGTCCGCGAGCGAAGACGGGAAGCGGCCGTCGAGCTCCGGAGCGCGCGACGGATCCTCCCACCGCGCCCGCGCCGGATCTCTCCAGGGTCCGAAGTGCCCGAGCGAGGCCGTCTCCTCGTAGATCGGGCGGCGGAGAGCGAGGTCGTGGATGATGCCTGCAGGCGTGAGGTCGAACACGTCACGAACCGCGGCGGAGAGCTCGTCCTCCGGGACGCGCCCCGTGCCATGAGTATCGACGAGTACGGACACCGGATCGGCGACGCCGATGGCGTACGAGAGCTGGACGGTGCAGCGCCGCGCGAGACCCGCCGCCACGATGGTCTTCGCCACCCACCGCGCGGCGTAGGCGCCGGACCGGTCTACCTTCGACGGATCCTTGCCCGAGAACGCTCCACCTCCGTGCGGGCACGCGCCCCCGTAGGTGTCGACGATGATCTTCCGGCCGGTGAGCCCGGTGTCCCCCTTCGGCCCGCCGACGGTCCATGCACCGGCCGGATTGATGAGGCAGCGGAAGCCCGGCCGGCGAAGCGCCGCGGGCACCACGTGATCGACGACTTCCTCCCTCAGGTACGCGCGCACGCCGTCGAGGCCGATGCCGGGCTCGTGCTGCCACGACAGCACCACCGCCTCGACCCCGACCGGCTGGCCCACCTCGTAGCGCACCGTGACCTGCGCCTTCCCGTCCGGACGGAGGCCGAACCTGCCTTCCGCTCGGAGCCCCGTGGCGCGCGCAACGAGCGCGGTGGCGAGCAGCCACGGGAGCGGCATCAGGCTCGGCGTCTCGTCGGTAGCGTAGCCGAACATCATGCCCTGATCGCCGGCGCCCAGCCGCTCGGGTCCATCGACCCCGCCCGCGATCTCCCCGGACTGCCGATTGAAGCGAACCTCGACGTCGCAGTTGTCCGGATCGATGTCGAGCGACTGCGTGCCGTAGCCGGTGCGCCGCAGGGTATCACGAACGATCGACTCGGCTTCCCCGCCAACCTCGGCGAAGTGGCGCGGATCCCTCGTCCTGAACTCCCCGGCCACCAGGATCTTGTCATGGGTCGCGAGCGTCTCGCAGGCGACCCGTGCGTAGGGGTCGCGTTTCAGGAACGCATCGAGGATCGCGTCCGAGATGCGATCGCACAGCTTGTCCGGGTGGCCCTCGGAAACGGACTCGGACGTGAACGATCCATCGTAGACAGCCATGGCAGTCTCCCTCTTTAGCCGCATTCGGCGCCGGTCGCCGGGGGCGGCAAGCTGGAAATCAAACCCCCCAGCCCGTCTGGTGGGCCAGGCCATCACAAACGAAAAGGTCCCGCGCATCCACCTGCGGATCGCGCGAGACCTCGGACGCGTTTAGCAGGTTGATGACCCAGATGCAATCGTCGCAAATCGCTGGGGCGCGTGTGCGCGCAACCATGCTAACGTGTAGTCTCGGGAGACACCACCTCGACGAGCCTCGTCGCCGACAACCGTGAGCCGAGGGCGCCATGGACGACGAAGAGCTGGCGCGCGAGTTCGTGAAGATCGAGCGAGATCACCAGACGGGCGTTCGCCTGCTCGTCCGCGAGATCCGGTGGAAGGGGTCGCACACGCCGACTACGACATGGACGCTCGCCACCTCCCTACCGGGAGAAGCGACACCTTCCATGGTCGAGGCCGCGATGCAGGAGGTTCTTCGAGAAGAGCGATACTTCCGTGTCTGCACCATGTGCTCGCGGCGGCAGCCAGTGGGCTGGATGCAGGATTCGCGCACGTGCCGGAGCTGCGCGGAGCAGCGAGGTGGCGTCGTCTACTGATTCGCCTTCGGGATCCCCGTCCGCCGTATCAGTTCCAGCACCACTCTCCGTGCGACCGGGCCTCGCGCGAACCCGGCCATGCTGGCCGTCTATCTGCAGCGTCGACGAGCGGCAGCGGTCGATCCCGTCGAGAGGGATAGGTTCTTCGCCTTCGGGAGGGGCTGGCCCTCGATCCATCGCGGTTGAGCGCGCCGGTCGCCGTTCCCGACGGACCCTCGGATCATTCGATGCGCTCCTGGCTCTGGTTCGTGCTGGAGCACGAGCTGCATCACCGAGGTCAGATCTGGGCCTACCTCCGGGCCATGGGTCACACTCCGCCGTTCTACGCCGTACCCTTGGCTCCGGGCGAGCGACCGGACATCCGCGTCCGGGAGGAGCTGGGCGGATTCTGAGGTCCGCCCCTCACACCATCCCCCCGTTCGCCCGCAACACCTGCCCGTTCACCCACCCCCCGTCCGGTCCCGCCAGGAACGCCACCGCCGCCGCGATCTCGTCGGGCGTCCCCAGCCGCTCGAACGGGTTCATCCGCGCGATGCGATCGATCAGCTCCTGCGGCTTCCCCTCCAGGAACAGTCGGGTCGTGGTCGGGCCGGGGGCGACGGCGTTGACCGTGATCCGGCGGCCGCGCAGCTCCTTCGAGAGGATCGAGGTCAGCAGCTCCACCGCCGCCTTCGTCGCGGCGTAGACGCCGTAGCGCTCCATGCGCGTCCCGACGACGCTGGTCGACAGGTTCACGATGCGACCACCGTCGCGCAGACGGCGGGCGGCTTCGCGCAGCGCGTTGAACGTCCCCTTCAGGTTCACGGCGATCTGTCGGTCGAACAGCTCGTCGTCGCTCTCCTCGATCCGCGCGAGCTGCATGATGCCGGCGTTGTTCACGAGGACGTCCACGGCGCCCAGTCGCGCCTCGGTCTCCTCGAACAGCGCCCGCACGTCGGCGGGATCGCTGACATCCGCCTGCACCGCCACGGCACGTCCGCCGTTCCCGACGATGCGACCGACGACCTCCGCGGCTTCCCCGTTGCTGTGCGCACCCGAGTGATTGACCACCACTCCGAACCCGTCTCGCGCCAGACGCTCCGCGATCGCTGCCCCGATCCCCCGGGACGCGCCGGTGACGATGGCGACTCGCCCATCCTTCTCGCTCATGCTCGTCTCCTGCCCTCTCGGCGCGGCTGGCCGTCGACGCTCCGTGCGTCGGACCACGAGCCGTGTTATCATTGATAACATTATCCGCGTAGCGACGGTCGAGCAACCGCCGCTTTCACATTTTTGTTATCACCGATGACACCCACCCGACGCTCGCCCACGGAGACGCGCCTCATCCACGCCACGATCGAGCTCCTGGAGCGCGGCGGACGCGAGGCCGTGACCACCCGCGCCGTGAGCGAGGCCGCCGGCGCGCAGCCCCCGACGATCTACCGGAAGTTCGGAGACATGGAGGGGCTGCTGGCCGCGGTGGCCACGCACGGCTTCGAGGAGTACCTGGCGAGCAAGCGGAACCGCCCGCGGATGGAGGACCCCGTGGACGACCTGCGGCAGGGGTGGGACCTGCACGTGGAGTTCGGCGTGACCCATCCGGCCGTCTACTCCCTGATGTACGGCGGCTCCCTGTCCGACGTGGCCGCCGTGGCGGAGGCGGCGGCGATCCTACGGGGCCTGGTCGAGCGGATCGCCGAGGCCGGCCGGCTCCGGGTCGGGGTCGAGCTGGCTGCGCAGGTCGTGCACGCGGCCGGAATGGGCGTGACGCTGAGCCTGATCCGCACGCGGCCGGAGGAGCGGGACCCGATGCTTTCCGAGCTCACGCGCGAGGCCGTATTGGCCGCGCTCACCACCTGCGCGGACGACGTGCTCGGGCCCGACGGCGCTCGGCTCGCCACGCGCGCCGTTGCCCTGGAGGCCGCCCTCGGCGACGCGGCGGAGCGAATGACGCCCGCGGAGATGGGCCTGCTCGCGGAGTGGCTGGGCCGGCTCGCGCGGCCGAGCACCCCCTGATCCAGCCCGGGTTCGACCCTCGCCATCGTCCACCGGTGCCCCTCCGGATCCGTGAGCACCAGCCGCGGGCCGTCCCACGCGTACCCGAACCGTACGATCGTGCCGGGGCTCGCCTGCTCCGGGAAGAAGCGGAGCTCTTCGGAGTCCGCCTCGTACGGACCGCTGAGCGGCGGGGCCTCCTGCACGCTCCCCTGCCCCTGGTGGAAGGTCGAGCGGAGCTCGAACCGTGCGAAACGCGCACTTGCGCGAGCACGCCCGGGCGCGGTGATTGGGGAAATGCGCTCGAACCCACCCGGAGGCAGCATGCCCGTTGCGCGAACGCTGGCGATGGCCGCGATGATCGGTGCCGGTGTCGGCATCGCGCAACCGGCCGCCGCGCAGACGGTCACGGCGTTCAGGACCGGTGAGACGACGACCGGGCTGACCAGGCAGTGCTTCTACGAGGCGCTCGGCAACGCCTACACGCAGACGGTCGGCTCCGCGACGCCCTGTCCGCACACCCTGCGGGTCCAGCTGCCGCCCGGCCCCGCGGCCGCATCCGAGCCCTCACCACCCGCCACGCCCAGGACGGTCACGGGCTTCAGGACGGGCGAGGCGACCACGGGCCTCACGAAGCAGTGCTTCTACGACGCGCTCGGGAACGCCTACACGAGGACGGTGGCAGCGGTCGACCTCTGTCCGCTGACCGTTCGGGTGAGGATCCCGGGCGCGCTCCGCTGAGAACTTCCGGCGACCGCCGGTCCCGCGATCGAACCCGAGGCACGGCCTCGCCGGCCGTCGTCCCGGGCGACATGATGGACGGAGGGAACGCCGCGTGACCAACGTGCGACCTCGCTCGGGTACCTCGCGCCACCGGAGGCCCCCCGCCTGGGCGCCCCACCCGGATTACGGCCATGTCCTTCACCTACTCACCCGAGAGTC
>CAZOYA010000024.1:0-25974 GCA_964583815.1 uncultured Gemmatimonadaceae bacterium | reverse complement strand
TGCTCGAGACGTTCATCGGCAACTGGGACGACGTGGCCGCCGCGAAGGAGGCGGCGGTCGCGCAGCTGGGCCGCGGCGCCGACGTGATCATCCACAACGTGGACGCGGCCTCCTTCGGCGTCTTCCAGGCCGTGCGGGAGCGCGTGCAGGCGGGCGGGCGGGCGTGGGCGCTCGGGATGAACCGCGACCAGAACGACGTGGCCCCGGACGTGATCCTCGGGAGCGCGGTCATCCGGGTGCCGCAGGCATTCCTCGAGACCGCGCGCCGGTGGCAGGCGGGCGAGGTCGGGGGCGCGCCGATCTACACGGGGACGGAGCAGCAGGTGGTGGACTTCGTGCTGAACCCCGAGCTCGCGGACCGCGTGCCCGAGGAGCTGCGGGCCGTCGTGGACGAGGCCCGCCGGCAGATCCGGGCGGGCGAGCTCGCCGTGCCGCGGGTGCCCTACGTGGAGGGGGAGCCCGGCGCGCGGTGACCGCCCCGCGGCGAGGCGCGGGCACCGACCCGCCACCCCGGGTCCGGATGGCCGGCGTGACCCGCCGGTTCGGCCGGACCCTCGCGCTCGACGGCGCCGACCTCGAGCTCGCGCCCGGCGAGGTGCACGGGGTCCTCGGCGAGAACGGCGCCGGGAAGACGACGCTCCTGAACGTGCTCGCCGGCATGCTCGTCCCCGACGCGGGTCGGATCGAGATCGACGGCGAGCCCGTGCGCTTCCACACCCCGCGTGACGCCTGGGGGCGCGGGGTGGCCATGGTGCACCAGCACTTCAAGCTCGTGGACCCGCTCACGGTCCTGGAGAACCTGGCGCTCGGGCGTCGCCAGCGGGGGCACGGGCTCCGGCTGCCGTACGCCGAGCTCCGGGAGCGGCTGGACGCGCTCGTGGCCCGCACCGGTCTGGCGGTGGAGCCGGACCGCGTGGTGGGCACGCTCGCCGTGGGGGAGCGCCAGCGCGTGGAGATCCTGAAGGCGCTCCTGCGCGATCCGCGCGTTCTGATCCTGGACGAGCCGACCGCCGTGCTGACGCCCCCCGAGGCGGACGCGCTCTTCGCGCTGCTCCGTGAGCTCGCGCGGGACGGACGGACGGTCGTGCTCGTGGCCCACAAGCTGGACGAGGTGCTCGCGGTGGCCGACCGGGTGACCGTGCTCCGGCGCGGCCGCACGGTCTTCTCGGTCGCCGCGGCGGCCACGGGACCGGAGGAGCTCGTGCGGGAGATGGTGGGGGCGGAGGCTCCGGCGGTGCTCCCGCCCGCTCCGGGCTCGAGCCACGCGGCCGCGGGGTCGGGGGCGACGGGTGGGCCGGCGGTCGGGGCGCCGGGGACGGGGCCCGCTCCGTCGCGCGCGCCGGGGGCCGGCGCCGACCCGGTCGCGCGGCTGGAGGGGGTCGGCGTGCGGCGCGGCGGCGCGCTCTGGGCGCTCCACAACGCTACGCTCGAGGTCTTCCGCGGCGAGATCGTGGGGATCGCGGGCGTGGAGGGGAACGGCCAGCGGGAGCTCGCGCTCGTGCTCGCCGGCCGGCTCGCGCCGGACGCGGGCCGGGCCACGCTCCCGCCCCGGATCGGGTTCATCCCGCAGGACCGCACGGTGGAAGGGCTGGCGCTCGACCTCGACCTCGTCGAGAACGTCGCGCTGGCGTTCCACGACCGGGAGGCGGGCCCGTGGATGCCCTGGCGGGCGCTCCGGTCGCGCACGGCCGAGCTGGTCCGACGCTACGACGTCCGCGGTCCGGGCCCGCTCGCCCGGGCGGGCGCGCTCTCCGGGGGCAACCAGCAGAAGCTCGTGGTGGGTCGCGAGCTGGCGGTGGCCGGGGACCTGCTCGTCGCCGAGAACCCGACGCGGGGCCTCGACGTCGGAGCGGCCGCGTTCGTATGGGACGAGCTCCGGCGGGTGACCCGGGGGGAGGGGGCGCTGGAGCGCGCGGGCGCGCCGCCCGGCGTGGTGCTCGTGACCGCCGACCTCGAAGAGGCGCTGGCGCTCTCGGACCGGCTCTTCGTGCTCGCCCGGGGCCGTCTGCACCCCGTCCCGCCCGAACGGCGCAGCCGCTCCGGCCTGGGCGAGCTCATGCTCGCCGCGGCGACGTGAGCGGGGGAACCGCTCCGCCGGTCGTCGCCGGAGCCGCGCGCGGGCGTCGCGCGGCGCCCCTCCTCGTGGCCGCATCCGCGGTGGCCGCGACGGGCGTCGCGGCCGCGGTCGCGCTCGCCCTGGGCGGCTACCCGCCGCTCCGGGCGTTCCAGTCCATGATCGGCGGGGCGTTCGGCAGCCCGACGGCGCTCCTCTCGGTGACGCTCGTGCGGAGCGTGCCCCTCATCCTCACCGGCCTCGCGATCGTGGTCGCGTTCCGCGCCGGGGTCTGGAACATCGGCGCGGAGGGGCAGCTCTACGCGGGGGCGATCGCCGCGGCGTGGGCCGGCCTGGGCCTCGGCGCGCTCCCCGCGCCCGTGCTCGTCCCCACCGTGCTCGCCGCCGCCGCGGCGGGGGGCGCGGCCTGGGCGCTCCTCCCGGCGCTCATGCGACGGCGCCTCGGGGTGGGCGAGGTCATCACCACGATCCTGATGAACTTCGTGGCGCTCCACCTCACCGCCTGGCTCGTGCGCGGGCCGCTCCAGGAGGCGCGAGGGGTTTTCCCGCAGACCGACGCGATCGCGGCGGGCGCGCGGCTCGGGGCGCTCGTCCCGGGCACGCGGCTCCACTGGGGCTTCGCGCTGGCCGTGGCGCTCGCGCTCGCGGTCGGCGCGGCGCTGCGGTGGACGCGGGCGGGCTTCCGCCTGCGGGTCGTGGGCTCCGCGCCCGCCGCCGCGCGCGTGTCCGGTCGCATCGACGCGGACGCGCTCTCCTTCCGGGCGTTCCTCGCCTCGGGCGCGCTGGCCGGGCTCGCGGGCGGGGTGGAGATCGCCGGCGTGACCTTCGCGCTCTACGAGGGGCTCTCGCCGGGATGGGGTTACACGGCGATCGCGGTGGCGCTCCTCGCCGGCCTGAGCCCGGTGGGCGTGCTCGCCACGGGCATCCTCTTCGGGGCGCTCGAGGGCGGCGCGGGCGCGATGCAGCGCGAGGCCGGCGTGCCCTCCGTCTGGGTCGGCGTCGTGCAGGCGCTCGTGATCCTGAGCGTCCTGGCCCTCGACCGCGCGCGCCGGATCGGCACGAGGGCCGCGTGAGCCTCGCTGACCTCGTGCTCTTCCTGGACGCCTCGGTGCGCCTCGGCATCCCGCTCGCGCTCGCCGCGCTGGGCGAGACCGTGGCGGAGCGGAGCGGGGTCATCAACATCGGCATCGAGGGCTCGATCATCGCCGGGGCGCTCGGCGGCGCGCTCGGGGCGCTCGCGTTCGGCAGCGCGGGGCCGGGCGTGGCGGTGGGCGCCCTCGCGGGGCTCCTGGCGGCGCTCGTCTTCGCCGCCTTCGCGATCGGGCTCGGCACGGACCAGATCATCACCGGCACGGCCGTCACCCTCGGCGGGCTCGGCCTCACGGGCGCGATCTACCAGGCGCGCTTCGGCACCACCGGCACGGCGCTCGAGATCCCGACGCTCGCGAGCGCCCCGCTGCCCGGGCTGTCGGCGCTGCCGGTGGTCGGACCCACGCTCTTCGACCAGGCCCCGACGGCCTACGCGGCCTACCTGGCCGCGCCCCTCCTCTGGCTCTTCCTCTTCCGCACGGAGTGGGGGCTCGAGCTCCGGGCCGCCGGCGAGAACCCGGAGGCCGCGACCGCCGCGGGCGTCCGGGTCCGGCTCGTCCGCTTCGGCGCCGCGCTCTTCGGGGGCGCCATGGCCGGGCTCGCCGGCGCGCACCTCGCGCTCGCGCACGCCGGCACGTTCGCGGAGAACATGAGCGCCGGCCGCGGCTTCATCGCGATCGCGGTGGTCGTGCTGGGGCGGTGGCAGCCGGTGCTCGTGCTCGCCGCGGCGCTCCTCTTCGGGGCGGCCTCCGCGCTGCAGTTCCTCCTGCAGGCGCTCGGGCTCGACGTCCCCTACTCGTGGTTCCTGGCCTTTCCCTACCTGCTCACCCTGGCCGCGCTCGCGGGGTGGGTGGGACGTGCGCGCGCGCCGGCGGCCCTCGCGCGCGCCTGGCCCGAGGACGGCGGCTCGTAAGGGGGAAGAGGTCAGCGCCGCGCCGCCGTCTCCGTGGGCGCGGGCGTGCGGCCGCCGAGCAGGAGCCCCACCACGACGACCGTCACGGCCCCGATCACGTTGTGCCAGAGGAACGCCACCGACGGCGCGCCGAAGTTCACGGTGCCGACGAGCGTCATGCCGGCGACGAGGCCCCAGAACGCGCCCCGGCCCCCGGCGCGCGGCATCATCGCGAGGAGGAAGACGCCCAGGATCGAGCCGTAGAAGAACGAGCCGAAGCGGTTCACGACCTCGATCAGCGAGCCCAGCGTCGCCGCGTAGACCGCGACCACGCAGGCGAACAGCCCCCAGAACGCGGTCGCCGCGCGCGAGACCTTCAGGTAGTGCGCGTCGGTCGCGTCGTCCCGCACCCAGCGTCGGTAGAAGTCGATGACGCTGGTCGTCGCGAGCGAGTTGAGCTCGGCGGCGATGCTCGACATCGCGGCCGCGAGCACGCCCGCGATGAAGAGCCCCGAGAGCCCGATCGGGAGCTCCGAGAGCGCGAAGCGCGGCACGATGTAGTTGACGTCGGTCGGGTCGCGCCCCGTGACCTCGCGGGCCATGCCGAGCGCCTCCTCGCGGAGTCGCTGGATCTCCGCCTCCCGCTCCAGGAACGCCTGGAACGCCGCCTCGCCCGCCGCCCCCTCCGGGGCATCCGCGGCGACCCGCGCCGCCTCGGAGCGGAGCGAGAAGGCGTCGTCGAACCGGCGCTGGAGGTCAGCGTACGCGTCGCCCCGCTCGGCCACCACCGCCTGCTCCTGGGCCGGGTTGAAGAGCAGCGGAGGCCGGACGAACTGGTAGTAGACGAAGATCCCGACCCCGACCAGGAGCACCAGCGCCTGCAGCGGGATCTTCCAGTAGGCGCTCATGAGAAGCGAGCTCCGCGCCTCGTCCACGGAGCGCGCGGCCAGATAGCGCTGCACCTGGCTCTGGTCCGTGCCGAAGTACGAGAGCATGAGGAAGGTGCCCCCGATGACGCCGCCCCAGAACGTGTACGTCTCGTTCAGGTTGAACGAGAAGTCGAACGCCTGGAGCCGGCCCGTCGCGCCCGCGATGCGGAGCGCTTCCTCCGTGCCGACGGGCATCTGCACGATGAGCACTGTCGCCACGGCCAGGAGCGCGAAGACGATGAGGAACATCTGCTTCACGTCGGCCCAGGCGACCGCCTGCACCCCCCCGATCATCGTGTAGATCACCGTCGGGATCCCCATGAGCGCGACGGCCCAGCCGAGCGGGATGCCGAACACCGCGCTCAGCACCACGCCGGGCGCGGCGATGATCGTGCCCGCCGACATCCCCCGGGAGAGGAGGAAGAGGAAGGCCGTGAGGGAGCGCGTGCGCGCGTCGAAGCGGCGCTCGAGGTACTCGTACGCGGTATAGACGCCCGATCCGTGCAGGAAGGGCACGAGCGTCACGCCCAGGATCACCATCGCGATCGGCAGCCCGAAGTAGAACTGCACGAAGCGGATGCCGTCCGTGGCGCCCTGGCCCGGCGTCCCGATCATCGTGATGGCCGAGAGCTGCGTGGCCATCACCGAGAGCCCCACCACCCACCAGGAGAGGCTGCGGCCGCCCTGCAGGTAGCCGTGGAGCGAGTCGGTGTCCTTCGATCGCCGGATGCCGTCCCAGGCCACGTACACGAGGTAGGCGACGACCACGAGCCAGTTGAGCCAGTGCATCAGAGCCCGTAGCGGAGCTGGAGGATCGCGAGTCCGGCGAGCGCCACGGCCTGCACGAGCAGCACCCGGACGAGCGTTCGCCGGAAGCGTGCGCGCTCGGCGGCGCGGTCGGTCTCGGAGCGCGGCTCGGTCGGCATCGGGCGGGATCTCCTGCGGGTGGGACGGCCGGCGTACCTTCGGATGGTGGGTCCCCGCGCGCAAGCCGCGGCCGGGCGGGCCGGCGAGCGGCGGCGACGGGGACCGGCAGCGCGGCGCCCCCGGGCCGCGCGGACACGACACGGGAGGAATCGACCATGAAGGACGTCTTCGACCCCGCGGTCACCGCCGAGCTCATCGGCCGGATCCGCGCGCTGCGGCCGGATACCCGGCCCGGGTGGGGCCGCATGGACGTGGCGCAGATGCTCGCGCACTGCTGCGTGGGCTACGAGATCACCTACGAGGACGTGCACCCCCGGCCCGGACCCGTGAAGCGCTTCTTCCTCCGCACGCTCGTGAAGCCGGGGGTGGTGGGCGAGAAGCCGTACCCGAGGAACGCGCCGACCGCCCCGGTCTTCCGCGTCCGGGGGGCGCGGGACTTCGAGCGCGAGCGGGACCGCCTGATCGGCTACCTGGAGCGGACGAGGGACCTGGGCGGCGACGCGTTCGAGGGCCGGGACTACCCGAACTTCGGCCCCCTCACGCGCCGCGAGTGGAGCACGATGTTCTACAAGCACCTCGACCACCACCTCACGCAGTTCGGCGTGTAGGCTGCGCACACCTACGGTGGGGCGCGGGGGCGCGCGAGGCAACGACCAGATCGCGCCCCGTGAGGGGGGGCGCTCCTGCGCGGGGCGCGTTCTGGTACCTATGCGTGCCTTTTGCGCCCCATGCGGACCGCACCACACATCGAGTGCGCAGAAATGGTCGTATAGCGACCATTTCGCGCCCCACGAGCGCGGATGTGCATCACGGGGCGCGGTTCGGCACCTGTATGCGCCCCCTCAGTCCCCGAGCGAGATCCCCAGCGCGCGCGCCGTCGCCACGAGGTCGCCGTCGAGCGGCACGAGCTTCGTGCGGGAGATCGCCTCGTCGAGCGGAACGGCCAGCACGCGCGGAGGCGCGAGCGCCACCATGCACCCGTAGCGGCCCTCCTCCACGAGCCGCACCGCGGCGGCGCCGAAGCGGAGCGCGAGGATGCGGTCGTAGGCCGTGGGGCCTCCGCCCCGCTGGAGATGCCCGAGGACGAGGTCGCGCGTCTCGCGCCCGGTGCGCTCGGCGATCTGCACCGCCACCTGGTGGGCGAGCCCGCCCAGGGTCGTCTCGCCGCTCCCCTGCTTCTTCCAGACGGGGGTCCCGTCCTTGGGGAAGGCGCCTTCGGCGACCACGACGATCGCGAAGTTCCGGCCCTCCTCGTACCGCTCCTGGACCTTCGCGCAGACCTTCTCGATGTCGTAGGGGATCTCCGGGATGAGGATCACGTCCGCGGTGCCGGCGAGCCCCGCGTACAGCGCGATCCACCCCGCGTGCCGCCCCATGAGCTCCACGACCATGACGCGCTCGTGGGACTCGGCCGTGGAGTGCAGCTTGTCGATGGCGTCCGTCGCGGTCTCGACCGCGGTGGGGAAGCCGAACGTGAGCTGCGTGGCCTCGAGGTCGTTGTCGATCGTCTTGGGCACGCCCACGACCCGGAGCCCCCGGCGGTAGAGCCCGTACGCGATCTCCAGGGAGCCGTCGCCGCCCACGGCGATGAGCGTGTCGATCCCGAGCTCGTGCAGCCGGTCGATGACGGCCTGGGAGCGGTCCTCGTAGCGGACGGAGCCATCGGGCTGCTTCACGGCGTACTGGAGGGGGTTGCCCCGGCTGGTGGTCCCGAGGATGGTCCCGCCCAGGTGCGTGATGCCGCGCACGGCCGCGCGGTCGAGCAGGCGGACGCCGTCCTCCTCGAAGAGGCCGTCGTACGCGTCCCGGATGCCGTAGACCTCCCATCCGCGCTGCCCGGCGGCGCGCACCACGGCACGGATCACGGCGTTCAGGCCGGGGGCGTCGCCCCCGCCCGTGTTGATGGCGATGCGGCGTTTGTCGGCGCTCACTCGGGGGCTCGCTCCTGGCATCGGTGGGTGGGGGATCCTGAGCCTACACGGATCGTACCAGCCCTTCCAGTCGCCGGAGCCCTGCCGCGCGGCCGCGACGGGCGGCGGGCGGGCGCGCCGCCCGCCCGGGTCGACGGCTAGCGGTACGGATCGTCGGTCGCGAGGTGCTCCCGCACGTAATCCGCGACGCCCTCCTCCACGGGCCGGAAGGGACGCGTGTAGCCCGCGGCGCGCAGGCGGTCCATGCGCGCGCAGGTGTAGTACTGGTACCGGTCGCGGATCTCCTCGGGGGTGTCGATCCAGCGGACCTCCATGCGGCGGCCGACGGCGCCGTAGAGCGCCTCCATCAGCTCGAGCCAGGACTGGGCCCGCCCCGTGCCGAGATTGAAGAGCCCGGAGATCTCCGGGTGCTCCAGCAGCCAGAGCATGACGTCCACGCAGTCCTTCACGTAGACGAAGTCCCGCATCTGCCCGCCGTCGGGATAGTCGGGATGGTGGGAGCGGAAGAGCGTGGCGGGCTCCCCCCGGGCCGCGGCCGGGAAGGCCTTCGTGACGACGCTCCGCATGTCGCCTTTGTGGTACTCGTTCGGGCCATACACGTTGAAGAACTTGAGCCCGACCCACTGCGGCGGCGCGGGCGCGCCGGACTCCACCTGCCGCGCGACCCAGCGGTCGAAGGCGTGCTTGCTCCAGCCGTAGGCGTTGAGCGGCACGAGGCGCGCGAGCGCCTCCGAGGAGCCGTCGTCGTCGAACCCCGCCGAGCCGTCCCCGTACGTGGCGGCCGAGGAGGCGTAGAGGAGCGGCACTCCGCGGCTCGCGCACCACCGCCACAGGCGCTGCGAGAGCCGGTAGTTGGTCTCGATCACGAGGTCGGCGTCCTTCTCGGTCGTGGCCGAGATCGCCCCCATGTGCACGACCGTGCGGATCTCCCCGCCCCGGCGCTCGAGGAAGTCGTCCAGCGCCGCCGGGTCCACGAGCTCGTCGAGCGCGCGGCGCCGCAGGTTCTTCCACTTGTCGTCCGTGCCGAGCCGGTCGACGACGCTCACGGGGCCCGCCCCGGCCTCCTCGAGCCCCGCCACCAGGTTCGAGCCGATGAACCCGGCACCGCCGGTCACCACGATCATCGCGTACGCACCTCCTCGACTCCCCCGGGATGGGCTTGCTGCCGACGGGCGCCGACGAGGCGCCGGGCGGAAGATAAGCGGCGCGGGGCTCCGTGTCCGTCGGAAGCGACGAGGGGCGGAGGCGCCGACGCGCCCCCGCCCCTCCACGAGCGAACCGTGGCGGCCCGGAGGCCGCGTGCTCAGCTCCCCATCATGTGCATGCGGATGCGGGTGTTCTCCCACTCCAGCACGAGGTCGCCCATGCCGTTGCCCATCGGCTCGAAGCGGTACGTGAGCGTCTCGACCATCTGGTCGGTGGGCTCCGGCGTCACCGTGAAGCTCCCGATCTCGGTGCTCCGCACCTCGTCGCTGATCGGGATGCCCCAGCGCTCGACGTTGCTGTTCAGGAAGACCTGCCACTCGCTCTCGTTGGGGATGACGTAGAGCGAGTAGCTCCCCGCGTCGATCGGAACGCCCCCGATCGTGGCCGGGCCGTCGAGGTGGATCGCCGTGGCCTCGTTGGCCCCCGCGCGCCAGGGCTCGCCGAACGGGACGAGCCCGCCCATGATCTCGCGCCCGCGCGCCGAGGGGGCGCCGTAGCAGATCTGGCCCTGGGTGGAGCCGAGGTCGATGGCCGTGGCCGCGAGCGGGCTCGGACGCTCCGCCGCCTCCTCGAGCGTCGCGCCGCGGAGGAAGCACTCGGAGAGGTCGGCCTGGGCCACCTGCGTCGAGGCGGTGGCGTCGGCCGCGCCCATCTGGTCCATGGGCTCCTCGTCGGCGGCTCCGCCGCAGGCGGCGAGGGTGGCGGCGAGGATCAGGCTCGGGAGGATACGGGTCGGCTGCATGGCTGCTCCTGGTTCGGACGGAGGTCGAGGGGCGCGGGGGGACGCTCGGGGCGCCCGGGGCGGCATTCCGCCGGACGGGCAGGACCGCAAGGAAGCTGCGCCGGGTCCGCCCCGTCAATGGGCGGCACGATCCGGGCCGCGGCTCGCATCAGCCCGGGAGCCGGTCCGCGGGCCACGGCGCGCCCTGGTCCCGCTCGGTGACCGTTCCGACTCCGCGGTAGATGAATTTCTGCACGCGCTTCCCCTCGTAGGTCTCGGTCGTGTAGATGTTGCCCTGCGAGTCGGTCGCGATCGAGTGGACGGCGAAGAAGAGCCCGGGCTGCCGGCCGCCGTCGCCGAAGCTCGTCACCACCTCGAGCGAGCGCCGGTCGACGACGTAGACCTTCATGTTCTTGCCGTCGGCGACGTACATCCACGTCTGCTCCGGATCCCGCGAGAACGCGATGTCCCAGATCGAGCCGTCGCCGAGCGTGCGGGGCGCGATCTGGATCTCGTCGACGAACGTGCCGTCCTTGCGGAAGACCTGGATGCGGTTGTTCGGCCGGTCGCACACGTACACGAAGCCGTCGCTCGTCGGCTCGGCGCAGTGCACGGGGGTGCGGAACTGGTCGATGAGCGGCGCGTCGGGATCGTACGGACCCGGATCCTCGTCCACGGGCACGTTGCCGTAGGCGCCCCAGTAGCGGACGATCTCGCCCGTGTCCATATCGAGGACGGCCACGCGCCGGTTGCGATAGCCGTCGGCGACGTAGACCTCGCCGGCCTCCGCGTCGAAGGAGATCTTCGCCGGTCGCCCGAAGTGCTCCGTGCTGTTCGAGCCCAGCTCCTGGCCCGGGATGCCGTACTCGGCGAGGAAGGTCCCGTCACGCGAGAACTTGAGCACGTGCCCGTCGCCCTGCCCGTTCCCGCCGATCCAGACGTTGTCCATCGGGTCGATGGAGATGCCGTGGTTCGAGGCCGGCCAGGTGTAGCCCTCCCCGGGACCGCCCCACGCGTTCATCAGGTTGCCCTCGGGATCGAACTCGAGGACGTAGGGCGCGGGCAGGCAGCACTCGCCGGTCGGCGGGTCCGTGGCCGCGCCGATCTCGGTGCGCTCGTTGAGCGGCGCCTGGCGGTGGATGATGAAGACGTGGTCGCGCGAGTCGATACCCACGCCGACGACGGACCCGAGCACCCAGTGGTTCGGGAGGGGCTTGGGCCAGAAGGGATCGACCTCGAAGACCGGCGCCTCGGCCGCCTGGCCGGTCGTGTCCGCCGCGAGCTCGTCGAGCGCGTTCGAGGCCACGGCGAGCGCCGCCACCCCGCCCGCCAGTCCGAGTCCGATCGCCCAGGTGCGCTTCCGCATCCGCATCTCCCTGCTGGACACCCCCGGTGCCGCCGTGCGCCGGCGGACGCGATGAGGAGGTACGCTACGGGTCGGGCGCCCGTTCGGCAATTCGTCCGCGGGTCGGGGGCGGGCGCCACCCGGCGGGCCGGCACCGGGCCCTGTCGAGCGCGCCGGGCCGGTCCTACCTTGCCGCCACCGCCGCATCCACCGCCGTCGCAACGCCGCCATGAGCCCACGTCCCGACGTTCGCGCGCGGAGCCGCGACGCACGGCGCACCGCCGCGCTCCTCGTGGCGCTCGTGCTGCTGCTCCCCTCCTGGCCCGAGGCGCACGAGATCCCCGCCGACGTCACCGTCCAGGCCTTCGTGAAGCCGGAGGACGGACGCCTGCGCTTCCTCGTGCGCGTCCCGCTCGAGGCGATGCGCGACTACGACTTCCCCCTCCGGGGGCCGGGCTACGTCGAGATCCCGGAGGCCGAGGCGCTCGCGCGGAACGCCGCCCGCCAGTGGATCGGGGACTACGTCACGTTCCTGGAGAACGGGCGTCCGCTCCCCGAGCTCGAGCTCGCGGCGCTGCGCATCTCCTCGCCGGGCGACCGCGCGTTCGCGTCGTGGGAGGGGGCGCTCGCCAACGTGCGCTCGGAGCCGCTCCCGCCCGGGACCGATCTCTTCTGGCAGCAGGCGGTGGTGGACGTGCTCTTCGAGACGCCGATCGCCGACGAGGCGTCGGAGTTCTCGATCGACCCGCGGATGGCGCACCTCGGGCTCCGGACCGTCACGGTCCTCCGCTTCCTTCCGCCGGGCGGGGCGGAGCGTCCCTTCCAGTACACGGGCAATCCGGGGCTCGTCCGCCTCGACCCCCGTTGGCACCAGGCCGCCTTCCGCTTCGTGGCGCTCGGCTTCGAGCACATCCTGGACGGCGTCGACCACCTGCTCTTCCTCCTCTGCCTCGTGATCCCGATGCGGAGCGTGCGCGCCCTGCTGCCGGTGGTGACCGCGTTCACGGTCGCCCACTCGATCACGCTCGTGGCGTCCGCGGCGGGGCTCGCGCCCGACGCGCTGTGGTTCCCGCCCCTGATCGAGACGCTCATCGCCGCCTCGATCGTGTACATGGCGTTCGAGAACATCCTCGGCGTGCGGCACGACCGCCGCTGGGCGATGGCCTTCGCCTTCGGGCTCGTGCACGGGTTCGGCTTCTCCTTCGTGCTGTCGGAGACGCTCCAGTTCGCCGGCGCCCACCTGCTCACCTCGCTGCTCGCGTTCAACGTCGGGGTGGAGCTCGGACAGGTCGCCGTGCTGCTCGTGGTCACGCCGCTGCTCGTGCTGCTCTTCCGTCACGTGGTGCCGGAGGTGGCCGGAGCGGTCGTGCTCTCGGCCGTGCTGGCGCACACCGGCTGGCACTGGATGACCGAGCGGGGGGGCGAGCTGCTGCAGTACCGGCTCACGCTGCCCCCGGTGGACGCGGCGTTCGCCGCGCTCGTGCTCCGGTGGCTCATGCTCGCGCTGATCGTGGGCGGGGCGGCCTGGGCGCTTCGCGGGGCCTTCGGATGGCTGCAGGCCCGCGCGCCGGCGCGCGACACCGCCTGACTTCTTTCGCGGCTGCTAGGACCCGCCCGCCGGCTCGAGCCGCAGCATCGGGCCGTCGGTGTCGAGGAGCAGGTAGAGGAAGCCGTCGGGCCCGACCGTGACGTCCCGGATGCGCTCGTGCAGGCTCGTGAGGAGCACCTCCTCGTCCACGACCTGCTCGCCGCTCACCTCCAGGCGCGTCAGGCGCTCGCCCGCGAGCCCCGCGACGAACACGCTCCCGACCCATTCCGGGAATGCGCCGCCCTCGTAGACGGCGAGGCCGGAGGTGGCCGGCGCGTTCTCGTCCCAGTGGTGGACCGGCTGCTCCATGCCCTCGCGCGCCGTGTCCTCCGAGATGACGCTGCCGTCGTAGTCCCGTCCGTACGTGATCTCGGGCCAGCCGTAGTTGCGGCCCGCGCGGATCACGTTGATCTCGTCGCCCTCGAGGGGCCCGTGATCGGACGCCCACAGCGCTCCCGTGCCCGGGTGGAACGCCATGCCCTGCGGGTTCCGGAGCCCGTACGCCCAGATCTCCGGGAGCGCGTCGGCGTCGCCCACGAAGGGGTTGTCTTCGGGGACGGTGCCGTCGTCGTGGAGCCGCACGATCTTGCCCTGGTGGTTCGTGAGATCCTGGGCCTCGTCCATGTCGGTCCGCTCCCCGATGGACACGTATAGGAAGCCGGCCTCGTCGAACGCGAGACGGGACCCGAAGTGCTGATCGGCGCCGCTCCACGCCTCGGCCTCGAAGATCTCCTCCACGTCCTCGAGCCGGTCGTTCACGAGCCGGCCCCGCGCCACCGCGGTGGTGCGCTCCCCGCCTTCCTCCTTGGCGTACGAGAGGTAGACCAGGGCGTTGGCGGCGAAGTCGGGGTGCACGGCGACGTCGAGGAGGCCGCCGTGCCCTCCGGTGGCGACCTCCGGCACGCCGGCGACCGGGTCCGGCAGGAGCTCCCCGCCGCGCACGATCCGGAGATCGCCCGGGCGCTCCGTGACGAGGATGTCCCCGCTCGGCGTGAAGGCCATGCCCCACGCGTGGTCGAGATCGTCGACCACGACGACCCTGCGGAACCCTTCCGGCTGCTCCGGCTCGCTCGGGAGCGGCTCGCTCTCCGTGTCCCCGCACGCGGCGAGCGCGAGCAGGGCCGCCATGCACGACGCCCGACCCGCGCGCCGGCTCACGACCTCGGCTCCAGGGCGCCGCGCAGGAGACGGCTCGCGACCCACGCGCCGGCCAGCACGCCCACCGCCACCGGCAGCGCGTTCGTGCGGAGCCGCTCCGACCCGTCGGTCACGCCCGCCCGCTCGAGCGGCCCGGACATCGTGTCGGCGAGCCGGTTCTCGAGCACGTCCACGCGGTCGGCGGCGAGCAGGAGCAGCCAGTGCGCGGGCATGTGCTCCGGGATCGCGTACGCCTTCCGCCGCATGGCGCCGCTCAGGCCGCGCGGGGGCTGCGCGGTCCCGAACACGGGCGTGGCGCGGTCGATCTCCATCCGGTGCAGCGCGTGCTCGGCACCCGGCTGGCGCGCGGGAACGTTCCAGTGGGCGCCCGGGGCGGGCCGCGGCTCCGTCTCCATGGGCACGCCCGGCCGCGCCGAAGGGGGGTCCACCGGTCCGGTCGGGGTCGTCTGCTCGTCCATCTCGGATCCTCCCGGCGCGCGGGCGAAGGGGCGCTCTCCGAGGGGGTGGGGGACGCAAGCGACGTGCCACCCATGGGCATGCATCTTGCGCCCTTCCGGCGGCCCGTAGGAGGCTCCCCGATCCCGGAGGCCGCGGTGAAAGCGATGGTCTACCACGGTCCGAGCGACGTCCGCTACGAGACGAAGCCGGACCCGCGCATCGAGCACGAGAACGACGTGATCCTGCGGGTCACCTCCTCGGCGATCTGCGGATCCGACATCCACCTCTACCACGGGCTCGTGCCCGATACGCGCGTGGGGCACACCTTCGGCCACGAGTTCGCCGGGGTGGTCGAGGAGACCGGGCCGGGGGTGCGCACGCTCGAGCGGGGCGACCGGGTCGTGGTGCCCTTCAACATCTCGTGCGGGACGTGCTTCTTCTGCGAGCGCGACCTCTACGGGATGTGCGAGAACAGCAACCCGAGCAGCGAGATCGCCTCCGGCGTGTTCGGCTACTCCCACAGCACGGGCGGATACGACGGCGGTCAGGCGGAGTACGTGCGCGTGCCGTTCGCCGACGTCGGGCCGATGAAGATCCCCGACGGAATGGACGACGAGGACGTCCTGTTCCTGAGCGACGTCTTCCCGACCGGCTATCAGGCCGCCGAGATGGGGGACATCCGGGAAGGGCAGACGGTCGTGGTGCTCGGGTGCGGCCCGGTCGGCCTCTTCGCGCTGAAGGCGGCGCGCCTCATGGGCGCGGGCCGGGTGATCGCCGTGGACCAGGAGGAGTACCGCCTCGACTTCGCGCGCTCGTTCGCCGACGTCGAAACCGTGAACTTCCGCCGGGTCGACGATCCGATCCGGCATCTCAAGGAGATGACCGGCGGCCGGGGCCCGGACGTCGTAATCGAGGCGGTCGGGCTCGAGGCGGACGGATCGTGGATGCACGACCTCCTCGGGCTGCACCTGAAGCTTCAGGCCGGGGCCGCGACCGCGATCGAATGGGCGATCCACGTGGTGCGCAAGGGCGGCACCGTGGTGCTCATCGGCGTCTACGGACCGCCGTGGAACATGGTCCCCGTCGGCACGGCGATGAACAAGGGCCTCACGCTCCGCATGGCCCAGTGCAACACGCGCCGCTACATGCCCCACCTGCTCGAGCACATCCGGCGGGGGGAGGTCGATGCGCGCTCGATCATCTCGCACCGCCTGCCGCTGGCGGACGTCGCGCACGGCTACGACATCTTCTCGAGGCACGCGGACGCGTGCCGGAAGGTCGTGCTGAAGCCGAACTGAGAACGCTGCGCGGGCTTCCCGGGGCCGACCGGGGCTACTTCAGCGACGGCGAAGCGCCCCGAGCAGGAGGAGCGCGGCGCTGCCGGCCGCGACCGCCGACGCGGCGGGGAAGGCGCGGACGAGCGGGCCGGGGTGGAGGCCCCTCCACCCCCCGCCCGGGCTCCACCCGCCGCGGATCCGGCGCGGCGGGGGCGCGGGTGCCTCCAGGTTGTCGCCGTTCGCGGGGATGTCGCTCACCGAGAAGTCGCCGGCGCGGTGCAGGAACCAGTCCCCGAGCCGGCGGGAGACGAGGTCCGGGGCGCGATAGACCCAGTGGAACCAGCCCACGCTGTGCGACGGCTTGCCGGTGCGGGCGAGCTCGGCGATGCCCCTGGCGGCCTCGCGGGGGCTCCAGATCGGCGGCGCGGGCCGCGGCACCGTGCCGAGCTTGCTGCGCGCCGAGTGGTAGATGGGCGTGTCGACGGACGGCAGGTAGAGGAGCGACACGTCGATCCCGGTGCCCCACAGCTCCGCGCGCACCGACTGCGTGAAACCGACGACGCCGCACTTGGCGGCGGAATAGGCGCTGAAGTACGGAGCGCCCCGCTGTGCGACGATCGAGGACACCTGGATGATCACGCCGCGGCCGCCCTGCGCGCGCATCTGCCGGATCGCCCGGCGCGTGCCGAGGATCGTGCCGAGCAGGTCCACCTCGATGATGCGTCGGTATTCCTCGGGCTCGATCTGCTCGGCCCGTCCCTGCAGGAAGAGCGCGGCGTTGTTCACCCAGGTGTCGATGCGGCCGAAGGAGCCCACGACGGCGTCCACGAGCCGTTCCAGGTCCTCGGGCTTCGTGACGTCGCCCGCGACGGCGACCGCCCGCCCGCCGCAGCGCTCGATCTCGTCGCGCACCTCCTCGAGCGCGGCTCCGTCGCGCGCGAACAGACCGATGCGGGCGCGGAGGCCGGAGAGGTGCAGCGCCGCGCAGCGTCCGATCCCCGAGGAGGCCCCGGTGATCACGATCACCTGTTCCTCGATGGGCTTCATGCCCGGGGAGAGCCTGCACGGATCGCGCCAGCACGCCCGCCGGAGGGCCTCGCGCGGCGCGCCTGCCCCCCGGCGGCACGGACGTTGCGTGACTGGACGGGCCGTGGGTCGCCCGAGCATCGACCCGCTCGAGAAGCTCAATCCGACACCCGAACGGAGAGCGTAGCAATGAGAGAGCACACGAGATTCTTCGGGCTGCTCGCGCTTCCGGCCCTCCTGTTGGCCGCCTGCGCACCCGAGGGGCAGGACGGTGCGACGACCGGAGCGGAGGCCGATGCCGCGGAGGCGCCGCCCACGCAACGTCCGACGACGCAGCCGGGATTCAGCGACTGGGACATGGACGGTGACGCGTCGCTGAACGAGCAGGAGTTCGGCCAGTGGGCCCGGGAGGAAGGGCCTTTCGGCACCTGGTTCGGTGAGGAAGGCGTCGACTTCGACCAGATCCACCAGGACCTGCACTCCGCGATGGACATGAACTCCGACGGTACGGTCGACGAGAGCGACTGGAGCGCGGGGATCCGGGAGCTGTTCGGAAACGAGGACCCGGGCCAGTGGTCCGAGTGGGACACGAACGGCGACGGTCAGCTCGACGAGGAGGAGTTCACGCAGGCGATCCAGACCAGCGGCCTCCAGGAGCGCATGGACGAGGACGGTGACGGGACCGTCACCGAGGCCGAGGTCCAGACCTTCTTCTTCGGCCTGATGGACCGCAACGACGACGGCCGGCTCGACACCACCGAGTGGAACAGCGGCCGGGAGACGTGGTTCGGTGACGACGGCATGATGTAGCGCGTCGCCCGCTGTCCGGAAGCGCGCGTGGCGCCCGCACCGCCGGCGCCCGCGCGCTTCCTTTTTCGGCGGAGGGTGCACGTCCGGTGTGGCCGGTCGCGCCCCCTTGGGATATCCTTCCGGGCACGAAACCGCCCCGACGGCGGCCGTGCGCGGAGCGGCGGTCGCGGCCGGGGACCCACCACGCCGCGAGGTGCCGCGGCAAGAGTCGCATCCCCTTGCCACGCAGGAGGTTCCCGCCATGGGCGGAAACCACGAGGGCGGGATTCCCGCCGACGTCCTCTCGTCCCTCCGCTCCAACCCCGTCCTCGCCGGCGTGTCCGAGGAGGCCCTCGCCCGCATCGCCGAGATGGTCGCGGCCGAGACGCGCGCCCAGGTGGCGGCGGCCCTGCGGGAGGTGGAGCTGTTCGAGGGGCTCTCGAACGAGGACCTCGAGCGCATCCAGGCGATCGCCGAGCCGGTGGTGCTGGAGGCGGGGGCCCGCCTGTTCGAGGAGGGGGACCCGGACGACCGCTTCTTCGTGGTCGTGCGGGGCGAGGTAGAGCTGTCGGCGGGTGGGGAGGGCGGCGCGGAGCGCGTTCTCGTGGCGGGCGCGTCGTTCGGCGAGACCGCGTTGCTGACGGATCAGCGACGCACGGCGTCGGCGCGGGCGCGGGTGCCGAGCTACCTGATCGCGCTCGCGCGCGATCCCTTCCTCGATCTCCTGGGCGGCGACTCGCTCGCGGTGCGCCTGCTCCGGAACCTCTCGAGCGCCGTCCAGGGCGCCGTCGCCCACGTGCCCCGGCCGGAATCGCGGCGAGACGCGCCCCGCGAGGCGCTTGCCGAGTACAACCGGATGGTGCGGGGGCGGCTCCTGCCCCGTGGCACGCCCAGCGCGCCGGGCTACGACCTGTCGGCGGCCACGGTGGCCGACGACGAGGGCCCGGGCGCCGCGGCCTGGGACTGGTTCCTATTGCCGGACGGGAGGCTCGCGCTCGCGCTGCTCAAGGTGGACCAGCCCGGCCTCTCCGCGGCCCACCGGCTCGGCACCGTGCGCGCGCTCGTGCGGAGCTTCGCCGACGACGGCGCCCCGGATCTCGGCGCGCTCCTGTCGCGGGTGAGCCGCGGCCTGCGCGCGGGGTGGGTGGACGGGATCTCCGGCTCGGTGAGCTGCGGCGTCCTCGCCCTCGCCGAGGACGCGGTGGAGTGGGTGGCGGCCGGCGAGGTCGGCGGGACGATCGTGCACGCGGGCGGGGGGCACCGCGACCTCGTCCCCGATGCCCCGTCGCTCGGATCCGACGACGGGCTCACGTACGAGTCGACCCGGGTGGAGCTCGCCCCCGGCGACCGGCTGCTCGTCTTCTCCGACGGCCCGAGCGATGCCGTGATCGTGGGCCGGAAGGCCCTCCTCGCGGGGGTGCCCGACGGCGCGCGCCAGGCGCTCGGAGCGGTGCTGGACCGGGTGCGGGGCACCAACGGGACCTCCGGCGCGGAGGTCACCGCGGCGCTCGTCGTGGGCGGCGGCGCCCACGGGGAGGAGCGGGCCCGCGGGCGCGACGCGCTCGCTCGCGCGGCGGCCGCCTACGAGGCGGGGCTCGAGCGTGACGCGGGTCACGCGCCGGAGCGCGATCTCGGGGGCGACGAGGGCTGAGGCGGCCGGGGCCCTCGCGCCGCGCGCGGGGCTCGACCCCTTCGAGGCCCGCCCGCCGGAACCTGTTAGGTTGGAGGGCAGGCGAGTCTGGTCTTTTCGGCAGCGGGAGTGGTCATGCCGGTCACGGAGAAGGACGTTCGCACCGCCCTCAAGGGCGTGAAGGATCCCGAGCTCGGCCTCGATCTGGTGGTGCTCGGGCTCGTGTACGACATCGAGATCGAGGGGCCCGTCGTGAAGACGACGATCTCGCTCACCTCGCCCATGTGTCCGGTGGCGGGCGAGATCGTCGAGCAGGCCCGCCAGGCGGTCGCCGCGGTCGAGGGCGTGGAGGAGTCCGACGTCCACCTCACCTTCGACCCACCCTGGACGCCCGAGCGGATCAGCCCGCTCATCCGCGCCTCTCTGGGCCTGTAGGCGCGCCCCCCGCGGAGGGGACGCGCCGCGGCGGCGTCGGCGCCGCTTCCGGGACCGCACCACCCCCCTCGCCGCGGCATTGCGACCGGGGCCCCGACCGCTACATTCATATCACACTCTTTCGTCTGTCGCGATGAAAGTGTCATACATGCGAGGTGGCCATGGCGCGGTTCACGGATGACGAGCTGAAGCGGAAGGTCCAGGAGGGCTACATCGTCGAGAGCCCGGAGGAGATGACCGACGGGTACCGGAAGGCCCTGAAGGTCCAGCTCACGGTCCAGGCCGACACCGAGCTCATGAGCGCCCCGGCGTACTGGATGGCCGCACGCTACGCGCCGTCCAACAACACCCAGGTGGCGGCGCACGCGATCATCCAGGACGAGCTCGCGCACGCGAACATCGCCTACCGGCTGCTGGAGGACCTGGGCGAGTCCAAGGAGCACCTCGTCTACGGCCGCGAGCCGCACGAGTTCAAGCACCCCTACGGCTTCGACCAGCCGCTCGACAACTGGGCGGAGCTGGTCGTGGCCACGGGCTTCTTCGACCGGGCCGGCATCACGCTCCTCTCCGACGTGCACGAGAACACGTCCTACGGGCCGCTCAAGCGCGCGCTCGTGAAGATCTCCATGGAGGAGACCTTCCACCTGCGCCACGGCGAGGTCTGGATGCGCCGGCTCTCGAAGGCGGGCGGCGAGGCCCGCGCCATGGTGCAGCGCGCGGTCGACTGGATGTTCCCGATGACGGTCGAGTGGTTCGGCCTTCCGGACGACATGAAGCGGCACTCCGGGCAGCTCGACTACCGCCTGAAGGGCCTCACGAACGACCAGCTCCGGCAGGTCTGGATGTCGTCCACGGTGCCGCTCTGCGAGGAGCTGGGCCTGGACGCTCCCGCGCACTGGGACGAGGAGAAGGGCGAGTACGTGCTCGACTATCCCTTCCCCTGCCGGTACGACGAGAAGGCGAAGCGCTGGCTCTTCGACGAGGGCGAGATCTCCTGGGACGAGGTGTTCGAGCGCTGGAAGGGCCGCGGTCCCATGAACGAGATCTACGTCGAGTCGATCCAGCGCTCGCGCGCCGACGTCACGCGCTGGCTCGCGGGGCGCGCGGCGTAGCGACGGGAGGCCGACGATGACCGTTCTGCCGCTCGCCCCGAGGCGAGACGCGGGTCTGCCCGAGCCCTTCTCCTCGCACAAGAGCGGGGGGCGGGACCGGTGGACGGGCCCGCTCGAGCGCGTGCCGGATGACCCGCTCGCGGCCACCTGGGCGGCGCTCGACGAGGTGCTCGACCCGGAGATGCCGATCAGCCTCGTGGAGCTCGGCCTGGTCTACGGCCTCGAGCTCGAGGACGGGGTGGCGCGCGTGCGGCTCACCTTCACGGCGACCGCGTGCCCGTGCATGGACTTCATCCGCGAGGACGTCCGGGACCGCCTGGAGAGGGAGCCCTGGATCGAGCGCGTGGAGATCGAGGAGGTCTGGAGCCCGCCCTGGACCACCGCCCGGATCACCCCGGAGGGGCGGGAGAAGCTGCGGCGGTTCGGCGTTTCCGCCTGACGATCGGCCCGAGGAGAACGAGATGCTGGAGGTCACCTACGACGTGTTCGCCCGCAAGGAGCGGGGGGACCCGCTCGCGCACATCGGCTACGTCGACGCGCTGGACGACGAGACCGCCCGGGTCTACGCCTGGACCACCTACTCCGAGCAGAACTGGTTCGAGATGTGCGTGGTGCGCCGCGCGAACATCGTCCCCGTGAACCTCACGGAGGGCCCGTTCGCGCACGGGTCCCGCGCGGGCCGGGAGGCCGCGGCCTCGTGAGCGCGAGGCTCGACGTCGGGGCCCTCGATGGGGCCGCCCGCGACGCACTCCGCCGGCACATCCTCCGGCTCGCGGACTCGAAGCGCCTCATGGGGATCCGCTACTCGGACTGGAACCTGGGCGCGCCCACGGTCGAGACCGGCATCGCCATGTCCTCCATGACGCAGGACGAGTGGGGGCACGCGCGGCTCCTCTACGCGATGCTCAAGGAGCTCGACGTGGACCCCGTGGCGACCGAGCACGGGCGGCCCGCGACGGCCTACGCGAACATCCCCTCCCTGGACCGGCCGTTCCCGGACTGGGCGGCCGCGGTGGCGGGGATCGTGATCGTGGACGGGGCCCTCCTGGTCGCGCTCGAGGCCTTCGCCGAGGGCACGTTCGAGCCGGCGCGGGGCCGCTGCCCGAAGATGATCGCCGAGGAGGAGTTCCACACGAGCCTCGGGGCGGCGTGGTACCGGCGGCTGGCCGCCTCGGGGGGGGAGGCGCGCACGCTCCTCCGCGCCGCGACGGACCGGTTCCTTCCCGACGTGCTCCAGTGGCTCGGTACGGAGGACGCCCCGGCCCGGGCGCTCGTGGAGGCGGGGGTGACCGCGCCGCCCGCCGACCAGGCCCGCGCGCTCCGGGCGCGGCTCGGCGCCCTGCTCGCGGAGGCGGGCGTGGACGCCGACACGGTGGCGCCCGCGGGCGAGGCGTGGGACGAGGCGCGGGGACGGGCTCCCGGCGAGCCCGACGACGACACGGTGGAGCGCGCGCGGGGCGACCGGAACCGGGCGCTGCTGGTCGAGTGAGCCGGGACGCCGAGGGCCGCCGCATCCCCTTCCGGGGCTCCGTGCCCCCGGCGGAGGTGCGCCGCGGGCACGACCCGGCCGCGCGGAGGGAGGAGTCGCCCGACTCGCTCCCCGAGGCGCCGCCCTGCCCGTTCTGTCAGGGGACGGAGACGGACCTCATGAGCCCCTTCGGCTCCCACGCCTCGGTGAGCACCTACTGGTGCCGCGCGTGCCGGAGCCCCTTCGAGCTGATGCGCTGGCGGTAGCCTCGCCCCGCCTCAATGGGCGACGAGCTCGACGTCCTCGAGGAAGTCGCGGAGCGGGTTCGCCACCGCCACCGCGCGCTCGCGGATCGCCTCGGCGAGCGCGGGGCGCTCCGCGGTCCCGGCCAGGTGGCGCGACACGGCCAGCCCCAGCCGGCGGTCCGAGGCCGCGGCGGCCTGGTGGTACTCGGCGTACCGGGAGCTCACGCGCTGCTCGAAGAGCGGGATCTGCGGACGGGGCGTCCCCATCTCCACCATGTCCTCGAGGATGGCCCGGTGCATGGCGTCGAGCCCCTGGCGCACGAGGTCGTCCGGCGCGCGCCGCACGAAGGCGAGCTGCGCGCCCCGCGTATGGGCCCACATGAAGAAGATCAGTGCTTCCTCGGCTGTGCGATGCTCGCTACCATCGTCGTCATGGAGGGTATCGAGCTCCGGGACGGGCGTCTCGACGTCGTCCCGGGCCACGAAGTCGGAAAAGCTCTCCCACACGAGGCGGGCCAGATTGTCGCCGAGCTCTTCGGGCGTCATCGTCCGGGGGGCGCGGAACTCGCGGGTATCATCGCTGAGCGTGCTCTGCACGGGGCATCCCCATCGGTTTGCAGGGTGTGATTTCTCCCAATTCGACCCGAGGACCGCACAGTGTCAAGGAAATCGATCCGGAGGGGCCCCGTCACCCTCGCGCTCGCGAGCCTGCTCGCCGCCTGCAGCGTCGCGGACCCGCCCATTCCCGAGCCGCGTCCGATCGTGGTGCACTCGGGCGCGCGGATCCGGGCGGAGCGGGACCACATGCAGGAGGTCAACGACTGGGTGACGCGCCAGCAGCGCAACATCGTGGAGGACCCCACCTTCCTGGTCGCCCTGGACGCCGTGACGGAGGAGGTCTACCTCTGGGAGAACCTGCGCATCCAGGCGGACACCGTGTGGGTCTCGGTGGACGTCCGTGCGCCCGACACCCGTCTCGTGCACGAGATCTACGGCCACCTGCACCTGATGAGCCGGGTGGGACGCCAGGAGGAGTGGATGCCCGAGGCGCCGACCGCCGAGGGGTACGATCTCGAGCGGGCGATCCTGGCCCGGTGCGCCGACGCCTGGATCCTGGGGCGCACGGTCTTCGAGACGGCGCCCTACGGGCCGCTCGACGAGCTCGCCTACGCGAAGGACGCCGGGCACCTGGACGCGTTCATCTTCACGGCGCGTCCGGACGAGTTCGCCCCCGCGCGGGCGGAGTGGGCGCGCGCGAACCCCGGCGCGCCCGAGGCCTACCGGGATTGGTTCCTCGAGACGTTCAATCGGGAGCCGCCGGGGCTCAGGAACTGACTCCTCGGGCGGGCGGCGCGGGTCAGGCCGGGCGGACTTCCCAGCGAAGGCCGATCGGGCCCGTGTCGTCGAGCTCCTCGATGTGCACGTCCACGCGTCCGGTGCGCTGGAGCCGGTCGTCGCTCGGCTTGCCCCCGAACGCGGCGAACCCGATGACCCGGAAGCGGCAGCGCTCGCCCTCGGGCGAGACGGCGAGCATCTCGGCCCCCTTGAGGGACTTCACGCGCGGCGCCTCTCCGGAGTGGAGGCGGAGCCTGAGGATACGTCCGATGTGGGGCGCGTCCATGGCGTCCAGGACACGAAAGACGACACCCTTGCCGGTGGCGGTCATGGCAGACATGCCGGGAAGCTTATCCTCGGGGACGGTGTGGGGGAAGACGGGACGGGGGAAGCCCCCCACGGCGCCGGGCGAGCGCGTGCGCGCCGACGTGGGGGCGGCGTGACGGAAGCGCCCGTTCCCGGCCCCGACGAGGCACGCCGCTCCCGCGCGGCCGTGCTCGGCGGCGTGGCGGGCTTCCTCCTGGCCGCGCCGCTGCTGGTCCTGCGGGGAGGGCTGCCGCTCCTGGACGCCCTCCTCCTCCCCCTGCTCCTCGTGGTGATGCCCGCGCTCGCGCTCGCGCAGGCCTCGCTCATGCAGCGCCTCGTCTTCGACCGGATCGCGGCCTACTGGAGCTCGATCGCCACGCTCTGGATCATCGGGGCGACCTCGTGGCTCGTCGGTGCCCGCCGCGGCGGGCTCGAGGCGCTCGGCCTCGTGGCGATCCCGCCGCTCGCGCTCGCCGCGTGGAGCGCCGGCCTCGCCGCGGTCGGGATCGCAGTGCTGCTCGCCTTCCGGGCGTTCGGCCGCCGCTTCGCGGTGGAGGAGAGCCGCATGCTCACCCGACTGCTCCCGCGCACCGGGCGGGAGCGGAAGGTGTTCGCCCTGCTGTCGTGCGCCGCCGGCCTGGGCGAGGAGGTGGCCTACCGCGGATACGTGATCCCGGCGCTCGCGGGCGTGGCCGGGCTGCCGGCGTCGGTGGTGGCCTCGTCGCTGGTGTTCGGCGTGCTCCACGCCTACCAGGGCCCGATCGGGATGGTGCGCACGGCGCTCATGGGCTTCGTGCTCGCGGGCGGCTTCCTGGTCTCGGGCAGCCTCCTGCCCGCGATCCTCGGCCACACGCTCATCGACCTGATCGGGGGCCTCGTCATCGCCGACCGGCTCGTCGGCGAGCGGAGCGGGGACGCGGCACGGGCGACGGCGGATGCCGGGGGGCCCCGGCACGAGAAGCTTGCCGAAACAACCGATGCGACCGATGAGTAGAAGAGGTCAGCACGACCCGTCGGGAGCGTTCCCGTGATCCTCCAGATGAACTACGAAGAGCTGACCGCGCTGCGCGCGGGAGCCCGCTCGCTCCTCGACGGAGCCGAGCCGGCTCCGGGCGGCGTGTTGGCTCCCCCGGAGCGCAGGGCCCAGGTCGAGTCGCTCGTGGCGAAGCTCGACGGGGACATCTCCCTCGAGACGCTCGGCGAGGTGCGGGACCTGGAGGTCGCCCTCGATGCGGTGGTCTCCTGGCTCCGCGTGGAGATGGAGTCGGCCATCGTCGCCACCCACGCGGCCCACGAGCAGGCGGTCGCCTCCTACTTCGACTTCGCCCACGTTTTCACCGTGCACCACCGCGTGCGGGAGATGGCCGCCGAGATGAGCGCGCTCATCGAGCTCATGACCGGCGAGGCGCCCACGCCCGAGTCGACCCGCAGCATCCACTTCCCCGACTGACGTCCGCGGTGGCTTCCTCCGAAGGCCGTACGCGGGCGCTCGAGCGCATGCTCGAGTCCCGCCCCGACGACGCCCGGCTCCGGTTCGCGCTCGCCGTGGAGTACCTGAACGCGGGTCACGCCGAGGAGGGGGTGGAGGCGCTTCGCGCGTATCTCGCGGTCGCGGACGACGAGGGCAACGCCTGGGGTCGGCTCGCCTCCGCGCTCGACGGGCTCGGCCGCACGGGCGAGGCCCTCGAGGCGCTCGACCGGGGCATCGAGGCCGCGGAGCGACACGGCCATCCGACCATGGTCGAGGAGTTCGCCGAAGAGGCGCGTCGCCTTCGCGGCGACGCCTGAGCCGGGGTTCCGGGGCCCTCGTCCCGCTCCGCTTGCGGCCCCCCGCGGGTCGTGAGAACCTTCGGTCCGCGCGGCGGCGGGAGCCCCCGATCCCGCCCGCGTGACCCTCCCGTTCGCGTCCCGGGCCGCCGCGGCCCGCCGGACACGGAAGCTCGTCCGACAGCGGAGCATTCATGGCCAGGGCCTCCAAGCGAGAGCGCATCCTCCCTCGTCTCATCGAAGAGGAGATGAGGGAATCGTTCCTCGACTACTCGATGAGCGTGAT
>CAZOYA010000023.1:0-26010 GCA_964583815.1 uncultured Gemmatimonadaceae bacterium | reverse complement strand
CAGGCCCTCCAGCTCGATCAACCCATGACCATCGGCCATCGTCTCCCCTCCTCGCCCGGGTGCTCTCGGTTCCGCCCGCCGATCGCGGACGGTCCCCCTTCTCGTGTCGATCCTGCTAGTCGTCGATCCTGACTCGGTCGAAACCGTCCCACCGCGACATGTCGTTCAGCAACACGATGTCGCCCTCGCTCAGCCCCTCGGCAACCTGCACGTCGTTGACGGAGCTCGCACCGAGCTGCACCGCCACCCGGTCCGCGAACTGCCCGTCGCGGGTCAGTCGGAAGAGGCTCACGCGCGCGTTCGCCTGACCGAAGGTGGGCCGTCCCACGAAGAGCACGTCGTCGAGGCGCTCGATGATCACGTTTCCGTCCACGCTCAGGTCGGGCCGCGCCGACGGGGGCAGCGAGTCCGGAAGCGTGACGTCGATCGTGACCGTCCCGTTCCGCACCGCGGGGTCGATCCGCGCCACCTGCCCCATGATCGTGTCCGTGCGGGTGTCGATGAGCGCCGTCTGCCCGAGGACGATCTCCTGCGCCTGCGTCTGCGTGATCCGGATCTCGGCCTTGAGGCGTCCGGGCACCACGACCAGGGAGAGCGTCTGCCCCGACTGGACCCACTGCCCTTCCTGGATGGGGATCTCCACCGGCGCGAGCACGCCCGCCACCGGGACGGTCACGTCCATGGACGCGAGCCGGTCGCGGTTGAAGCGCACCATCTCCTCGAGGCGCATGATCTGCTCCTCCTGCGCCGCGACCTGGACGGTCGCCGTCGACTCGAGCACCTCGAGCCGGTCCTCCTCGAGCTGCATCCGAAGCTCGAGCTCGTCGCGCGCCTCCTTCGAGCGCTCGAGCTCCGCCATCGCGACGAGGTCGGGGTTCTCGTCGAAGAGCTGCTGGTTCGTCTCGTAGGTCCGGCGGGCGTCGAGGAGCTGGGTCCGCACGGTGGCGACCGCGCCCCGCTGCGCGAGCTGCTCGGTCTGGAGGCTCGTGCGGAGCTGCGCGAGCTGCGCGCGGGCCTCGGAGAGCTGCTGCTGCGCCTCGAGGAGCTGCATGTCCACGTCGGGATTGCTCATGCGCATGATCACGTCGCCGGCCTCCACGCGCGCGCCGGGGAGCGCCAGGATCTGCTCGATGCGCCCCGCCGTGACGGCCGTGATGAACCGCCGCTGCTCGGGCACGAGCGTGCCGGGCCCCCGCACCTGGCGGACGAGCGTGCCGAACTGGACCGTGTCCCGCCAGACGGTATTGCCGTCCACGCTGGGCACGGCCGTCGGCAGGAGGCGCGGCACGAAGATCGTGAGCCCGAGGAGGGCGATCCCCCCGAGGCTCCACAGGAGCCGGCGGCGCTTCTTCTGCGGCTTGGTGTCGCGGATGATGTCCACGATTCTCGTCCTCTCCGGTCAGCGCGTGCCGAGGGGCCGCCCGACGGCGGCCTCGAGCGCGATGAGGCTGTAGTGGAAGTCGTAGAGGGCGTTCAGGTACGCCTGGTCGGCCGTCGAGACGGTGGTCTGGGCATCGAGGAGCTCGAGCAGCCCGGCCGCCCCGAGCGCGTAGCGGCGCTGCTGGAGCTGGAGCTGCTCCTCCGCGACCGCCCGGTTGCGCTCCTCCGTCTGGAGGACCCTGTACGCCGACTCGAGGTCGTCCGCGGCGCTCGTCACCGCCGTCCGGAGCCGGAGCTCCTCCGCGCGCCGCTGGTGCTCGGCATCGTCCGCGGCCGCCCGGGCGGCGGAGACCTCCTGCTGCCGGGAGAAGCCCGTGAAGATCGGGATCGAGACGCTCACGCCCACCTGCAGGGGGAGCTTCGTGAAGTCGAACGGAAAGACGTCGTTCGACTCGATGAGCGCCCGCCGCCGCGCCTCGTCGAGGACGAAGCGGGAGCAGTCCTGCGGGAAGCCGGGAAGCGGAGTGGTGAGGCCCGCGCTGATCGCGTTCTGCATCTCGCAGCTCTCGCGCCGGCTGTCCATCGAGGAGGTCT
Organism: uncultured Gemmatimonadaceae bacterium; assembly: GCA_964583815.1. Lineage (GTDB taxonomy): Bacteria > Gemmatimonadota > Gemmatimonadetes > Longimicrobiales > Gaopeijiaceae > JAWLHJ01. The sequence continues at coordinate 24,036 of CAZOYA010000023.1, read as the reverse complement.
CGGATTCGATCAGGAACTCCTCGTTGAGCGCCTGGAGCGTATTGCCGCGGAAGCCCGTCTGGACGGTCAGCGTCGGCAGGTACTGGCTCGTCGCCATCTGCCGGGCGGCCGCGCGGCTGGCCGACACCTCGGCCCGGAAGGCCTCCATCGACGGATGCTGCTGCAGCGCGAGGCGCACGAGCTCCTCGACGTCGAAGGACGGCTCGAAGACCTTGAACTCGCTCGCGAGCTCGACGTCCGAGGCGAGCGCGAGGCCGATCTGCTCGCCCAGCACCAGCTTCGCCTGGCGCAGGTCACGCTCGGCCTGGATGACGGCGACCTCGGCCCGCCCGAGCTCGACCTCGGCCGCCTTCCCCTCGGTCCCGGCCGCCGAGCCCGTGCCGACGCGCGTCTCCACGATGCGCAGGTTCTGGCGCGCCCGCTCGAGCTGGCGCTCGGCGACCTCGAGCTGGTCGCGCGCCCGCAGGGCGGCCATGTACTGGAACGCCACCTGGGACTCGAGATTGAAGGCCGCGGCGTCGACCCGGGCCTCGGTGGCGCGCCGGCTCGCGCGGGCGTTGGGCACACCGAAGATCGTGCGGCCGTTCAGCGTCCAGGTCAGCCCGAGGTTGTAGGAGGACGAGTACCAGTCCGTCCCCTGCGCGCCGAAGTCGAGCGTCCCGATCCGCTGCGTCCCGGCCTGCGTCCACCCGGCCGAGGCCGAAGCGTCGACCGTCGGGAGGAACGCGCCGTAGGCGGCACGCTCGCCCCAGGCGGCCGCGCCCCGGTCGTTCTCGATGCTCAGGTAGGACGGGTTGTTCCGCCGCGCGAGCGTGATCGCCTCCTCGAGCGTCAGCCGCGCCGGCCCCTCCTGTGCCACGGCGTGGACGGGACCACCGAGGGCGAGGGCCGCCGCGAGGACGGCCGCTCGCCCCGGGGCTGCCGCCCGGGTTCTCCCCTTCGCTCCCATCGTCACCCCACCTCGTCGTTTCCGGGCGTTCACGTGAAGCGTCCCCGGGAGGGCCCGACCGGAGCCGGCGGGCTGATCACCGACCCCGCGCCTCCCCACGCTTCCCCCTCCGGCCGAGCGTCCTCTCCAGGGACGGCCTTCTCTTAGGAAAGGGTCGTGCCACGAAGTTCGCATCGTCCCAATCGATTGCGAAGCAAACACTTGACTACGATCACCTCATCGCTCCGCGAGGCCCTGGACAGCCCGGTTGCGGGACGCGTCGTCCCGGATCCGGACACCTGCGGTCGGACGCCCGGTCGGGAGGTCCGCTCGGGGCGTTACGGGCCCTCGACGGACAGGCTCTCCTCGGGGCCTTCGACGGCGAGGCGATGGTAGTAGACCTGGCCCGCGTGCCACCCGAGGTGCCAGAGGAGATGCGCCAGCCAGCCGCCGGTGGACACCCGCCCGTACACGTCGGGGATCTCGCCGGGATATGGCGCGTCGAGGGCCCCGGCGGGGAGGCGCTCCAGGACCCGGACGACCGTCCCGCGCGCCTCGGCGAGACGCTCGAGGATCCGTTCGCGGGGCACGTCCCGGTCGTGGAACTCGGCGTGCCGATCCCGGACGTAGCCGGTCGCGCCGAGCTCCGCGCCCACGTAGTGGAGGAGATTGCCCGCCAGGTGGAGCGCGAGCGTCCCGGGCGCGTTGCGCTGCGCGCCGAGCGTCACCCAGAGGTTCCGCTCGTCGCGGTACGCGGCGACGTCGCGCTCGATGCGCGCGATCTCCCGCTCGAAGATCCGGGCCAGCTCGCTTCCCTGCTCGCTCATGGCGGGCAAGCTACGGCCGCCGGGCGGAGCCGGGAAGGTCCGGCGGCGGCACGTGGGGCTCCGCCCGGCGGTACCGGGGGGCGCGGGGAGCGGGTATCCTAGAGCGCCCGGCCCCGGACCCCGGCCCGCCCCGAACCTCCCCGAGCGCGGAGTCGCCTCGCCCCATGCCCCTCGACCCGACCGATCTCGAGCGCCTCGTATCCGAGCTCGGCCCCGAGCGCGTGCGGAGGGACGTCCCGCTGGCGCCCCTCACGACCTTCCACATCGGCGGACCGGCGGATCTCCTGGTCCACGCGCGCACCGAGGAGGAGCTCGCCAACGCCGTCCAGGCCGCGCGCACGCACGGCGTGCCGTACTTCCTCCTGGGCGCCGGCGCGAACATCCTCGTGGGCGACCGCGGTTTCCGGGGGCTCGTCATCCGCTCGGAGGTGGGCGGCATCGAGCTCGGAGACGAGGGGCTCCTCCGCGTGGGCTCCGGCGTGCACACGTTCCCGACCCTCACCGACCTCACCGTCGGCCGGGGGCTGGGGGGTCTCCACCACTTCGTCGGGATCCCGAGCACGGTCGGGGGCGCGCTCTGGCAGAACCTCCACTTCCTCTCCCCCGCGCCCGACCGGGAGCGCACCGTCTTCATCGAGGAGGTGCTCGAATCGGCCGATCTCCTCACGGAAGAGGGCGAGCGGCGCCGCGTAGGCGTCGAGTACTTCGAGTTCGGCTACGACCAGAGCATCCTGCACCGCCGGGACGACATCGTCCTCTCGGCCACGTTCCGCCTCGAGCCGGCCCCCGTGGAGGAGCTCCGCCGCGTCGTGCGGGAGAATCTCGAGTGGCGCGACGCGCGTCACCCCGACCTGTGGCTCTATCCCTGCGCGGGCTCGATCTTCCAGAAGATCGAGGGGATCGGCGCCGGCCGGCTCATCGACGAGTGCGGGCTGAAGGGACACGTCCACGGGGCGGCGGGCATCTTCCACCGGCACGCGAACATCATCGTGAACTTCGGGGGCGCCACCGCGACCGAGGTGCGCGCGCTCATCGACCTGGCCCAGACGACGGTGGAGCGGGAGACGGGCTATCGGCTCGTCCCGGAGATCCGCTTCGTCGGGGAGTTCTGAGGGGGCCTCCGCTCACCGCCTCCGGGGGCGCTTCCCGGACGAGCGGCCCGGTCGGCGCCGTGGGCCCCGCCTCAGCCGCGCGGCCGCATCGGGTCCGCGGCGAGCCGCCCGAGCACGTCCGGGTCGATGTCGTGCCCGCCCGCGTAGCGCACCATGCGGGGCCCGAGCCCCGCCTCCGCGAGCTGCCCGGCCTCCGCCTCCGCGCGGGCGGGATCGGCGAGCGCGCGGTCCGCGTCTCCGCGCACGAGCACGAGGTCGAGCCCGCCGAGCCGCGCGCGCGCCCCGTCCGCCGGGAGATCGGGGGGCAGGAAGTCCGCCCACAGGACGAGCCGGTCCGGCCGCGCGCGGCCCAGCACGGCCCACCGCGCCGCCGTCGCGACGCCCTGGCTGAAGCCGAGCACGGTGAGCGGGCGGCCGCCTGGCTCCTCGCGCTCGAGCAGGAGATCGAGGTAGCGGACGTAGTCGGCGATCTCGGCCTCGCGCGCCTCGCGCGTCATCCACGTGGCTCCCACCACCGAGCCAGGGCCGTGACGCCCGCGCTCGTTCCCCGCGTAGAAGCGCGAGAGCGCCTCGGGCGCCACGATCCGGCGGGAGCCGTCGTCGATCGGGACGAAGCGCCGCACGAAGCGCCGCGCGAGCTGCCCGTAACCGTGGAGCACGATCCAGAGCTCGCGAGCGTCCGGCGGGCCGAGCGTCCGGTAGCGGGCGGTCCGCGGCACCTCGATCCGGTGCTCCTCCCCGGCGTCCGGCGCGCTCACGACGGGAGCGGGCGCTCGGCGTCGGCCAGCGCCGGCAGGGCGCGGTCCCGCTCCGAGAGGATCGGCGACGGGCAGGGCCACGCCACGCCCACGTCCGGATCGTCCCAGCGAAAGCCCCGGTCGAGCTCCGGCCGGAACTCCGCGGTGATCTGGTAGACCACGTCCGCCACGTCGCTCAGGACGCAGTACCCGTGGGCGAACCCCGGGGGGACCCACAGCAGCTCGCCGCGCTCGGCGTCCAGGGTGCGCCCGACCCAGCGGCCGAAGCCCGGTCCGGGGCGGAGGTCCACCGCGACGTCGAAGATCCGTCCGTTCGCGACGCCCACGAGCTTGCCCTGCTCGGCGGGCGGGAGCTGGTAGTGCAGCCCGCGCAGCACGCCGCCGCGGGAGCGCACGACGTTCGTCTGGACGAACGGGACGTCGATCCCGGCCTCGGCGAAGGCGCTGCGGCGCCAGGTCTCGACGAGGTGGCCGCGCTCGTCCGCGTGACGATCGGGGCGCACGAGCAGGACGTCGGGGATCTCGAGCCGCTCGAAGGTGAAGGCCATGGCGAGGAGATGGTGGGGACCGGACGCGCGGAAGCTGACCCGGGCCGCGCGCCGGGGCAACGGGGACGCGGCGCGCTATTCGTCCTCGATCACGAGCCGTCGCAGGGCTCCGCCGAAGCGCGCCCGCACCCGGCTCGCGAGGAGGAGCGAGACGACGCCGATCCCGAGCGCGAGGCCCCACCAGATGCCGGCCGGGCCTGCCCCCAGGCGGAAGCCGAGGAATGCGCTCGTCGGCAGCCCCACCACCCAGAAGCCCACGAGCGTGAGGATCATCGGCACCCGCGTGTCGCCCACGCCGCGCAGCGCGCCGGACGACACCACCTGGAGTCCGTCGAAGACCTGGAAGACGCCGGCGATGGGGAGGAGCAGCACGGCGGTGCGGATCACCTCGGGGTCGTCCGTGAACGCCCGCGCGAGCGGTCGGGGGAGCGTGAGGAGGACGATCGCCGTGAGCGTCATGAAGCCGACGCCCGTGAGGAGCCCGGCCCCCGCGGCGCGACGGGCATGGGGCGTGGCGCCGCGCCCGACCGCCTGACCCACGAGCACGCTGGTCGCCTGGGCCACCCCCACCGGGACCATGAAGGTCAGCGCCGCGAGCTGGAGCGCGACCTGGTGGGCGGCGACCGGCACCGTCCCCAGGAGGCCCATCAGGAGCCCCGCCGCCGCGAACACCCCGAACTCCAGGAACTGCTGACCGCCGATGGGAGCGCCCACGCGGAGCACGCGCAGGAGGGGCGCGCGGGCGAGCGCCTGCCGGCGGAACGGGTGCAGGGCCGGACGGAGCAGCGGCCACGCGACGGCGAGCAGCGCGAGCGCCATGAACCACCGGCTCGCGCTCGTCGCCCACGAGGAGCCGACCGCCCCCATCGCCGGCGCGCCGAGCCGGCCGAAGACGAGGATCCAGTTGAGGAGCACGTTCAGCAGGTTCGCCAGGACGACCGTGATCAGGATCGGCCGCACGTGCCCCATCGCCTGGAGGCTCTGTCGCAGCACCACGAAGGCGTAGAACGGAAAGACGCCCCACACGAGCGCGCGCGCGTACCCGGCCGCGACCGGGACCACCTCCGCAGGCTGACGCGCCCCGGCGAGGACGGGGCCGGCCGGCAGGAGCAGGGTCGTCGCGAGCACGGTGAGGGCGAGCGCGATCAGCATGCCGCGCTGGACGGCGCGCGCGGCCCCGGCCTCGTCGCCGGCCCCGACCGCCTGGGAGACGACCGGATCGAGCGCGAACAGCACGCCCATGCCGAAGACCGCGACCCCGAAGAAGTACAGGTTGCCGATCGCGACGGCCGCGAGATCCGCGGCGGACACCCGGCCCACCATCACCGTGTCCACGACCCCCATGGACATCATCCCGACCTGCACGAGCGCCACGGGGAGCGCGAGGCCGACCAGCCCGGACAGGTCGCGGCGCGTGGGGCGGAACTCCGCGAGCCGCACCCGTCGGAGAGGCGCGTCCACGGCGACGTCGCCGAAGTCGCGGCTCACCGCGCCCCTCCCTGTCGACGGGCGCGCGCGGGAGCCGCAGTCCGGCCGTCGCGCGGCTCCGGCCGCCCGCCGTGTTCGCGGACGCCCGTAGGCTTCGCCCGGGACCTGCCGCGCACCGGGCGCCCGAGCCAGATTGCGGGACGAGCGCGTCGGCCCGGCCCGGCCGCCCGCCGTGTCGCACCGTACACGCACGAACCACCCACGCGGGGAGCCCGATGGCCCACGATTCCCCCGGCGAACGGCTGATCGGCCTCTGGCGCCGTCTCGCCCCGCTCCCGGGCGGACGCCGGCTCTTCGCGCTCCTCCTCGGACGGACGGTTCCCTACAGCGGCACCGTCGGCGCGCGGGTGGAGAAGCTCGAGCCCGGCCACGCGACCCTCCGCCTGCGCGACCGGCGCTCGGTCCGCAACCACCTCGGCTCGATCCACGCCATCGCGCTCGCGAACCTGGGCGAGCTGGCGTCCGGGCTCGCCACCGTGACTGCGCTTCCTCCCGGTGTCAGGGGAATCGTGCTCGGCATCGAGGTCGAGTACCGGAAGAAGGCGCGCGGCACGCTCCGGTGCGACACCCGCTCGGCGCCGCCGGACGTCGTCGCGGAGCCGCTCGACCACCGGGTCGAAGCGGAGATCCGCGACGGTGCCGGAGACGTCGTGGCGCTGGTGCGCGTGCGCTGGAGGCTCGCCCCCATGCGCTGAGCCCCACGCCGGATGCGACCGGCGCGGGGCCGCGCGTCTCGTCACCTCAGGGATACGGGACCTCCGGGCTCACCCGCCCTCCGGCTGGGGCTCGAGGCCGTGCGGTCCGTGGCCGCGGCGCAGCCCCGAGCGGCGGGCACCCACCGGTTCCGGCTCCTCGACCCACGGCTCCGGCATCGCGTCGAGCTCGCCCTGGAACGGCCGCGCGCCGCCCGTACCCGCGTCGGGGTGCTCCTCGGACACGTAGTGCTTCTTGAAGAACGTCGCGAAGTCGTCCACGAGCGAGTACATCACGGGCACGAGCACGAGCGTCAGGAACGTCGCGAACAGGATGCCCGCGATGATCGCGATCGCCATCGGGCCCCACCACGCGGCCTGCTCGCCGCCCCAGAAGAGCTCGGGCGAGAGCGAGCCGTAGAGCCCGAAGAAGTCGAAGTTCAGCCCGACCGCGAGCGGCACGAGCCCGAGCGCGGTCGTGATCGCGGTGAGGATCACCGGCCGGAACCGCGTCTTGCCGCCCTGCACCAGGGCCTCGCGCCGATCCAGCCCGTCCCGGTTCCTCAGGACGTCGATGTAGTCGATCAGGATGATCGCGTTGTTCACCACGACGCCCGCGAGCGAGATGATGCCCACCCCGCTGTTGATGATCCCGAACGGCATCCGGAAGACCATCAGCCCGATCAGCACGCCGATCGTCGACATGATGACCGACGTCAGGATGATCAGCGGCTTCACGACGGAGTTGAACTGGCTGATCAGGATGAAGGCGATGAGCATCAGCGCGGTCATGAACGCCGCGCCCAGGAACGCCATCGCCTCCGCCTGGTCCTCCTGCTGACCCGTGTAGCGCAGCTCGTAGCCCGGCGGCAGCTCGTTGGCCGCGAAGTTCGCCAGCGCCGCCCGGACCTCTCCCAGCACCGCGTTCGAGTTGAGCCCGGCCGCCACGTCCGAGGTGATCGTGGCCATCCGCTCCTGGTCCTTCCGCCGGATCGAGCCGTACCCGTCCTCGATCGTCCAGCTCGCGACCGACACGAGCGGCACCTGGATGCCGCCCTCGGCCATCACCGTGAGATCCCGGAGCGACTCCAGCTCCTCCCGGTAGGACTCGGCGAGCCGCACCACGATGTCGTACTCGTCGTTGCCGGTGCGGTACTTCGCCGCCTCGACGCCGTTGATCGCGCCGCGGATCGCCTGCCCGACGGCGACGGTGCTCAGGTCGTAGAGCGCGGCCTTCTCCCGGTCCACCTGGATCGAGAGCTCGGCGCGCGCCTCGTCGAGGTCGCTCTCGAGACCCACGAGCTTGGGATAGACCGGCGAGCCGCGGAGGATCTGGAGCACCTGGTCCGAGAGAGCCTTGAGCGTCACCGGGTCCTCGCCGACGATCTCGACGCTGATCGGTGCCCCCTGGGCCGGGCCCTCGGCGGGCTTGTCGACCGTGATCGTGGCGCCCGCGAGATCCTTCCCGAGCGATCCCTGGAGCGCGGCCAGCACGTCGAACGCGTCGTACTGCCGGTCCTGGAAGTCCACGTTCGAGATCGTGATCCGTCCGGCCTCGGGCCCGGCGGGCCCGCCCATCAGGAAGTTACCTCCGCCTCCACCCCCGCTCACGGCCACGACCGATTCCCAGTCGATCCGGCCCTCGTAGCCCGGCAGCGCCTCCTCGAGGCGCTGCACGATCCGGTCGGTGACGTCCGGCCGCGTCCCGACCGGCGCCTCCACGTCCACGATGAGCTGCGCGGGCGGCATCGACTCGGGGAAGAACTCGACCCCGGCGTTGAACCGCCCGAACGCCATGATGGTGAGCACGAACGCCGCACCGGTGCCGCCGAGCACGAGGAACCGGTGCTCGAGCGCCCAGCGCAGCGACGGCTCGTAGAGCTGGTTGATCACGTACGGCAGCGTCCGGTCCTGGAAGCGCCGCCCGACGCGCTCGAACACGAACCGATGGAGCGCCCACAGGACCACGCCGGTCACGGCGAGGAGCCCGGCCGTGAGCGCGTTCGCGGCCGCCACGATCAGGAACACGAGCGCCGCGATCCCGATCAGCGTCCAGCGCGCCGCCGGACGGAGCGTCGGACGCGGCTCGCCGTCGAGCCTCATGTACATCGCGCAGAGCGTCGGCACGATGACGAGCGCGACGAACAGCGAGCTCGTGAGCGCGATGATCAGCGTCTTCGGCATGAACGCCATGAACGAGCCCACCTCGCCCGGCCAGAACAGCAGCGGCGCGAAGGCCGCGAGCGTGGTGGCCGTCGAGGCGATCACCGGGATCGCGACCTCGCCGGTCGCCTTCTTGGCGGCCGCGACCCGGTCCCATCCCTGCTCCATGAACCGGTAGATGTTCTCGACCACGACGATCGCGTTGTCGACGAGCATCCCCAGCGCCAGGATCAGCGCGAAGAGCACGACCATGTTCATCGAGATGCCCATGAGGTTGAGCACGATGAACGACAGGAACATCGAGGCCGGGATCGAGATCCCGACGAAGATCGAGTTCGAGAGCCCCAGGAAGAACAGGAGCACCGCGACGATCAGGAGCAGGCCCGAGAGGATGTTGTTCTCGAGGCTCGAGACCATGTCCTCGATCTGCTCGGTCATGTCCGAGGTGATGTCGACGCGCGTGCCCGCCGGGAAGAGCTCCCGCATGCCGTCGATCGCCGCGTGGACCGCCTCGGAGGTCGCGATGATGTTCTCGCCCGCGCGCTTCACGACGTCGAGCGTGACCACCGGGCTGCCGTTCAGCCGCGCGTAGCTCTCCCGCTCGGCGAAGCCGAAGTCCACGGTGGCGATGTCGCGGACGTAGACGGGGCGGCCGTCGGCCACCTTCACGACGAGGTCCTCGATGATCGCCGGGTCGCGGAACTCGCCGTCCACCCGGAGCAGGTACTTCGCCGAGCCCACGTCGATCGCGCCGCCCGGCACGTTCACGTTCTCCTCGCGGATCGCCTCCACGACGTCGTCGAGGCCGATGCCGTAGAACTGCATCCGCGCGAGGTCGACGTCGACCTTCACCTCCCGCTCGAGCCCGCCGCGCAGGTCCACGCGGAGCACGGCCGGGATCTGCTCGATGCGGTCCTGGAGGTCCTCGGCCACCTCCTTCAGCCGGACGAGGTCGTACTCGCCGGAGAGGTTGACCTGCATGATGGGGACCTCGGAGAAGTTGAACTCGAGGATGCTCGGCTCCTCGACGTCCTCCGGCAGGTCCGGCTTCGCCAGGTCGACCTTCTCACGGACCTTCGCGAGCGCTTCCTCCAGGTTCACCGAGGCGTCGAACTCGGCGATGATGCTCGAGTAGCCCTCGACGGACGTCGACGTCAGGACCTCGATCTCGCTGATCGTGCTGAGGTCCTCCTCGATGATCCGGGTCACCTGCGACTCCACGTCCGCCGGCGAGACGCCCGGGTACATCGTGTTCACCGCGATCATCGGGATCGCGAGCTCGGGGAACGACTCCTTCGGGGTCGCCCGGTACGCCAGGCCGCCCAGGATCACGATGATCGCGAGCAGCACCATCACGCTCGTCCGGTGGTCCACCGCGAAGGAGGCCATCGCGAACTCGCGGAACTTCTCCAGGCGTCCCGGCTCGGTTCCCTCGCCGGTCCCCCGTCCCTTCGTTCGATCCTCGCTCATCGTACCCCCACCTCTGCGCTGGGCGCGCTCGTCCTCGTCTCGTCCTCAGCCGCCGACGACGGCGATCCGGTCGCCATCGGCCACGGTCCGCTGGCCCACCACGATGAGCCGGTCTCCCGGCTCCAGCCCCGACTGCACCACCACCTGGTTGCGCTGCGCCGGACCGAGCTCGACCGGCCGTGCGCGGGCCTGATCGCCCTCCGCCACGAACGCCACGTAGCCGTCCGCGACGCGCACGAGGGCGTCCTGCGGGACCACCACCGCCTCCGACAGCGTGCGACGCTCGACCACCACGCTCGCCACCATCTCCGGCTTGATGAGCCCCTGCGGGTTCTCCATCTCGACCTCGATCGGGAAGGTCCGGTTCTGCGGGTTCACGGTCGCCCCGACGTAGTCGATCGAGCCCGGGAAGGTCTCTCCGGACAGCACGTCGAAACGGACGACCACCTCGCCGCCCGGCTTCACGTCGGGCGCGTAGCGCTCCGGCACGCCGGCCGCGACCTTCACGGTCCCGAGCTCCACGACCCGCGCCACGGTCTGGCCGGGGCTCACCATGGTGCCCACCTCGACCCGCCGATCCTCCAGGATCCCGGCGAACGGAGCGCGGATGGTGGTCCGCTCGAGCCTCGTCTGGAGCGCCTCGAGATTCGCGGCCGCCTGCTCGGCGGCGAAGCGCGCCTCGAGATACGCGAGCTCGGAGCCCACGCGGTCCTCCTCCCAGAGCCTCTTGCGCCGCTGCCAGGTCTGCTCGGCGAGCTCCGCCTGGGCCCGGGCCTGCTCCACCTGCGCCCCGAGGACGCGGTCGTCGATCCGGAGGATCGGCTGGCCCGCCTGCACGCGGGAGCCCTTCTCGACGAGGACCTCCCGCACCACGCCGCTCTCCTCCGCCGCGATCTCGACGTCCCGGTTCGCACGGGCGACGCCGGTGAGCCGGATCTCCTCGCGGAACGGCTCCTCGGCGACCTCGACCACCTCGACGTTGATCACCCGCGTGTAGCCCGCCTGCTCCTGGGCGCTCGCCGCCGTGGCGCCGGCCTCGCCGCCGCCGCATCCAGACAGCGCGCCGAGCGCGAGGAGCACGACGGCGCCGCCGATTCCCGACCGCTTCATCCCCTTCATGGCATGCATCTCCAACGTCTGCATGGTTCCGGTCCTCACTCGATCCCGTCCTCGACCTGCACGTCCACGAGGGGCACCCGACCGGTCGCCCGATCGAGCTCCGCCCGCGCGACGAGGTAGTCGTAGACCGCCTGCGCGTAGTTGAACTCGCTCTGGCGGAGCGCGACCTCCGCGTCCGTCAGCTCGAGCTGGCTCCCGAGGCCCTCCCGGTACTGGGCGCTGGCGATCTCGAACCCTCGCATCGCCTGCGTGACCGCGAGCTGCTGCCCGCGGGCGCGGACCAGCGCTTCGTCCGCCCGCTCGAGCAGCGCCCGCACCTCCGCGCGCGCCTGGTCGGAGGCGAGCTCCCGCTCCGTCTCCGCCTGGCGGAGCACGGCGCGCCGCTGGTCGATGCGCGCGTCCCGGGCGAAGCCCTGGAAGATCGGCAGGCTCACGCGGATGCCGATGTTGCGGGAGTACGCGCGCTGCCCGTCGCCTCGTCCGAAGAAGTTCGGCCCGCCGTTGTCCTGCGCGTTGATCACGTAGTTGCCGAAGAACGTGATCTCCGGCAGGTACTCGACCTGCTCGAGGCGCATCTCCGTGCGCCGGAGCGACTCGGTGAGCTCGAGCTGGCGGAGATCGGATCTCATCTCCGAGGCGACCTCCACCGCGCGCTCCGCGCCCTCGACACTGGCGTCCCGGAATCCGACGAAGCGGAGGATCTCGAGGTTCGCCGGCGTGTTCTGGGCAGGATCGGCCAGGTTCATGGTCGCGAGCGAGCCCGCCACCTCGAGCGGCTCCGACGGGTCGAGCGCGAGCGCGACGGCGAGCGCGCGACGCGCCTGCTCCACCGCGTGGCCCGCGCGGCGGAGGTTCGGCTCGAGATTCGCGAGCTCGACCTCCAGACGGAGGACGTCGTAGTCGGAGCTGAGCCCGGCCCGGTTGAGCGCGCGCGTCTCCTCGAGCGACTGGCGAACCCGCCGCACGGAGTTCTCCATCAGGCGCTTCTGCTCCTGGGCCAGCAGCAGGTCGTAGTACGAGGAGCGGACCTGCGTGACCACCTCGTGCACGCGTCCCCGCACGACCTCCTCCTGCAGCGTCTGGAACCGACCCGCGGCGCCCACGCCGATGAACGCGCCCGGCGAGAAGAGCGGCTGCTCGAGCGCGATCGTGGACTGCCAGGTGTTGTCCGCGCCGAACTGGACCGCGATGTAGTCGTCCGGACCCGCCGTCGGATCGAAGATCGCCGCCGGGAGGAAGTTCACCGACGGCGAGACGTTCCGGGTGTAGCTCGCGTTGAAGTCGAGCGACGGATACACCGCGCTCCATGCCTCGGAGACGCGCTCCTCCGCCTCTTCCAGGGCCAGCCGCGCGGCACGGACCTCCCGGCTCTGGTCGAGCGCGGTGCGCACCGCCTCCCCGATCGAGAGCCGCGTGACCGCCGGCTCCTCCTCGGCGAGGGGCTTCGACCCACGCTCCGGCACCTGCTGCGCCCCGAGACCCGCGGCGCCGCCCGCGATCAGAAAGGCCGCTCCGATCATCGACCGGGCGGCCGTCCTCATCTTCTGCTTCGTCGTTCCGGTTCCCCGCATCGTTTCCCGCCTCCTCATCCCGCCGGCGACGTGACCGTGGTCCCGCCCCCGGCCAGCGCTTCTCGGTGTGCCTCGGTCGCCACGCCCATCATCAGACGGCGCGCGGACGCCATGTAGAGCCCGCGGAAGGCCTCCTCCGACATCCGGAGCTGTCCGCTCTGGTAGAGACGGATGAGCCCGTGGGCATGGGCCCACAGGGTCAGTCCCACCTGCACCGGATCGTCCTGCTCCAGCAGTCCCGCATCCATGCACTCGCGCAGCCGATCGACCCAGAACTGGTGCACCGCGCAGCCCTGGGTCTCGATGTCCTCCGGAAGCGCGCCCAGCCCCAGGTGCTCCGGCGCCACGAAGACCATCCGGTACCAGTGCGGGTGCTCCAGCACGAACGAGAGGTACGCCTCCCCGGCGTGCCGCAGCCGCTCCGCCGGGGTCCGGCCTTCCAGCGCCCGGTACAGGTAGCTCGTGAAGCGACCGTACGCCTCGCGCACGAGATCGCAGAGCACCGCCTCCTTGCTGGCGTAGTGCCGGTAGAGCGCCGGCGCCGTCACCCCCACCGCCCGAGCGAGCTTCCGCATCGTGAAACCGTCGAGTCCCTCGGCCAGATACAGGTCGCACGCGCGGGCGAGGACGTCCTCCCGCTGAATCGACATGGTGAACAGCGTAAACGAGTGCTCGGATATCGTCAATGCCCACAAGGATATTTTTAGTTATGACTGTTTAGTGCATGATGGTGCAAACGAAAATGGGCTGGTGCGTCGGCCTCCCGGCCGGCCGCTTCCGGCCCCTCGTCTCCCTGCCATACGGGAAACGCGGACCCGATGGTTCATCGGCCTGATTCGCGGCGGCCGCGACCCGCTCCACCCGTGAGTCGTCAGCGCCAGCCCGCGATCGACACGAGGAGGTCGAGTCGCTCGCGGGAGCCGTCCACCGCCCGTCCCCAGCTCACGCGGATGACGCGGTCGACGAGGTAGGCCGCGAGCCCCCAGCTCGCGAGCGCGTCCTCCTCCCCTTCCGCGCCGAGCCGCGCGTCGCACCTTCCCGCCCATCCCGCGTCCATGAAACCCACGACGTCGACGGCGCCGATTCCGTGACCGAGCTCCGCGCGGGCGGTCCACGCGCAGGGTCCCGTCCGCGCCCGGGGTCCGTAGCCCCGGAGGGTGGCCGGGCCGCCGACGGCCCAGAGCCGCTGCAACGGGACCGCCCCGGTCGCGCCCGCGATCCGGAGGGCGAGATCCGCGCCGAGACCGGCGGGAAGCGGCAGCCCCGCGTGCACCGTGGCGGCGCCGCGCGCGAAGTCGTGCGCGCCGATCGCGGCGAGCCCCTCGAGATCGAAGCCGAAGCGGAGCTCGCGCGGGTCGAAGCTCGTGATCCAGCCCGCCGATCCCTCCAGCGCGTGCTCCCACCCCTCGTCCGCCGCCGGGTTGGGCCGAAAGGTCCCGTCCCGGTCCCACGCGCGCGGGAGGGCGATCCGTGTGCTCGTCTCCGCCGCGCGGTGCCGCTCGGTGTGGATCGCGACCCGCCAGGCGAGGGTGCGGCTGCCGGCGCGGGCGAGCGCCAGCTCGATGCCGGTGCGGACGTACCAGTCCGCGTCGTCGCGCCCGGCGAGGAGCGCCATCAGGGAGGCGAACGGGGAGCGCGCGAAGGGGTCTCCGTCCATGGGGGCGAGCTCGTGGTAGAGCGCGAGCACGTCCGTGCGGCCGAGCCCCGCGTGGCGCGCCTCGACCCTGAGGTCGGGACGGAGGTCTCCGAGCCCCAGGCGCGCCGTGCCGATCAGCGAGACGGGCCGACCGGCCACGGTCGGAAGCGCCGACCCCCGCGCGCCGATCGAGAGCGCCTCCACGCGGTTGTACCGCAGGAGGTCCCCGGGGCGCTGGAGCGCCCACCGGAAGGTGTACGGAACGGCGGCGGGCGTGCCGTCTCCCCTCGAGGCGGCCTGGGCGACGACCGCGCCCGGCGCGAGCGCCGCGACCGCGAGCAGCAGGCCGCCCGCACGCCACGTGCGTCCGTAGAGCCCCCTTCCTCCGACAATGGCTATCTTCCTGGAGCGCGCGCCGACGCGGAGCACGGGCCGCCCGGACCGCTCGCGCGGGGCGCGCCCGCGGCCCTTCTCCTCCCGAGCGTCGACGTTCCCATGCCCTTCGACCCCGATCCGTTCCGTCCGGCGCCGTGGGCCCCGGGCCCGCACCTGCAGACGCTCGTGGCGCGGGTGCTCCGGACCAGGGAGCCCTTCGCCGTGCGGCGCGAGCGGATCGAGACGCCGGACGGCGACTTCCTCGATCTCGACTGGGGCCCGGATCCCGCGCCGGAAGCCCCGCTCGTGCTCGTGCTCCACGGCCTCGAGGGGTCCTCGAGCCGGGGCTACGTGCGGAGCGTCTCGGCCCGGCTCCACGCGCTCGGCCTGCGCCCCGTCGCGCTCAACTTCCGCGGATGCAGCGGCGAGCCGAACCGCGCGCGCACCTTCTACCACTCGGGCGCGACCGAGGACCCCGTGTACGTCCTCGAGATGCTGCGGCGCCGGCACCCGCAGCGCCGGCTCGGCGCGGTCGGCTTCTCGCTCGGCGGCAACATCCTCCTCAAGCTGATGGGCGAGCGGGCGGACGGGGGCGCTCCACTCCTCGACGCGGCCGCGGCGATCTCGGTGCCCTACGACCTCGCCGCGGGGTGCGCGCTCCTCGAAGCCTCCACCATGGGGCGGCTCTACGCCACGTACTTCCTGCGCTCGCTGCGCGAGAAGGTCCGCGCCAAGCGGGCCCGGCTCGAGGACCACCTGGACCTCGCGGCCGCGCTCGGCGCGCGGAGCCTGCGGGCCTTCGACGACCTCGTGACGGCGCCGCTGCACGGGTTCGAGGACGCCGCGCATTACTATGCATCGTGCAGCAGCAAGGCGTACCTCGGCCGCGTGCGGGTGCCGACCCTGCTCGTGCACGCGACCGACGACCCGTTCCTGCCGCCCGAGGACGTTCCGGTCCGCGAGGCCCGTGGCAATCCGTGCCTCCATCTCCTCCTGCACGAGCGCGGGGGTCACGTCGGGTTTCTCGAAGGCTCCCCCTGGCGGCCACGCTTCTGGGCCGACGAGCAGGTGGCCCGCTTCCTCGCCGAGCGCCTCGGCGCGGCTCCCCCGTCCGGGTCGCTCAGGCGCCCGGACGAGCGCGGAAGAAGGCCCGGGCGTGCCAGCTCGTCCGCGCCGGACGCTCGAGCCCCTCGCGTCGCAGATCCCCCACGCGGGTGAGGGTGGTGTCGAAGACCCGTACCTCGGGCGTGATCGCTTCCTCCGCCGCCAGTCGGCGGAACTCGCCGCGCGGCACGGCGCGGATCTCGGCGGGCGCCTCCGGCGGCCGGTAACGCACCGGCTCGTGGTCCGTGAGCGTGAAGCCCCGCCGCTCCGCGAGATCACGGAGCCGGTGGACGAGCGCGTCGATCGAGCAGCCCGACGGAGCCTCCGCATCGACGTCCACGCCGACGAGGAGGAAGCGACCCTGGTCGAGGCGGCGCGCCGAGCGGAGGGGCCGTCCGTGCGCCGCCCACCCCTCGAGGAACGCGTCCACCTCGGCGAGAAGCCGGCCCTCCTCCTCCGTCTCGAGCGCGCGGGAGATCGGGAAGACCCAGAGCCGGCCGTGGTCGGGGAGCTCGTCGAAGGATACACGCGGCATCGGGCTACCCCAGCGACTCGACCACGTCCGGCACCTCGACGGGCTCCGGAGGCGGCGTCTTGGCGAGGAGGACCGCGACCCAGCGCAGGTCCCGCGTGTTCTCGAGCCAGATCTTCACGATCACCGTGAGCGGCACCGACAGGAGCGCGCCCAGCGGGCCCCACGCCCATCCCCAGAAGAGGAGGGAGAGGATCACGACCAGCGTCGAGAGCCCGAGCTGACGGCCCTGGAGCGTCGGCTCGAGGATGTTGCCGAGCAGCATGTTCACGACGACGTAGCCCGAGAGCACCAGGATCGCGTGCCCGATCGTGCCGACCAGGATCAGGCTGAGGACGAGCGCCGGAATCGCGGCGAGGATCGAGCCGACGGTGGGCACGTAGTTGAACACGAACGCGATCAGCCCGAGCAGGAGCGGAAAATCGAGGTCCGTCGCGTAGGCCCAGGCTCCGATCAGGGCGCCCGTGGCCAGGGAGATCATGGTCTTGATGCCGAGATAGGTCTGGATCTCGGTCACGATCTTGCGGAGGTGATCCTCGTTGCGGGTCGCGGCGCCCAGCACGTGGTGGAACTTCGCCGGGAACACCACCGCCTCGCTCAGCATGAACGCCATGATGAGGAAGACCAGGAACGTCATCGACACGAACTGCGCCACCCGCCCCACCGTTCCCCGCACGACGTCGAGGATCGCGGAGGGATCGACGAGGTCCATGGTGAGGTAGTCGGTGAGCACGACGTCCGTGCGGGCCTCGAGCGCGGCCAGCCACCGCTCCTGGAGCTCCTGGGTGGCCGCCAGGTAGCGCGGGAGCTGGGTCTGGAGCTCGGAGACGGAGCGGCTCACGATCGCGACGAGGAGCCCCAGCGCGGCCAGGTTGACGAGCAGCGTGAGGGTGATGGCGAACCATCCGGGCACGCGCCGCTCGCGCAGCCACAGCATGATCGGCAGACTCAGGACCGCCAGGAACAGCGCGAGCGCCGAGGGCAGCAGGATCGGGGCGGCGATGCGGAGCCCGTGCACCACGACCACCAGGCACGCGAGCACGAAGAGGAGGTTCGCGCCCGGATTCTGGTCCGCACGGTCGTAGATCATGGAGCCCGGTTGGTGGAGCCGATCAGGCCGGAAGACTACTCAGAAGTCGCTGCGAGTTCCATACCGCGGCGTGCAGGATCCGACCATGACCGACCATCCCGAGGATCGACCCCCGATCCCCCCGAGCGACGAGGAGCTCCTGGCGGAATGCCGCGTCGAGACCTTCCGCGCGGGCGGCCCCGGCGGGCAGCACCAGAACCGGACCGAGTCGGCGGTGCGGCTCGTCCACCTGCCCACCGGGATCCGCGTGGTCGCGCGCGAGGAGCGCAGCCAGCACCGGAACCGCGCCCGCGCGCTCGAGCGGCTCCGGGCCGCGCTCGAGGAACGGGCGCGGACGCCCGAGCCGCGCATCCCCACGAAGGTTCCCGCGCGCGAGCGGCGGCGGCGCGTCGAGGAGAAGCGGCGGAGGAGCGAGACGAAGCGACGGCGGCGGCCGCCGGAGCCCGGGGAGGATTGAGGGCGATCCGGGCCGGGCCCGGCGGCTCCACCCCGCCCCACCCGTTCAGTCCCCGTCGTTTCGCGTCGACGGGAGCCACAGCGTGAAGACCGAGCCGGCTCCAGGCTCGCTCGACGCCGTGAGGCGCCCGCCGAGCGCCTCGGCGATCATCCGGCTCATCGCGAGGCCCACCCCGGCCCCGTGCCGTCCCGCGGGATCGAGGCGGGTGAACTCGCGGAAGAGCAGATGCCGTTTCTCCGGCGGGATCCCGGCTCCGGTGTCCCGCACCTCGATCGTGATCCAGTCGCCCGGATCGGTCGTCGGGGTGCCCGCGCGTTCGGCGACGGTCACGTCGATCCGCCCCCGGTCCGTGTACTTCACGGCGTTCGAGAGGAGGTTCGAGAGCACCTGACCGATCCGGTCGGCGTCGCTGCGGACCGGAGGCAGATCCCCGGGGAGGAAGATGCCGAGATCGAGGCCTTTCGCCGCGGCCTGCACGCGGTAGGTCTCCGCCACCTCCCGCACCGTCTCCAGCACGTCCGTCGGCCCCCACCGGACGTCGATCTGCCCGGCCTCGGCCCGCGCGATCGTGAGGAGGTCCTCGAGGAGATGGACCGAGCGGGCGATCGCGCGCCTCGCGCGGGTGATCTTGTCCATCTGTGCGGCCGGCAACATGCCGCCGATCCCCTCCTGCAGGAGCGCCAGGAAGCCGTCGGCCCCGCCCAGCGGATTTCGCACATCGTGCGAGAAGCCGCGCATGAGCCGGGCACGGCTCTCGATCACGCGCTCCAGGTCCCGACGGCGCCCCTCCGACTCCTCGAGGAGCCGGATCTTGTCGAAAGCCAGCGCCGCGAGGTCCGCGAAGATCCGGGCACGCTCGAGGTTCTCACGATCGAAGCGCGGTCGGTCGGCGCTGCGCAGCAGGACCAGGCCCCCGATGACCCCATGCTGTCCCCGCAGCGGGACCGCGAGCGCGGCATCGCTCGGCCGGAGATCCACGATGCCCTGCGGCACCCGGTGCGTCACCTCCGCCAGCCGCTCCACGATCACGGCTTCCGAGCCCTCGATCACCCTCTGCGTCAGCGAGCCCTCGTAGGTGACGCTCCTTCCCGCCACGGGTGTGCCTCGACCGGCCGCGGCCTCGATCACCAGCCGACGTCCGTCCTCCGTGATCCGTTCCACGAGGGCGCCGTCCGCGCCGGTCGCGGCCAGCGCGCTGCGGGCGATCTCCCGGGTCGCTTCGGCCGACGTGGCGCACGCCACGACCGCCGCGGCGGCACGCCGGAGCGCACCCTCCCCCCGGGCACGCCGCTCCGCCTCGGCGCGCGCCGCTCGCTCGCGTGCCAAGAGGTCCGCGAGCTCCGCCTCGGCGGCCTTCAGCGCCGTGATGTCCTCCAGCGTGCCGACGAAGCCGATCATCTCGCCATCGAGGCGCATGGGTGCCGCGCGCCCGCTCACCCAGACGATCCGGCCGTCCGGATGCCGGAAGCGATACGTGTCTGCCCAGCGCGTCCCGGAGCGCGCCGCCTCGTACCAGTTCGTGGTCACGCGCTCCCGGTCCTCGGGATGGACCGCGTCGGCCCAGCCGTTCCGAGCCGCCGCGTCGATCGGGATGCCGTGCAGCTCCTCGGCCATCGGATTGTAGAACACCGGGTAGCCGTCCCGGTCCATCACGACGATCCCGAGGGGAGACGCCTCGACGAGCGCGTGGAGTCGCGCCTCGCTCGCCTTCAGCTCGCGATAGAGGACGTCACGCGAGCCCGGGAGCCGCTCGACCGTGGCCGCGAAGCGCGTCCTACCCGACGCGTCTTCGGGGAGAGCGGAGAGCGTGACGCGCACCTCGGAGGACGTGCCGTCGGCGCGGCGCAGGGACCATTCGTGCGAGCCCTCGGCGCCCGTCAGGGCGCCCCGCGCGGTGTCGACCGCCGCACCCTCCAGGAGCTCCGGCACCATGATGCCGAGGAGCGCCTCCTCCTCCTGACCGAGCAGGTCGACGAGCGCTCGGTTCACGCTGAGGAAGCGTCCGTTCTCGTCCAGGAGCGCGAGCCCGACCGCCGCCCCGTCGAGCAGCGCACGCAGGCTGCGCGCCTCGTCGTCGCGCTCGGCTGCGAGCGCCACGAGCCTGGCCGCGGCGCTACCCGGATGCCTGGATTCCGAGCCCTCCATGGCCGCCCCCTCCCTAGCGGTCCGCGATGGGCCTGCACGATCGTTGCCGGGACGTGCCCATGCAAGAACCGGGCGGTCCTGCGCAGCGTCGGCGCCGGACCGGCGCGCTCGCTCGACTACCGGCGGCCTCCCGGTCCCGTCGGCGGCTACGACGAGCCCCTCCCGGTGCCTGTCCGGAAGGGGCCGAGTGCACGCCACGGAGAGTGGGCCCGCCAGGGCTCGAACCTGGGACCTACCGATTATGAGTCGGAAACAGTGATTTTGGCCACGTTTGCCGACGTTACGTTACGGTAGTCGCGACAACCACTTACACCGCTTCCGGCCGACCATGCTTTTCGGCCCTTTTCGCCCCTGTTTGGACGGGCTGTCACCCGAGCGTCGCCCAACGCCCGATCCCGCAATCTCCCCAGCGCAAGGGGGGAACAGCCGCTCAATGTTCTCCTTCGCGACAACGGCGATCACGTCGCCTCTAGCCGGAACGCGATAGTAGCGCGGTCCGGTGTCGCCGGATTCATCGGAGTCGTCGGTCCATTTGACGCGAAGCATGACGAAGATTTCGGGCAGGCCGGGAACCTCCTCACCGAAATCGTCGCGCGTGACCTTGAAGTACTCCTTGGCTTGTACGGAGCCTTTCAGCCGCGCCTCAGGGCCAAAGAATCGCTCGTCGGCGCCGGAATAGAACGCAGACTGCTCTTGCGGGACACCGCCAGCCCAAACCTTCATCCAGATGCGGGCTCGCAGACTGCGGCGAGTCGGATTCTCTATCCGGGGCTCGAGCTCGTACCCGTCTCGATCGAGCCCGACGCGTACATACGACGGCTCAAGCTTTGCGGCGGCGACGTACGCGAAGAAGGTGTACCAGACCAAGGCGATCAAGGTCGCCGTTAGCACGGCTAGACTTGGATCGTAACGGACGGGACCCTGGAGGGCTGGCAACACCGCCAGCACCAACGACGCAATGGTCGCGAGGATAGCAGTGATCAATGCGAGGCGTCGCCCTCGAGGGTGACCCCGCGTCATTGTCCCGTAGTGATCTATGGTCCGGCCTCCGGGTTGTGCTTGGTTACCGCACCCCGTTGCCACTGAACATGGCCTGTAGCTCGTCCGCCGCGCCCTCCTGCATGTCCGGAAGCACGTGGCTGTACGTGTCGAGCGTCAGCGTGATCGAGGCATGCCCGAGCCGCTCCTGCACGATCTTCGGGTTTACGCCACGCTTCAGCAACAGGGTCGCGCACGTGTGCCGGAGGTCGTACATGCGGAACGCCGGCCGGAATCGGTCCTGCTCTTTCTTCACCCGGTTCCCCACCCGGACCTTCTCCCACGTGCCCAGCTTGGCCGCGGCCATGATCCGGTTGAAGTTGCGCGCGTAGAGGTTGGAGCCGTCGAGGGGCGCGCCAAACTCCGTCGTGAATACGAAGCCGTGGTCCTCGTACTCGGTGCCCAGGAGGAGCCGCCCCTTGGCCTGTGCGGCCCGCCAGGCGCGTAGGGCGGACACCGCCACCTCCGGCAGCACCACGACCCTCCGGGCCTTCGCAGTCTTCGGAGGAACGCGCTTCCAGCCCTTCACCCCGACGCGCGTGAGGGCCTGCTGCACGTGGATCTTGCCTTCCTCGAGGTTCACGTGCTCCCACTCGAGCCCGAGAGCCTCACCGGGGCGTAAGCCGCCCGTGAGCAGCACGGCCCACAGCGCGTAGTAGCGGTCGCTCCGTGCGGCCTCGAGGAAACGGGCGGCCTCTTCCTCGCTCATGGCGCGCACGGTCTTCTTGGCGGCCGCGTCGGCGCCGCTGGTGCCCCGGAGCTGCGTGGCGGGGCTGACGTGGTCCGTGGGGTTCCTCGCGAGCGCGCCGGTCCGTACAGCGTACCCGAGCGCCTGACGGAGCACCGTGTGGAGGTACTGGAGCGTGCGGGGTGCGAGGCCGTGCTCTTTCCAGAGGAAGGCGTACAGGCCGGAGAACGCGGCCGGGGTGAGCCGGTGCAGCGGGATCGCACCGATGGGCGGGGCGCCCTCGGGCGGCTTCTCGATGTACCGCTTGACCATACCGCGGTACTCGTGGAGCGTGCGGGCCCGGAGCTTCCCCTCCTTCTCTTCGTCCAGCCACCGCTTGAGGTACTTCGTGAGCGGCTCCTTGGACGGCTGGGTGAGCGATCCGAGGTCGCGCATCCGCTCCAGGCGCCGCGCCTCCGCGTCCGCGTCTTTCTTACGGTCGAACGTGCGGGTGACGAACTTCCGCTTTCCGGTGTCGGGGTCGCGGCCGATGAACACGCGCATAGTCCACCGGCCGTTCCCCCGCTTCTCGATCCTGGCCATGGCGCTACTCCACCACGCCGAGGCGGACCTCGCCCCAGTCGTACGACGTGGGGCTCTGGTCCTCGAGCACGTTGCGTATGCCCCGAGCTTCCGCGGAGCCACACACCCGGCTGAGCGTCACCATGCCGTCATCGTACAGAGATAGGAGGCTCTCGGGCCCCACGCCGTACCGGCGCAACGCGAGCTGCACGCGGGCCGGAAGCTGTCGGACGTCGTATTCGCGGATCATCGGATCACCGCCAGGTCCGCACCGGACTGCGGCCTTCCGACCCCCTGGAGCCAGCGGAGCGCTCGACCATGGTGTTGCATGACCGGAATGGGCCCGAGGTCGCGCACGAGATGCACCGTGTGCTCCTCCACCACCAAGGTGTCCCCGGGCATTGCACCCATGGCGGGGATCGGCGCCACGACCTCGTAGACGACCTCGTACTGCTGCTGTGCCTCAGACACGGGCCACCCCATCGGCATCTTCGACGCGAACGAGCTGGAGCTGCGGCGTGCGGGGCGCCCAGAGGATGTGCGCGCCCGTACCGCCGTCCATGGCTTGGAACAGCGTGCGCGCCTCCTGGCCGTAGAGCTGGCGGCAGACGGCGGCGCGGTCTCCCTCGATGCCGATTAGGTCGCCCTCTCGCACCCCCAACGCCTCCAGGAGCGCGCGTGACGCCTGCGACACCTCCGCGAACGTCACCCTCCAACGCCGACCCTCAGACATGGACCACCTCCTCGGGCATGCGCCCACCGACCCTGGGAAGCGCGATCCGCAGCGCGCTGGTGGTGATCGCGCGGGCGGCCCGTAGGCACTCGAACATCAAGGGCTCTTCCTTCTCCATCGCAACGGCTTCCTTGAGTGTCGGAGCAAGCCCCTGGACGAGGTGCGCCACCATGATCCAATCGGCGTCCGTCTGGACCGCCGCTGCGTCAGCGAGGATCCCCAGCTCCACCGCGGGCTCTCTGCACTGCTGTTCGATAAACGCAACCACCTCGTTCCGGGGGTCGCCGTAGAAGAATTCGGCGTGAAGGTCCGTGCGCGCCGCGAGGTGGATCTTGGCGCGGAGATGCACGAGCCCATCCACCAGCCGCTCTTGCGAGTCCGTGGCGTGCTCAGACACGGGCCACCTCCCCCGCCTGCCGGCGCTCGAGGCGCTCGCGCCGGCTGCTCACGCGATCCATGAGCCGGAACGCGCGCTCCACCCGCTCCACAGTGCGGAACGTCCGCTCATGGCGCTCACGGCGCCGGGCGGGCGTTTCGTGGCGGATCCCCGCGCGGTAGCCAGCGGCGATCGTCTTGGCGAGCTCCTGAATCTGCCTCTCGGTCATCTCCATTCGGTGCCTCCGGTTGGACGTTGGCCCTGCTCTCTGCTACATACGCAATATGTGTAGAGGCTTGGGATAAGTCAACTATTTGTGTATCGTACGGGGGATCAGTGACGCCTGTAGACCCGGAGGCTTCCTTGCTCGTGAAGCGCGCTCTCAAAGCATCTACGCCAACCCTCGGCGAGATAGCGAAGCGGCTCGGCGTCTCCTACGACGCTGTCCGTTCTTGGAGTATCGGCCGATCCACGCCGCAGCCGGAGAGTCAAGCTGCCCTGGCAGCTCTCATCGATGAGCAAGCGGACATGCTCAGGGGCATCGCGGCCGACCTCAGGTCGCGTAGCGAGTAGGCGTCACCAAAGCGTCACCACGTCCGCGGGAGCCCGCCCCGCGCGGGCCATC
>CAZOYA010000022.1:22866-26281 GCA_964583815.1 uncultured Gemmatimonadaceae bacterium | reverse complement strand
CCGTGCCGGTCGCCGAACACCTGGATCTCGACGTGGCGCGGTTTCAGGATGCAGCGCTCGAGGTACACGCCGGGATCGCCGAACGCCGCGCGCGCCTCGGTCTGCGCGGCGGTCAGGTGCTTCACGAACGTCTCGGGGGCGTCGGCGATGCGCATGCCCTTCCCGCCCCCGCCGGCCGAGGCCTTGATCATGATCGGATAGCCGATCTCCCCGGCGATCCGCTTCGCCTCGTCGACGTCCTCGACGATCCCCTCCGAGCCGGGCACCGTCGGCACGCCGACCTCCATCATCGTGCGCCGGGCCGTCGCCTTGTCGCCCATGAGCCGGATCTGCTCGGGCGTCGGGCCGATGAAGACGAGGTCGGAGCGACCGCAGATCTCGCTGAACTCCGCGTTCTCGGCGAGGAAGCCGTATCCCGGGTGGATGGCCTCCGCCCCGGTCACCTCCGCGGCCGCGATGATGCGGGAGATCTTGAGATAGCTCTCCGCCGCCGCCGCGGGGCCGATGCACACGTCCTCGTCCGCGAAGCGTACGTGCAGCGACTCCCGGTCGGCCTCCGAGTAGACGGCGACCGTCTTGACCCCGAGCTCGCGGCACGCGCGGATGATGCGCAGGGCGATCTCGCCGCGATTGGCGATCAGGACCTTCTGGAACAAACCGTTGCCTCCGTGTGCGCAGCGCGCCCGGCCCCGGCGGGTCCGGACGCGCCTCGGCTCCCCGGATCGGGGAGCGGACTGGGCTCGGCGGGCCGACGCGCGCGCGTCAGGCCGGACGGACCCGGAAAAGGACCTGGCCGAATTCCACCGGCTGCGCGTTCTCCACGCAGATCTCGACCACCGTGCCGCTCACCTCCGCCTCGATCTCGTTCATGAGCTTCATCGCCTCGATGATGCAGAGCGTGTCGCCCACGGCGATCTGGCTCCCCTCCTCGACGTACGGGGGGGCGTCCGGGGCCGGGGCCCGGTAGAACGTGCCGACCATCGGGGAGGTGACCTCGACCAGGTTCTCCTTCGCGGCGGGAGCGGCGCTCCCCCCGGCCGCGGATCCGTCTCCCTGCGAGGCGGGAGCCGGTGCGGAAGCGGGCGCCGGGGCCGGAGCGGCCGCGAGGGGCATGGGCGCCGCTTGGGGTGCGGCGGCGAGGGTGACGGGCGGCGTCTTCGCCAGCTTCACCCGGGTCCCCCCGCGCTCGATCTCCAGGGAGTCCACGCCGCTCTCGTCGAACGCATGGATCAGTCGCTCGATGAACTCCAGATCGATCATGCGTTCACCCTCGAGAGGTACTTGTCCTCGGTCCGGTCGATCCTCAGGACATCGCCCTCCTCGATGAAGAGCGGGACCTGGATGACGGCGCCCGTCTCGAGCTTCGCCGGCTTCGTCGCACCCTGCGCGGTGTCGCCCTTGAAGCCCGGATCCGTCTGCGTCACCTCCAGCTCGACGAACTGCGGGAGCTCCACGCTGATCACCCGATCGTTATGGACGAGCCCCTCGCACTCCATGTTCTCCTTGAGGTACTTGAGCTGGTCCTCACCCAGGAGATCACCCGCGATCGGGATCATGTCGAAGGTGTTCGCGTCCATGAAATAGTAGAGGACGCCGTCCGTGTAGCTGTAGGTGACGGGTCGGCGCTCCAGCCGGACGTCCTGCACCTTCTCGCCGGCGCGGTAGGTCCGGTCGAGCACGTTGCCGGTCAGGACGTTCTTGAGCTTGGTGCGCACGAAAGCGCCGCCCTTTCCGGGCTTCACGTGCTGGAAGTACGTGATGGCCCAGAGCTCGCCGTCGATCTCCAGGACCATCCCGTTGCGGAAGTCCGCGGTGCTCGCCATGCGAGGCCTCGCGTGATGTTCGAAGGAAGGATGGTTCCGTCGGCGGCCTCAGCCGCCGATGCGGGTTACCAGGCCCCGCAGCCCAAGAAGATAGCTGTGCACGCCGAACCCATAAACCACACCCGCCGCCACCCCCGAGAGATGGGAGTGGTGGCGGAAGGGCTCGCGCGCGGCCGTGTTCGAGAGGTGCACCTCGACGAACGGCAGCCCCACTCCGGCGAGGGCGTCACGCAGCGCGATCGAGGTGTGCGTGAGCGCGCCCGGGTTGATCACGAACCCCGCGACGTCGCGCGAGGCGTCCTCGATGAAGTCGAGGATCTCCCCCTCGTGATTCGACTGGAAGCTCACGATCTCGACCCCGAGCTCGCCCGCCGTCTCCCGGAGGCGCGCGTCGATGTCGGCGAGCGTGTCCCGCCCGTACACCTCCGGCTCCCGCCGCCCCAGCAGCCTCAGGTTCGGGCCGTGGATCACGGCGATCTTCACTCCGGCGACTCCCGACGCCAGGAGAGCAGCGAGCCGAAGTACTCCGCGACGGAGGGCCCGACCGGGTCCCTGCTCGCGGCGGCCCGCTCCCCGTCCGCCGCCTCCGCCTCGCCGGCCCACCCGAACGGCGACTCCACGTCGGTCGGGGACTCGCGGCTCATCGTGAGGTCCCGCGCCAGCTCCTCGAGCTCCTCGTCGCGCTCGCGCTCGGTGGGCCGGGGGGGCTCCTGCGCGCCGGCGAGGATCCCCTCGCCGCCCCGACCGTGCTCCAGGGCGCTCTCGAGCTCGGCGAGGCGCCGCTCGAGATCGGTGTTGCCCGGGCTCTCCGCCAGGAGCTGTCGGAAGACGTCGGCGGCGCGCTCCGTGAAGCCCTGCCGCGCATACAGCTCGCCGAGCGTGCGGGTGTAGATCCGGGGCGCGCCCGGGCCGGGACGGTCGGCCGACGGCTCGCCCTCCTGCGCCGGCGCGACGGCGGCGGGCTGCGCGGCGGGCTCCTCCTCCGTCGCGGGCTCTTCCTCCGCCCTGGGCCCGTCTTCCGCGTCGGCGTCGCCGTGCCCGGCCGTCGCGGCGTCCGCACCGGAGTCGCCGCCCGCCGGGGATTCACCGTCCTCGGCATCGGGCTCCAGGGAGCGGACGTCGAGCACCAGCTCCTCCTCCACGTCCGCGTCGAGGCCGTGCTCGTCCAGGACCAGCTCCTCTTCGGGAAGCCCGCCCTCCTCACCCACGGCCGGCTCTTCCGCCGGAGACGCTTCTTCGGTGACCTCCGCGACGCTCGGGAGCGGCTCGTCGCCGCCGGGCGTCGGAGCCAGCGCGCCGATGTCCAGCACGGGCTCGTCCTCGGACGCCGGGTCGGGCGCGAGCGCCGTCACCTCGAGGACCGGCTCATCGGCGCGGTCTTCGACTTCGACGGCGGGCGCCAGATCCGACATCTCGTAGACCGGCTCGTCGGGTGCGAGATCGGCGGCGTCGTAGACCGGCTCCCCCGGCGCGAGATCTCCGACGTCCAGCGTCGGCTCGTCCGGCGCGAGATCGGCGGCGTCGTAGATCGGCTCGTCCGGCGCGAGATCTCCGACGTCCAGCGTCGGCTCGTCCGGCGCGAGCGCCGCGGC
>CAZOYA010000022.1:10861-22766 GCA_964583815.1 uncultured Gemmatimonadaceae bacterium | reverse complement strand
ATCTCCGACGTCCAGCGTCGGCTCGTCCGGCGCGAGCGCCGCGGCCTCCAGGATCGGCACTTCGTCCGGCGCGAGATCGGCGGGCTCCGCGATCGGCTCCGGGGGCTCGGCGAGCTCCAGCCCTTCCAGCGGCGATCCGTCGAGGGCCGGAGCGGCCGCTTCCACGGCGTCCGCGAGCGCCGATTCCCCCTCCGCGAGCCCCTCCTCCGCCAGGACCTCCGGCTCGAGCTCCTGGAGCGTCGCGAGGGTCCGCTCCGCCTCCTCCGTCTTCCCGACGCCCTGGAGCGCGCGCGCGAGCCACGCGAGCGCCCGGACGTTGTCCGGGTCCAGCTCGAGCGCGCGGCGGGCGGCGATCTCACCCTCCTGGTGCAGCCCCTGCTCGACGTAGAGGCAGGCGGCCACGACGTGCCCCGGGGTGAAGGCGGGCAGGCGCGTGAGCCCCTCGTTCAGGATCTCGAACGCCCGGCGCGGCTGCTCGGCGCGGCGAAAGGCGTCGGCCAGCACCGCGAATCCCCGCCCTTCCGGATCCCTTTCCGACCACACCAGGGACTCCAGCGTCCGGATCTCTTCTGCCACGGACTCGGTCAAGGGGACTCCGGAGGCTACCGGGGGAAACGTCGGGACGGACGCACCGGCGGCGACGGCGCGCCGCGAGTCGGCCCGGAAGATACGGATCGGCCGGAAAACGTGTCAACGAAACACGGCCGCGTCCCCCGCAGGGAACCGGCACTCGCCCTCGTTCGTATCCGGCGTGGAAACGCTCCCCCCGGGAGGGCGCGTTTCCGTTGAGGCGGGGGGATGGACCGGTTATGCTTCCGCCCTTGCGCAGCGCACGTTCCATCCCGTTTCGGGCCGCAGGAGACGCCGTCTTATGATGCGTCAGATGAGGGAAGCGACGAAGCCCATCATGCTGTTCACGGCGTTGGCGTTCGTCGCGCTGATGGTCTTCGAGTGGGGGATGGACGCGACGGGCCGCAGCGCCGGCAGCGTCGGCGAGATCGGCAGCGTCAACGGCGACCCGGTCATGTACGAGGCCTACATGGCCGCGTACCGCCGCATCTACGACCAGGTGCAGCGCTCGCAGGAAGGCCTCATCAGCACCCAGCAGAACCGGGAGATCGAGGACGCCGCGTTCGACGAGGTCGTCACGCAGATCCTCATCCAGCAGGCGCTCGACGAGCGCGGCATCACCGTCTCGGACGCCGAGATCAGCGAGGCGGCCCGCTTCAGCCCTCCGGACTACCTCCGCCCGCAGTTCGTGACGGAGCAGGGGCAGTTCGACATGCAGGGCTACCAGGCCTTCCTCGCCTCCCTCCCCCCGGAGCAGCTCCTCATCCTCGAGGGCTACTACCGGGACGTGATCCCGCGGGGCAAGCTCCTCCGCCAGGTCACGAGCGGCATCTTCGTCAGCGACGCCGATCTGTGGCGCCAGTGGCGTGACCGCAACGAGCGGGTCGCAATCCGGTACGTGCCGTTCGACCCCGAGGTGCGGTACCCGGACAGCCTGTTCACCGTCCCCGATGCGGAGATCCAGGCGTACTACCAGGCGCACCAGGAGGACTACGAGATCCCGGCGCGGGCCACGATCCGCATCGCGGTCCTGAGCAAGACGCCCACGCCGGCGGACACGGCCGCCGCCCTCGAGCGGGCGCGGGACCTGCGCGCCGAGATCGTGGAGCAGGGCGCGGACTTCGCGGAGGTCGCGCAGCGGGAGTCCGCCGATCCCACGTCGGGACGCCTCGGCGGCGAGCTCGGCGTGGTCCGCCGGGGCGACATGACCCCGGTCTTCGACTCCGTCGTCTTCGCGGTCCCGGTCGGCCAGGTCACGCAGCCCGTGCGCACGACCTTCGGCGCGCATCTCATCCGGGTCGACGAGCGCTGGGGCGCCGACAGCGCGCGGGCGAGCCACATCCTCGTTCCCTTCGAGCGGACCGAGGACAGCGAGATCGCGCTGCTCACGCTCGCGGACTCCCTCGAGGACATGAGCGTCGCGCGCGGCCTCGAGCAGGCCGCCGCCGGCGTGGGCGCCACGTTCAGCGAGCTGGAGATCAGCGAGACCTTCCCGGTCGTCGCCGGAGCGGGGCGCATCGTCGAGGGATCCGAGTGGGCGTTCGAGGAGGCGGAGCCCGGGGATCTGAGCCCCGTCTTCGAGACGGACCTCGCGTTCTACGCGCTCGAGCTGGTCGGCTCGCAGCCCGCGGGCGTCCTGCCGCTGCAGGAGGTCCGGGCGGTCATCCAGGCACGGCTCCTCCTGGAGCGGAAGATGGAGCGCAGCCGCGAGGACGCCCGGCAGGTGCTCGAGCGGGTCCGCCAGGGCGAGGGGCTCGCGAACGCCGCGGCGGCGGCCGGCCTCGAGGTGCGGGACGCGGGTCCGTTCACCCGCGTGGACTTCGTCCAGGGGCTCGGAAGCCAGAACGCGGCGATCGGCGCCGCGTTCGGCACGCCGCCGGGCGAGGTGAGCGACATCGTGCAGACGGCGAACAACACCTTCCTCATCGAGGTCGTGGACCGCGTGCCGGCGGACTCGACCGCGTGGCGTGCGCAGATCGACCAGCAGCGCGAGGCGACGCTCCAGCAGCTCCGCGCGCAGCGCCTGGACGTCTGGCTCGAGGCGCTCCGCGCCTCCGCCGATATCCGGGACCGTCGCGACGAGGTCCTGCGGCAGCCGGGCGACGACGAGCCGCTTCCGCCGATGATGCCGATGGGGTTCTGAGCACCCGAGCGCGGTCGTCGAGCCGCGAACGAACGAGGGGGCCGGCCGTCCACGCGACGGCCGGCCCCTCTTCGTTTCCTCTTCCTTCGCCGTCCCTCACCCGCGCGCCCGCCGCGCGCCGCGCCGGACGGTCAGGACGACTGCGAAGGCGTCTCCGACGGGGCTTCCGACGGGGTCTCCGAAGGAGCCGGTGAAGGCGCCGGCTCGCTGCGCTGCTGGCTCAGGCTCCGGGGCCCGCCGTCGTCGTCGTCCTCCACCACCGCCTGCTCGCGCTTGGCCTGGGCGTCCGTCGTGAGCTTGGGCCGCTGGATCTGCTGGCGCTGGTCGGGGATCTTCAGCTCGCGCTCGATGTCGCTCACCGAGTTCTTGAACTCGCGGATGCCCTTGCCGAGGGACGAACCGATCTCGGGGAGCCTCTTCGCGCCGAAGAGGAGCAAGACGATGAGGAAGATGAAGATCATCTCCCCCATTCCGAATCCGCCGAAACCCATGTCTCTACCCTCCGTGGAGACCCGAGGGCCTCTCGATGTGTGGCGACCTCCCGGACCCGGCGCGGAGCGCTAGATCAGGGAGCGCGCAACCAGAGCGACGATGGCGATGCCGACCAGCGTCAGGAAGTTCAATGTCAGGACCACCGGTCCGAGATCGAACGCGATGGCGACCAGGTCGACCGAGAGGGGGCCGACCGATGCCGAGACCGACGTAAGCACGAAGTCCCGGGCCACGCTGTCGGGGAGCCCTTCGGCGAGCACCGACAGCAGTCCCCCGAGGAAGAATCCCAGGATCAGCGTCCACGCGATCCGGACGGTCGTCCGCCGCCTCGAGTCCACCAACATTACCGAAACCTCGAGGCTCGGGTTCCCTCCGCAGGGCGCTTCACGACCACGGTTCCACTCCTCATCGACGTCGATCCACCGCGTACGACACGGACGCCTCCAGTGCGTCCGTGGCCGGGCCCGGCGGCAGCTCCGCGAGCGCGTCGCGGGCGAGGCCCGCGTAGTGTGCGGCGCGACCCTGCGCGTAGTCCAGCCCGCCCCGCTCCACCACGATGTCCACGATCCGCTCGATCTCGGCGTCCGAGGGCTCGATCCGCGTGAAGAAGCGGCGGATCTCCGCCTCCTCTGCCTCGGTGGCCGAGGCGAGCGCACCGACGAGCGGGAGCGTGACCTTCCGCTCGCGGAGGTCGTGGCCCGTCGGCTTGCCGGTGACGTCCGCCGAGCCGGTGTAGTCGAGCAGGTCGTCGGCGATCTGGAAGGCCATACCCAGGTTGTGCCCGAAGCGCGCGAGCGGCTCCCGGTACGCGGGCGCCCCGGAGATCGCGCCCATCTCGCACGCGGCCGACATGAGCGAGGCCGTCTTGGCCGCGATGAGCCGGTAGTAGTCGTCCTCGGTGAAGTCGAGTGCGTCGTAGGACAGGAGCTGGCGCATCTCGCCGACGGACATCTCGTTGGCCGCGCTCGCGAGCACCGCGAGCGCCTCGATGTCGCCGATCCTGGCGAGCTCGCTCACGCCCCGCGAGTACAGGTAGTCGCCCATGATGATCGCCACCTGGTGCGTCCAGAGGGCGTTCACGGTCGGCAGACCCCGGCGCAGGACCGAGTGGTCCACCGCGTCGTCGTGCACGAGCGTGGCGAGATGGACGAGCTCCACCACGGCGGCGAGCGTGAGCGCGTGCTCGCCCCCCCGCCCCTCGACCGCGTCCGAGAGCAGGAGGAGCGTGGGCCGGAAGAGCTTCCCCTGCACGAAGAGGAGGTGCTCGTTCACGTCCTCGATCATGCGGAAGTCCGAAAGCACGATGCGCCGGATCTCCGATCCGACCTGCTCCAGGGGCGCGCGGACGGGCTCCTGGATCGACGAAAGCCGTGGCGGCACGCCCCGCGCGGCGGGGGGCTGGGCGAATCGGCTCACCGGAGCGCTCGGAGCCGCTCGGTGACGTCCGCGAAGTTGATGTCCAGCGAGAACACGCGGTCGTAGAACTCCACGGCGGACTCGTTTCGCCCCAGCGACTCGTAGGCGCGCGCGAGATGGTAGTAGATGGCGACGAGCTCGTCCTCGACCGAGTCGGGCACCTTGAGCGCCCGCTCGAGGGCCTTCACCGCCGCCTCGTGCTTCCCCATCTCCATGAACGTCTGGCCCATGAGCTCGTAGGTCGGCAGGTGGCCGGGCGCGGCGCGCAGCGCCGCCTGGAACTCCGAGATCGCCTCGTCGAGGAGGCCCATCTCCTTGTAGGCGGTGCCGAGGTCGTAGTGCGCCTTCACGTCCGACGCGTCGAGGTTCTCGGAAACCTTCTCCTTGAACTGCGACAGCATCTTCTGGAAGTCCGCCAGCTCGTCGCCGGAGGGCTCCTGGTAGGCGACCTTGAAGCGCGTGGTCCGCGGCTCGGCGGGCTCGTCCCCGAAGATCATCGATCCGAGATCGACCCAGCCCTCAGCGTCGGCGGCGTCCGATCCCGCCGGACCGGGGTCGGCCTCCCGCGCGGGGGGCCCGGGATCGGGCTCGATCCGGCGGGCCGGCGCGCCGAGCTCCGGGAGCGGCTCGGCCTCCTCCGGCTCCCCCGCCCCGGCGGCCTCCTCGAACGCCTCGGCGCGCCGCGCGGCCGCCTCGTCCTCGGCCTCGCCGGCGGCGTCCAGCGCCAGCGACTCGTCGAACGCAGGCCAGTCCGCGTCGCCGGTCTCGCCCTCCGCGTCGTCCACGGTGAGGAACGGGAGTTCGACCGCCTCTCCCTCGTCCTCCTCCGCCCAGACCTCCGTGCCCTCCATCATCGGCAGGTCGGTCGCGCCCTCCATCCCTCCGTCCGCGTCGTCGCCGAAGGAGAAGGCGTCGGCGTCGGCGAGGGCCGGCTCCGGAAGATCCGGCGTCGGTCCGGCTACCGCGGGAGGGGCAAGCTCCTCGTCGCGCGGGGTTTCGGCTCCCGCCTCGGCGTCGCCGTCCAGGTCGACCTCGCCGTACGAGGTGGCGAAATCCGCCGCCGCGTCCGCCTCGTCCGCCGCCATCACCGCCTCGAAGTCGAACTCGGGATCGAGCTCGACGATCCGCCGCTCGAGCCCGAAGGCCCGATCGTCCTGCTCGGCCTCCTTGAACGCGCGCCAGGCGAGGCCGAGCTGCTGCAGGGCCTCGTCGGTCCGCTCGCTCGCGGCCATCTGCTCCGCCACGGTGACGCGCAGGTCGACGTCCTCGGGCGCGAGGTCGCAGAACTCCACGAGCGCGCGGAAGGACTCGTCGAGGTCGCCCTCCCCCTGCATCCGCTCCGCGTAGGTCAGGAAGTTCGTGCGCGCGTCGGAGAGGAAGCCCTGCTCGGCCCGGATCTGCCCCATGGTGAGGTAGACCTGGCTGCGCACGGGCACGTGGCGGACGATCTTCTTGCAGACCGCGATCGCGTTGTTGTGGAGGTAGGCCTCCCGGTACAGCTCCACCGCCTTCTCGTAGTGCTCGAGGGCCCTCTCGTAGTTGCCCACGCGCACGTAGAGGTCGCCCACGCGGTTGTAGAGCCCGATATCCGGCTGATCGTCGTCCGCGAGCTGCCGAATGGCGCGGCCGTACTGCTCCAGGGCCTCCTGCCACTCCTCATTGCGCTCGTGGCGTCGGGCCTGCGCTTTGAGCGACTCGATGCTCATTCGGTGGTGCCGTCCGAGGTCTCCGGGGCCGCGCCCTCGCGGCGCTGGACGTGCTCGGCCACGAGGCGGGACAGGACCCGGGCGGGTCCCATGTCAGGAAGGTCTAATCTGCCGGCCAACGCCGGATGCACAAGGGCGTCGGGCCACATCCCGATGACCTCCACCTCGCCGACGGACCCGCCGGATTCCGCCACGAGGCGGTCGATCGCGGCGAGGACGTCGAGCGGCGAGGTGCGGTCGGGATCCTCGAGATTCATCGAGATCTGGATGCGCCCACTGCGCGGAAGGGCGAGCCCCAGCGCCCGGAGGCCGGCGAAGCCTCCCCCCCGCTCGCGGATCGTCGCGGCGATGCGGCGCGCCTCCCCGAGGTCGATCCCGTCCACGAACACGTTCCACGCGAGGAGCACCCGCCGGGCGCCCACGCAGGTCACGCCCGCCGTGGGATGGGGCGCGCGCGCCCCGGGCGGCAGGTCCGGCCGCCGCTCCGGGGGAAAGCCCTCCCGGAGCGCCTCGAACCCGCCCCGGCGGAGCTCGGCAAGGCCGCGCCCGGGGGGCGTCGAGGCCCGGCCGTAGAACCAGACCGGCACGCCGAGGTCGGCGATCCGGCGGCCGGCGCGCCGGGCGGCGCACACGGCGTCCGCCATCGTGAGCCCGCGGAGCGGCACGAACGGGAGCACGTCGAGCGCCCCCACCCGGGGATGCACGCCCACGTGCGACCGCAGGTCGATGTGCTCGAGCGCCCAGCGCGCCACGACCACGCCGGCCTCCTCGACCGCGGCGGGATCGCCGATGAAGGTCAGGACCGCGCGGTTGTGATCCGCGTCGGCCGACCAGTCGAGCACGTCGACGCCGACGCGCCCCACGAGCTCGACGAGCCTCGCGAGCTTCTCGCGATCTCGCCCCTCGGAGATGTTCGGGACCGCTTCCAGGACCTGGACCATGGATCCCAAGATAGCGGACCGCGGCCGCGGCCCCGCGGGAAAAGTGCGGGACCGCGGCCGGTCGAGGCTCGGGAGGGGTCGCTCAGGGCGCCTTCGGAGCGAGATTCCGGTTGCCTGGCTGGAGCTGGTAGGCCCAGTCGAAGATGATCACGCCGATTGGTACGCCTTCGGACTGGTTCACCCCGGTGTGGCTCACGCGGATCACGCCGTAATGGACCTCCCCGTCATCGCCGGTGACCCGGAGGAAATACGCGAGCTCCGGATCGATCGGAATCGGGGCTACGCCATACCCGCTCGCCGGCGCCACGGCGACGTCCTCGCAGAGCAGGTCCGCGGCCACGCCGCACTTGAGCGCGGTGGCGAACACGCCGTTCGGGTTCGCCTCCGCTTCCGGCCCAGGCAAGAGCCACCAGAAGCCGTCGCCATCCCGCTCCACGCTGAAGTGTGCCTCCGGCGCGTCCCCGTGCCGGATCGGATTGAGCGTATCCGCGACCTGGAATCGGAAACCCGCCTGCTCGGGATCATCGTGGTAGTCCGTCAGCAGCTCGGCCGTGAAGTCCGGCCGCGGCGTGCCGCTGGCGAGACCGCTCCCCTCGCTCTCGTGGCCGTCGACGTCCACCGAGGTCACGAAGTAGTCGTACGTGCTGCCGTTCACGGCGAGCAGGTCCACGAAGCCTTCGGAGTCGGTTTCGCCGAGCAGATAGTCGTTCCCGTCCGCCGCGGCCTGGTAGACCCGGTAGAACGAGAAGTCGGCGGCGCCGCGCGCGTTCTCGGACCAGGTGACGTAGTTCGCGTCGTCGAGCGCGATCACACGGACCCCGGCGGGCACGGCGGGCGGGATCGGCTCCGGCACGAACACCTCCACGGCCTCCGACGCGGCCTCGAGCCCGGAGCCCACGTCCCACGCCGAGACGTAGTACTCGTAGGTGATGTCCTGCCCGATGTTGGTGTCGGTGTACGAGCAGAAGCCCTCGATGCAGCTCGTGACCTCGGCGATGAAGAAGTAGTCCGCGTCGCTCGCCCGCTTGCCGTAGACGCGGAACGACTCGCCGTCCCACGCGGGCGCGAGCTCCCAGGTGAGCGTCACGGCACCGGCGTAGTAGGTCGCCTCCAGGGCCCGCGGGGGCGCCGGAGCCTCCAGCACGTCCGACGGGTCGTCGTTGCAGCCGGCCAGCGTCACGGCCGCCGCGAGCAGCCCCCCCATCAGGGTGCGTCTCATGGTTCCTCTCCTCGGTGGGGCCCCGGACGCGCCGGAGCCGTCTCTCGCCGGGAAGGCCGTTCCAGCACGGGCCGTACCGCGAGCGTAGTTGTTGTCATCGAAGAACTTACGGATTCCGGCGATCGATCGGACGTCCCCTGGAGAGGACACCGCGGTCCCGCCGGTCGGGACACCCGGGCTCAGGGCGAGGAGGACTCCTGCACCTCCAGGTTCCGCTGCCGGTAGTCGAACTTCAGGTCGCGGAGACCGGACAGCGCTACCTCGAAGCGGAAGCTCCAGTTCCCGGTGGCCGTCTGCACGAAGTCGAAGCGGGCCTCCCAGTCGTGCAGGTCGCGCGTGAGGCGCACGATGTGGTCGTTGAACGCGCCGGCCTCGAGGTCGTAGGACGTCCGCCAGCTCACGTCCCAGTTCTCGGTCGGACGCAGCGACAGGCTCGCGCTCAGCATCTGGCTCAATCCCGCGGGGCGGCCGCGGGGCCGCTGCAGCGCGTAGTCCAGCCGCGCGTTCCAGACGCCCACCTCGTTGCGGGGCCTCCGTGTCGTGCCGGCGTCCTGCTGCACGTCCTCGGGGATCATCGACTGCTCCCCGAGCAGGGGATCGTCCTCGAAGGGATCGACCTCGTCCTCGGGAACCTCCTCCCCCGTCGGAGCGGCGCGCCCGTCGTCGCGTCCGAGACCGAGCCAGCGAACGATCCCGGAGCTCGACCCGAGCGAGAAGCCGAAGCGGAGCCCGGAGAGCCGCGGCGCGAAGCTCCGCTCGACGAGCACGCCGCCCGCGACCGAATCCTGGAAGAGATCGTGCTGGACCGTGACGGAGAGGCCCCGCAGGTAGTCCGAGGAGATCGTGTT
The DNA here is from genome assembly GCA_964583815.1 of uncultured Gemmatimonadaceae bacterium. Classification (GTDB taxonomy): domain Bacteria; phylum Gemmatimonadota; class Gemmatimonadetes; order Longimicrobiales; family Gaopeijiaceae; genus JAWLHJ01. The sequence goes on along the minus strand of CAZOYA010000022.1, from coordinate 13,431 downwards.
CGTGAGCACCGGGCTCTGGAAGCCCGCGAGGAACATCCCCAGGGAGTCCGCCTCCACGAAGTCGTAGGCGATGACGCTCGTGGTGAGCCCGAGCAGCTTCACGACCGGCGTGCTCTGGACCCGCCGCGGGGCCGGCGCCCCGGTGACGCCCGCCTGCTGGAGCTCCTGCAGGCCGAGCGAGTCCGGCGGCTCGCCCGGCTCCGCCTCGATCGCCGCCGTGTCCGCCCGAGCCGCCCCGCCCCCGCCCTCCCCCGCGCGCCGCTTCGCCTCGAAGGTCTGGTTCAGCGTGAGCCTCACGACGTTCTGGGCGCGCAGCCGGCTCGGCCCGAACACCGCCTGCTGGAGCTCGCTCGGGGTCGCCTCGGGGGTCCAGTCGTAGTCGATGCTCGGCGTCACCTTGTGGCGCACCGCCTCGAAGGGGCCGAAGCCGCCGAAGAAGCCGTAGATGTCCGTCTTCAGCGTGGCGCCGAGCGTGAGGCGGGTCGGCCCGCCGACGAAGCTCGAGGCGAGCACGGAGGTGTCCGCCCGCAGATAGCTCCGGCTCACCGTGAGGTGCGGGGTGAGCGTGGTCGACCCGATCAGCCGCTGCTGGTAGTCGACGTTCGTCGTGACGGAGACCTCCGCGTCGGCGATGTCCCGTGCCGGCGCGCTCGGCGACAGCGCGGTCGAGTCCGGCACCACGTCCGGCGGCGCGTCGAGCAGCGCGAGAGGCACCCCGTGGGTCGCCTGCTCGCGGAAGCTCACCGAGGGCGAGACGGACAGGTTCCCGATGCCGAGCCGGGTCCCCACCGTGGCGCTGCGGTTCTCCGTGTCGGCGGTCGCGAACGCGAAGGTCGGAGGCTCCTCGCGGTCCATGAGCCGGCGGGAGACGCTCGTGCGCGCGCTCCACGTCAGGTTGTTGTAGAAGCGCGCGTCGGCGATCGGCGCGGGGAACAGCGTGCGGGACGTGAGGGAGAGGCTCGCCGAGGGGAGCGTCCACTCCACCCGATTGTCCGACAGGTACTGGGAGCGGTTCGCGGAGACTGAGAGCGTCCCCCAGTCGAAGCGGCGGTCGACGCCGGCCGTGGAGGTGATGTCGCGGGTCGTCTCGCGGGGGTCGAGCGAGTAGTCGACGACCATGCCGACATCGGTCGTGAACGTGGCGTTGGCCTGGATGCTCGTGCGCTCGTCGGGCTGCCAGCTGTGGTCCGTGTTGACCGAGAACTCGCCGCTCCCGTCCTCCCGCCAGAAGCGACGCACGCTCGCCCGACCCTCGAGGAACTGCCGGAGGACGCGGTAGCGGAAGTCCGTCTGCAGGCTGAAGAAGGCCCCGCTGAACCAGTCCGCGGCGAGCGTGGCGTCCGTGTAGTCGCTCATCGCCCAGTAGAAGCCGAGATTGCTGATCCGCCTCCGGTAGCCGCTCGAGGTGCTGACGATGTCGTTCACGCTGAAGCGGGGCGTGAGGAGCCCCGAGGCGCGGCCGGACTCGAGGCTCTGCGCCATGAACGGGAGCCACGCCACCGGCACGTCGGCGAAGTAGAGCTTGACCCCCCGCGCCACGAGCAGCCGCCCTCCGACGACCTTGATCTCGTCCGTCTCGAAGTGGTAGTGGGGCTCCTCGAGGTCGCAGGTCGTGAACCGCGCGTGCGAGAGGAAGGTCGAGTCCTGCGCGGCGTACGGCATGTCGCCCGTCATGAACCAGCGCGTGCCGCCCTCGGCGAACTCCGTGCGCGCCTGCCGCGCGGAGCCGCGCCCCTGGTTCAGGTCGTAGACCATCCCGGGCGCGCTCACCGGCTCCCCCTCGGGAGGCGTGAAGGTGGCCATGCCGGAGGTCCGCATGCGCCCCGAGGTCTCGTCGAAGACGATCGCCGAGTCGGCCTGCACCTCGATTCCCTCCCGCGCCACACGCGCCTGCCCCTCCTCGGGAGCCCGGAGCGTCAGGACCCGGTCACCGGCCCGGAACTCGGCCTCCGCGCCCTCGTAGCGCGTGAGCGTGTAGCCGGGGATCCCGGCGAGCGCCGCCAGCACGGAGTCCCCGCTCGCGGCCATCGTCGGGCGCACCCCCTGGCGCGCCCCGGCCAGGCGCACGGAGTCCTCCACGAAGAGGACGCTGTCGTACCCCACCGGGCGGGCCAGGCGGCGGAGACGCTCGCGGATGCGCTCCTCGGTGGAGTCGGCGGCCTCTTCGGCCGACTGGACGCTGTCCGGCGCCGGGGGCGGCTCCTGCTGGGCCGCGAGGGGCCGCGCGCCCGCACCCGCCAGCCCCGGGCCGAGGCCCAGGAGGAGGAGCGTCCACACGAAGCGCGGCGGCGCCGCGCCCCCGGCCGCCCCTCCCGCGCGCGTCATACGCGCTCCACGGACCCCTCCGGTGCCTCGCGACCGGCGTCGAGCTCCCGCTCGAGCTCGGCCTCGCGCTCGCGTCGGCCGCGGTACACGAGCACCGACAGGAAGATGCCCAGCTCGTAGAGGATCACGAGCGGGAGCATCATCATGAGCGTGAGCGTGATCGCGTCCCCGGGCGTGATGAAGCTCGCGAGCACCGTGATCAGCACCACGGCGTGACGCCGCTTCTCCCGCAGGAACTCCGGCGT
>CAZOYA010000022.1:0-10761 GCA_964583815.1 uncultured Gemmatimonadaceae bacterium | reverse complement strand
GCCCAGATGTGGTAGACCACGACCGGGAAGGCGAGGATGATCCCCGTGTAGATCGCCAGGCGGACCGACACGAAGAAGGGGTCGGCCGGCGAGAGGTAGATGAGCTGGAAGGTCGGGTCGCCGCGCGCCTCACGGATCGGCACCATGAGGAGCTCGACCGCCTGGAACCTGATCACGAGCACGAAGCCGATCACCGTGCACACGATCAGCGCGAGGAGGCTCCAGAGGATCCGCCACCGCAGCTCCTCGAGGTGGTCCAGGAACGGCATCTCGCCGCGCGGATTACGGTGCGGTCTCATCGATTCTCTTCGGATCACGTCGGACGCGCCTCCGGCGGGTCGCCGTCGGCCTCGCCACGGACTCCCGGGTCCGCCGGCCACGGGCGAACGCGGAGCGCGCGCTAGATGGGGAGCTCCACCTGGTTGCGGCGCAGCTCCTCGCGCGCCTGCGCCGCCGCCATCTCGTCGACGAACTCCTGAAACTCACCCGCATCCTGGAAGTTCCGGTAGACGGAGGCGAAGCGCACGTAAGCCACGCGGTCCAGCGGACGCAGGCGCTCCATGACGAGCGCGCCGAGCTGAACGCTGGGGATCTCGACCGTGGCGGTGCGCGAGAGCTCGTCCTCGATCGCCTCGACGAGCGCCTCCATGTCGGAGAGCGACACCGGCCGCTTGGCGCACGCGACCTTCACGCTCGCCAGCAGCTTGTCGCGGTCGAAGTCCTCCACCGCGCCGGAGCGCTTCAGCACCTGCGCGGTGCGCTCCTCGATGTACTCGTAGGTCGTGAAGCGCGTGCCGCACACGGAGCACTCGCGACGGCGGCGCACGGCGCGCCCGCCTCGGCTCGGCCGCGTGTCGACCACGCGGTTCTCGGTGGCATCGCACTCGGGGCAGCGCACGGCTCAACCCGCTTCACGGACCCGTGCGGCTCGCAGCGACCGCGGCCCGCCCACTACCCGATCTCTTCGAGCTTGTCCCGCGCGATCAGGGCGATGGCCGAGCCCGGGTAGGTGTTGATGATCCGCTCGAGCGTCCGACGCGCCTCGTCGACCTGGCCCCCCTCGATCTGCAGCAGAGCGACCCGGTACAGCGCGTCGGCCACCTGGGGCGAGCTCGGGAAGAGCTGCTGGATCTCCTGGAAGGCCCGCATGGCCTCGTCGGGACGATCCTGCTGCGCGAGGATGTCGGCCAGGAAGAAGTGGGCGTTCGGCGCCCGCGGATCGTTCGGGTGCTCCTGGAGGAACTGCTGGAACGCCCGCTGCGCGGTGGTGAGCGAGCCGCGCTGGAGCTGCTCGGTGGCCACGTTCCAGAGCTGGTTGGCCCCGGCGCTCACGCCGGCCAGCGTCTCGTCGGGCGCGCCGCCCCCGGACGGGGCCGGAGCGCCGGCGCCCCCTCCGCCACCCGGCGTGGGGCGTCCGCCGGAGATCTCGCTCCGCAGCGAGGAGATGCCCCGCTGGCTCTCGCCCGCGAGCGCCCGGAGCTCGTTCAGGTCCCGCCGCATGTCACGCAGCAGGTTCGTCATCTCGCCGCGCAGGTCGAACATCTGGCCCGACTGCGTGCGCAGCGTGTCCTGCGTGATCCGCATGGCCACGCGGACCTCGCGGATCAGGGAATCCTGGGCCGCCCGGAGCGCACGGACCTCCGTCTCGAGGTCGCGCACGTCTCCCTTGGTGGCGCAACCGCCGAGTGCGAGGACGGCGGCCGCCGCCGTGAAGGCGCGGGCCGCCGCGCGGCTCCTGGGTTTCTGCATGATTTCCGTCTCGGGTCCCTCCCCCGGGATGAGTCCGGGGGAGGGATCCCGCAAGGGTCGTACCGTCAGCGGGACGGCGGGTTGATCGCGTTCGCGCCCGCCGTGATCACGAACTCACCGCGCCGGTTGGCCGCCCAGATCTCCTCGCCCGAGCCGGTCCGGAGCGGACGGCCCTCGCCGAAGGAGACGGTCTCGAAGCGGTCCGCCGACAGGCCGAAGCCGGTGAGGAACTCCCGGATGGCCTCCGCACGACGATTGCCGAGCGCGAGGTTGTACTCCGTGGAGCCGCGCTCGTCGGCGTGGCCCTCGATCCGGATGCGGACCTGCGGGCTGGCGCGAAGGATCTCCGCCTTCTGCCGCAGGAGATCCTCGGCCTCGGGACGGATGCGCGACTCGTCGTAGTCGAAGTAGACGCGCTCCTCGAGGGTCTCGCGCGCCGCGCGCACCAGGCGCTCGCGCTCCTCGGCGGCCGCGCGCTCGGCGGCCTCGCGGGCTGCGGCCTCGGCCGCGGCACGCTGCGCCGCGGCGATCGAATCACGGACGCGCTGGAGCGAGTCCTGATCGGGCGCCGGAGGCGGCGGCGGGGGCGGCGGGTCTCCACCGCAGGAACCGGCGACGAGCGTCGCGGCGAGAACCGTGAGTGCGAAGCGGCGGACGATCATGCCCTTCTCCCGGGTTGGAGCTGGTTGTGGCTGAGGTGCGACGCCCGATGGCGAGCGCGTGCGACGCAACGAAGGTAATGAGGTTTCCGATGGGGAAAAGCCCCAAGAGTCTATAGGGCGGAACCCGGCCCAGCGCAATCAATTTCGTGTGGAGGACCCCGTCGGGAGAACCGAGGGGGACCAGTCCGGGACACCGACGCGGCGGCCCGACATGAGCGCGCGGATCGTGCCCGTGGCCGCGTCGACCACGAACAGTCCGAACCCCCAGCTCCGCTCTCCCACGAACACGATGTGGCGTCCGTCCGGGGCCCAGCTCGGGTCCTCGTTGTTGCCCTCGGAGGTGAGCTGCCGGAGCACCCGGCCGCCGTCCTCGAGGTTCGCCACGAGGATGTGGTAGCGCCCGCGCTCGATCCGGCCGTGGAACGCCACCCGGTCGCCGAACGGAGCCCAGTCGGGCGACGTGTAGTACCCGCCCCGGCCGTACTCGTAGGGGGAGAGCGTCTCCGCCTGCCCGCCCTGGGCGGGCATGAGCATGATCTGCGGCACCGCGTCGCCGAAGCGGAGCGTGTTGAAGGCGATCCACCGACCGTCCGCGGAGAACGTCGGCGAGATGTCGTACCACGGGCCGCCGGACAGGTAGGTCAGGCAGCAGTCGCGCTCGATGTCGTAGGTGAAGATCCCGCTCTGGCCGCCGCGCCCGAGCACGGAGAACGCGAGCGTCCGGCCGTCCGGATGGTACGCGGGCGTGATGTAGTCGCCGGCGCCACGGACCTCGGGCAGGCTCCACGTGTCGCCGCTCGCGAGGTCCACCTGGTGGATCCGGGGCGCGCCCTCGCGCCAGGAGGCGAACGCGATCTTGCGGCCGTCCGGCGACCACGTGGGCGACTCGACCAGGCTCCGCTCGTTCGTCACCCGGCGCAGGTTCTCGCCGTCCGCGTCGATGACGTAGACATCCTTGTCGCCGTTCGAGTCGGTCATCGTGAAGGCGATCCGGCTCGCGGCCATGCCCGGCTCCCCGGTCGCCCAGCGCACGATCTCGTCCGAGACCCGGTGGACCGCCATGCGGAAGTCCGGGTCGTCCGGCTGCGGCAGCCGGAAGCGCCCCTGCTCCCGGATCCCGCCGTACACGACGTCGTGGAGCTCGAGCACGAGCACGTTGGCGTCGCCGGCGCCCTCGATCGTCCCGTTCACCAGCCAGACCGCGCCGAGCCGGTCCCACAGGGAGTAGTCGATGCGGTCGCCGACGAGGCCGCCGGGGATGGAGTCCATCACCACGAAGCGGTCGGAGAAGCGGAGGTCCCGGGCCACGATCGCCTCCACCTCGGAGGCGAGCCCGCCGCCGCCGAAGCGGCCCGTGAACGGCTTGATCGCGAGCGCCGGCTGGTAGGTCGTCTCGTAGACGAGCCCCAGGCTGACGCCAGGGATCTGGTCCCGGTCCTGGGCCGTCGCCGGAAGCGCCGTCAGCGCGACGGCCAGCATCCCGACCGCCGCGAGCGGTGCGGTCCTCCTGCCTCTCATGGGCGTTTCTCTCCCCTCGCGGTCGTGGCCGCGGTGTCCGACCCTGACGGCCTCACCGACCGTTGGGACGGAAGCTGAACTGGATGGGCAGCCGATCGTACGGCAGATCCTCGGGCAAAGGTCCAAAGCGCCCCTGCCCGGCGCAGTCCACCGCGCCCATGGCCTCGAAGTCGAAGCCGGTGTTGCCCGAGCGGCTCACGAACTCGAGATCGACCACGCTCCCGTCGCGCCGGATCGCGAAGCGGACGATCGTCTCCCAGCTTCCGCCGCCCCGCCAGCGGAAGCAGCGCGCGATCTGCCGGATGATGTTCTCGTAGTACGCCGGATAGTCCCGTCGAACACCTTCGAGACGGACGTTGATCCCCTCGCCGGACTCGTTCGCCTCCGCGACCGGCTCCTCGGTGGTCGTCGCGGGCGTGGGCTCCTCGCGCGGCTGGGGCGGGCGCTCCTCCGCTGGCCGCGTCGGAGGGGCGGGACGCGGCTCCGGCTCGGGCTCGGGCTCGGGCTCGGGCTCCGGTTCCGGCTCCGGCGGGGGCGTCGGCTCGGGCTCGGGCTCCGGCTCGGGCTCGGGCTCGACCTCCGGCTGCGGCTCGGGCTCCATCTCGGGCGTCTCCACCACCAGCTCCTCGGCCGCCGGCGTGGAGACCTCCGCCTGGAGAGCGGGCGCCGGAGAGACGAGCTCCACCTCGTAGGTGATGAACTCGACGACCTCGTGCTCCACGAGCGTGCTCATCCACGCGAGCGCGACGAACGCCCCGTGGAGCAGGAGGGAGAACGTCAGCGCCTGCGCCCGCGAGGGGCCCCGCCGCCGCCTCATCGCCTCACGACCCTCCCTTGTACGGCTCGGCGACGACGGACCAGTTCACCCCGCTGTTCACCGCGATCGACATCGTGCGGAGCACGGGTCCGTACGGCGCCAGCGAGTCCGCGCGGATGTAGATCCGCTCGACGTTGCCCGCCTGCAGGAGCTGAGGGAGGCCGCTCTCGAGCTGCTCCGCAGTGACCTCCGTCTCCTCCATGAAGATGCGCCCGTCGCGCATCACCGTGATGAAGAACGGCCGGTCGTCGGAGGTGATCGCCTGCACGTCGGCGCGCGGGATCGCGACCTCGATGCCGCCCTGGAGGATCGGTGCGGTGATGATGAAGATCACGAGCAGCGTGAACGCCACGTCCACGAGGCTCGTGACGTTGATGTCGGCGTTCACGGGGAGGTCGGCCCGGCCGACCCCGGAGTGGCGGCTGCGCGGCATCTACCCCTGCCCTCCGAGCCCCGGCTCTCGCCCGGCACGAGCCATCAGACCCGCCCCTCCCGGGCCAGCGTGCCGATGAACTCGCTGGAGAAGCCCTCCAGCTCGCCGGTGACCAGGTTCAGCTTGCCCACGAAGTGGTTGTACGCCATCACCGCCGGGATCGCGACCGAGAGGCCCGCCACCGTCGTGATGAGCGCCTCGGCCACGCCCGGCGCGACCGCCGAGATGTTGCTCGAGCCGGAGATCGAGATCCCGAGGAACGAGTTCATCACGCCGATGACCGTGCCCAGGAGCCCGAGCAGCGGCGAGACCGAGGCGATGACCGCGAGCGTGCCGAGGCCCTGGGCGAGCTCGTCGCGCTCCTCGGACTCCTCCTTCTCGAGGACCATGCGGAGCGCCTCGAGCTGCGTCGGGGAGAGGCCCTGCGTTGGCGGCGCCCCCTCGCGGAGCGCGCCAGGCCGGAGCTCGCTGAAGAAGTTGATGCCCTGCCGGAAGACGCGCCCGTACGGCGAGTCCGGCAGGGCCAGGATGGCCTTGTACGCGTCCTCGAGGCGCTGCGCCCGCTCCATCTGCTCGAGGAAGCGGTCCCCCTGCATGCGCACCCTCCGGAACTGGCGCCATTTCAGGAAGATCATCCACCACGAGACGAGCGAGAACACCGCGAGGACCCCGAGGACGACCAGCGTGGCCGGCGAGCTTCGCACGACCATCTCGAACATGTTCGTCGGCGGAGCCGCCACCTGGAGGAGGAGGTACGTCGTGCTCATCCCTTGATCGACCTGCTGTCCTCGATGAACTGGTAGGTTTCACGGAGACCCTGCTCGAGCGTGCGGGCCGGCGCCCATCCGCGCGCGCGGATCCGGCTCGCGTCGAGCGTGCTGTGACGCAGCTCGCCCGGGCGCTCGGCCTGGTAGTCCCGGGGGGGAGCGCTTCCGGCGATCCCTTCGAGGACGTCCGCGAGGCGGTTCACGCTCGTGGCCACGCCCGTGCCCACGTTGAACGCGCGCGCGTCGAGCCCCTCCGCGTCGTCCCCGTCGAGCTCGAGATCGCTCGCCAGCATGTTGGCCGAGACGACGTCCTTCACGAAGACGTAGTCACGGGTCTGCTCGCCGTCGCCGTACACGGTGAGGCGGTCCCCGTCGAGCAGCCGGCTGCAGAAGATCGCTACTACACCCGCCTCCCCATGCGGGTCCTGTCGCGGTCCGTAGACGTTCGAGTACCGCAACGCCACGTACTCGAGGCCCCGGATTCTCCTGTAGTAGTTGAGATAGTACTCGCTCGCGAGCTTCGTCACCCCGTAGGGGGAGAGGGGCAGCTTCGGCGCGTGCTCGGGGGTCGGGATCTGCTCCGGCTCCCCGTAGACCACCCCGCCGCTGCTCACGAGCACCATGCGCCGCGTGCCGACCTCGATGGCGGCCTCCGTCAGGTTCAGCAGGCCCATCACGTTGATGCTCGCGTCGTGGGCGGGATCGGCCACCGAGACGCGCACGTCGATCTGCGCGGCGTGGTGGTTGACCAGGTCGAACCGCACCTCCCGGAAGAGATTGCGGATCTCCGGGTCCCGGATGTCCATCTGCACGAACTCGGCCCGGGCGGGCACGTTCGCCCGGCGTCCGGACGAGAGATCGTCGACGACCCAGACGGCGTCGCCGGCGGCGAGATAGGCCTCCGCCACGTGGCTCCCGATGAAACCGGCGCCGCCGGTCACCAGGACGTTTCTCTGCTTGCGGGTCATCGATCTGCGGGAAGGAAGGGAACGGGATCGAAAGAGTCTAACACGCCGAGTCCCCGCCGGTGGGCACCGGCGGGGACTCGGGACTTTCCTGGATCGGAACGCGGGTCGGCGTCCCGCGGAACGGCCTCACTGCATCGCGCGCACGAGGCGGACGATGACCCCCGTCTCGAAGACGTCATCGGCCAGGTACGTGATGCGCGCGGTCGCCGAGAAGGGCGTCACCGCCACCACCTGGAGCGCGCCCCGCTGCTCGGTCGTCACCACGTCGCTGAAGAGGACGAACTCGTCCCCCACCGAGATCCCGTCGTCCGAGCCGACGTCGAGGAAGGCGTGGTGGCCGAGATCGTGCAGCGCCGCGCGGCCGTCGAACGCCATGATCATGGCTTCCGTCCCCCCCTGCACCGCGACGGCCCGCCGACCCGCCTCCACGGTGATCTCCGGGATTGGCCCCACGAGATCACCCGGAGCGATGCGCGCGTACTCGCGGTCGATCACCGCGACCGCCCCGCTGTCGGCGATCGCCGTCACGGTCGCCAGCCCGGTCGGCATCAACACGCGTCCCACCTGCGGGATCGTGCGCTGCTCGCGGAACAGGCGGACCCGGGATCCCACGCGGAGGGGTGCGTCCGTCCGGAGCCGGATCTGCTGGAACTGCCGGAGGCTGCTCCCGCGGTTCACCTCGTGCGCAGGACCCGTCACGGTCCCGATGCTGTCCACGGGCGTCGCAGGCGGGAGGAGCCACGGCGCGCCGCGGGTCCGATCCGGCTCCACGGCCATGTAGTCCCGCTGGAGCATCTCCACCACGGAAGGAGCGGGCGGCTCGTTCTGGTAGAAGATCGTGCGCACGTCCGCGGGGTGGACCGCCGACGGCCCGGACGCCGTACCCTCCCGCATCGGCGGCGGGGCGGCGGGCATGGCGCTCGGCGGCGTCGCCGGGGCCGGGGCCGGGGTAGCCTGCGCGGTCTGCTGCTGCTGCGCCGCGAGCCCGGGGATCACGAAGACCTGATTCGGATAGATCAGGTTCGGGTCCTGGATCTGTGAGCGGTTGGCCTCCCAGATCGCGCGCCACTCCCAGGGGTTCTCGTAATAGCGCACCGCCAGATCCCACAGCGTGTCGTCGTCGACGACCGTGTGGGACCGCTCCGGCGCCTGCGCGAGCGCGAGTCCTGGCAGGATCAGCACGGCGAGAATCGCCGCGGCCGAGCGAACCATGGGGACTCCTTCGGCAAGTGGGGAAGGGCCTCGCGGCCCGGTGGGACGCTTCGAAGATACCGGCGGCTCCCGCGCAGGGTCAACGAAAGTTTTCGGGGTTGACGTCATCTGTTTCCCGCTGGCGACGGGCCCGGGTGACCGAGCTCCGGGGAGAGCGAGACCCAGCGCCCCCGTCCCACCACCACGTGATCGAGGACGGGGATCCCGAGCGCCCGTCCGGCCTGCGCGAGCTGCCGCGTGACCGCCCGGTCCTCGGGCGAGGGAGTCGGATCGCCGGAGGGGTGGTTGTGCACGAGGATGAGCCCCGCGGCGCCCTCCGCCACCGCGGGACGGAACACCTCGCGCGGGTGGATGAGCGATGCGTCCAGGATCCCGCGGGTGACCAGCACCTCTCGCACCACCCGGTGGCGGGTATTCAGCAGGAGCGCGTGGAACTCCTCCTGCGGCAGATCCCTCAACCGCGGACCCACGAGGCGGAAGACGTCCTCCGGACCGCGCACGGGCGCCTCCCGGTCCAGGTCCGCGCTGGCGGCGCGTCGGCCGAGCTCGAGCGCGGCCGCCACCCGGCAGGCCGTCGCGGTCCCGACGCCCGGGACCTCCTCCAGGGCGCCCACGTCGAGCAGGGCGAGCCGCGCCAGGCACCCGCCCGCCCGCGCCGCCAGCCCCTCGGCGACCGCGGCGGCCGAGCCGCCGCCGCTCCCGCTGCCGACGAGCAGGGTGAGGAGCTCGACGAGCGTGAGGTGCCGGGCTCCGTGGCGACGGAGCCGCTCGCGGGGTCGGTCGGCGGCGGCGATCATGCCGGAAGGTGCGGCGGGCGACGGGGCGCCTCCATGCCGGAACGGGCAGCCGCCCCCTCCCCCGAACGATCAGCCCAGCCGCAGCTCCATCACCAGGGCGTCCTCGCGGGGGCGCGTGTAGTAGGCCTTCCTGCGCCCGACCTGCTCGAACCCGAAGCCGCGGTAGAGCGTGATCGCGGCCTCGTTCGACTCGCGCACCTCGAGGTAGAGCGTGCGCACCTCCCGCTCCCGCGCGCGCTCGATCACGGCACGCAGCAGGCGGGCACCGAGGCCCTGCCCCCGCCGGTCCGGAGCGATCGCGATGTTCGCGAGCTCCGCCTGGTCGAGGACGCGCCACACCACGGCGTGGCCGACGACCGCCCCGCCGTCCCCGTCCTCCAGCACGATGAGCTCCACGCCCTCGCGGCCGATCAGCCCCCGGAAGGTCTCGATCTGCCAGGGCGTGCTGAAGGAGGCGCGCTCGATCTCCTCGACCGCCTCCAGGTCGGCCGCGGTCATGGGTCGAACGATCGTGGGCTCCGCGGGCTCCGTGGGTTCCGGCATGAACGGCTCCGACATCAAGCCGACCGCGCCCGCTCCGCGCTCGACGCGCGCACGTAGCGGGGCTCCCAGGAGATCGCGTCCACCGCGGGCGCCGCGGCGAAGCGCTCGGACCGGAGGAGTCCCCGCGCGAGGGGCTCGAGGCCGGCGTCCTCGGCCACGTGGTGCCCGCTCCCCCTGATCAGCGCGCGATGACGGGCGGCGCCGTCGCCGACGAACACCGAGCCGAGCGGAACGGGCTCGGCCAGGATCTCGGCGATGCGCGTGGCGCGCGGCTCCACGAGCACCTCGACGCTGCGTCCGTCCGTGGCGTAGCACGCGGCGTACACCCGGTCGCCGCGCGCGTCGAAGAGCGCGTACCGGACCGCCGGCCCGGCGGCGACCTCGTCCTCGCTGGCGGCGAGCGCCGCGGCCTGGAGGCTCGAGACCGGCCGGAGCGGGATCCCGAGCGCCCGCGCCAGCCCTTTCGCCGTGGCCGCGGCGACGCGGATCCCGGTGAACGACCCCGGCCCCTCTCCCACGACGAGGCCGTCCAGGTCCCCCGGACCCATCCCGACCTCGCGCAGCGCGGCATCGATGGCCGGCAGCAGATGCGCCGCGTGCTCGGCACGCACCTCGAGGACGCGCTCGGCACGCACCTCCCCGTCGACGCCCACCGCGACCCCGCCCCGCGCGCCCGACGTGTCGAAGGCGAGCAGCCGCATCAGCGTCCCCGCCCGGCCACGGTCATCGGAAAGCCGGGGAGCGGGGGCGGCGCGCCGACGCGGAGCACCTCCACGTCCCGGAGGTTCCGATGCTGCCGGGGCACGCTCAGGCGGATGCGCCAGTGGTGCTCGGGAAGGTGCGGTCCGGCCTGGTCCGGCCATTCGACCAGGACGATCTCGGGGCCGGCCCCGAGGTCCCCCCAGCCGAGCTCCCAGATCTCCTCCACGTCCACGATCCGGTACAGGTCCATGTGGATCACGGAGACGCCCGAGGGGAGGTCGTAGCGCAGGAGCAGGTTGAAGGTCGGCGACGGCATCGCCTCCTCCACGCCCGCTCCGGCGCCGACGGCCCGGGCGAGCACGGACTTCCCCGCCCCGAGCGGGCCCTCCAGCCCGATGAAGACCGGAGGCTGGACCTCCCGCCCGATGGCGAGTCCCCAACGGACGAGCTCCTCCTCGTTCAGGCGCACCCTACCTCCGTCCGATCTCGTGTGGCCGAGCCGCGAAATCTAACAGCGCGGAGCTGGAAGTCGTTCACCGACTCACGCCTCGTAGAGCGCCGCACGGTTGAGCAGGTCATGGAGGATAGCTACC
>CAZOYA010000021.1:0-26537 GCA_964583815.1 uncultured Gemmatimonadaceae bacterium | reverse complement strand
GCCGAACTTCGTCCCCTTGAGGTCGAGCAGGTCCCGCAGCACCCAGAGCAGGGGCATGTCGGGCGGAGCGTCCACGGTGACGGACGCGCCGTTGAGGGTGAAGGTGACGGGCATGGGCGACCTCCTGGGAGCGCGCGCGGAAGATCCGTAATCCTAGGACCGGCACGCCCCTCGCAGCAAGACGAAACGGGGCTCCGGAAGAGCTTCCGGAGCCCCGCCCCATCGAAGTCGCCGCGCGGCCGGGCGGGCGAAAGCGCCGGCCCGCGCGGACGTCACGGCCTCACGGGCGCGCGATCTCGATCTTCCGCCCCTTGGCCTCCGGGACCTTGGGCAGGTCGACCCGCAGCACGCCGTCGCTGAAGCGGGCGGTGATGTCCTCGGCCTTCACGGTGCGCGGCAGGGTGAACGAGCGCCGGAAGGCGCCGTAGGTGCGCTCCCACACGTGGTAGCGCCGCTCCTCCTCGCCCTCCGTCCGCTCCTCGGTCTTCTCGCCGCTGATCGTGAGGACGTTGTTCTCGAGCTCGATGTCGATGTCCTCCTCCCTCATCCCCGGGAGCTCCGCCGTCAGGACGAGGGCGTCCTTCGACTCCTCGATGTTGATGGCGGGCATCCAGCTTCCGCCGCCGTTGTCACCGAAGCTGAAGGGGCTGTCCTCGAAGACCCGGGCGAGGCGGTGGGACATGTCCTCGAGCTCACGCCAGGGGGAGGGCCTCCGGAGGGAGTACCGGGTGATCGCCATGGGAATCCTCCTGTTGGTGTGACGAGGTCGACGTCCGGAGCCGCGGGCAAGGCTCCATGGCCCCCGCCGCGCGGCCCGATCTCGACCCCGAAGCGTGAGCAACCGGCGTGCCAGCAGGAGGGTGCTCGTCGTCTGCCAAATCGATGCGGTGCAACGGCTTTCAAGCTCCCAAGCCTGCCGGAATGGCGGGCCTGGAGGGGGCAGGCTGTCATTTCGGCGCCCGTCGGCGCCGGCCCGCAGCTCAGCCGCGGTCGGCGAGCCTCCGCGCCAGCCGCGCGGCCCCGAGGGCGGCGTCCACGCGGCCCTCGAGGACCTGGACGCCGAGCGGCCCGAGGAGCGTCTCGAGGGCCCGGCGAAGCGGTGTGCCGGGCTCGAGGAGCCCTCCGCAGAGCGCGACCGGGGGCGGATCGTCCTCGGCGTCCAGTGCGGCGAGCAGCGCGAGGACGTGCGCGCGGAGCGCGGCGGCCGCGTCCGCGAGCAGCGCCGAGGCCACCGCGTCACCGGACGCGGCCGTGTCCATCACTGCCGGCGCGAGCGCGGCCACCTCCCGCCTGGTGGCGCCCGCGGCCCATCCCACGAGGTCGGTCGCGCGCTCGAGCCCGAGCGCGGAGGGAATCGTCCGACGGAGCGCGGTGTCGGGCCCCCGCCCGTCCTCCGCGCGCGAGAGGCAGCCGAGCGCCTGGCGCACGAGCCAGTGACCACCGCCCTCGTCCCCGATCTCGGGTCCCCACCCCCCGACGCGGTGGAGCGTCCCATCCGGGCCACGCCCGAGCGCGACGGAGCCCGTGCCCGCCACGACGAGGAGTCCGGGCGTCGAGGCGCCGCTCCCGCGGGCCGGGCGGCCGGGGGCCCCGACTTCCGCCGGCTCCGCGACCTCTTCGCCCGCCCCCGCGCCGAAGGCGTCCGCGAAGGCCGCCGCCACGTCCGTGCCCACGCGGACCCGCTCCGCGAGGTCCAGGTCGCGAAGGGCCTCTTCCGCCCGCGTCCGGGCCCGCTCCCGGCCCGCCCCCGCGAGACCGGCCCAGAGCGCCCGGGGTCGCGCGCCTCCGGCCGCCTCCACGGCCTGGCGCACGACTGCGGCGACGGCCTCGGCCGCGGGCCCGGCGTCCCGCTCGCGCACGGCCACGCCCGGCCCCCGGGCGCGCCCGAGCTCGCGCCCCTGCGCGTCCACCACGACGGCACGGACCGACGTGCCGCCGCCGTCGACGCCCACCACGGTGCCGCTCACGACCGGAGCGCCCACGCCCGGGCGTTCCCGCCGGTGGAAACCGGCGTCACGCCCGCTCGGCCACCCCGGCGGCCACCGGCTCCGCCGAGCCGCCCGGGAAGACGAACCCCGCCGCCCATCCCGCGGCGAAGGTCAGCGCGCTCCCCACGGGCACGTACCACGGCCACGCCATGCGGTCGCGCAGCAGCACGACGATGCCGATGCCCACCACGATCCCGAACATGGCCGCTCCCTGCCCCGGCCGCCGCGTGGTCACCCCCAGCACGAAGACGCCGAGCAGCCCACCGTACACCAGCGAGGCGATCCCCAGCGCGACCTCCACGGCGGAGGTGCCCTGCGAGAGCGGGATGAAGAGGATCGCGCCCCCGATCAGCAGCCCCGACCAGACGAGCGTGAGGACGCGGCCCGCCCGGAACAGCCGCTCCTCGTCGTCGGCGGCGCCCGTGAGCGGTCCCCAGAAGTCGTACGCCGAGGCCGAGGCGAGCGAGTTGATGGACGAGGAGAGCGAGGACATCGCCGCCGCGAACACGCCCGCGATCAGGAGGCCGGTGAGGCCCGGCGGCAGCGCCTCCACGATGAAGCGCGCGAAGATCTCGTCCGGGACGTTGAACGCCCGTCCCCCGTAGTAGGCCCAGAGCCCGATGCCGACCAGGAGGAAGAGGAGGAACTGCGCGACCACCACGACGCCGCTCCCGACGATCGCCCGCTGCGCGGAGGCCAGGTCGCGGCAGGTGAGGAGGCGCTGCACGATGAGCTGGTCGGTCCCGTGCGACGCCATCGTCAGGAACGCGCCGCCGAGCACTCCGGCCCAGATCGTGTACGTGGTGGAGAGATTCCACGTGAAGTCGAGCACCCGCAGCTTGCCCGCCGCGCCCGCGTCCGCGAGCACCTGACCCCAGCCGCCGGGCACCAGGAGCTGCACGGCCAGGATGCTCACGAGCGCGCCCAGCAGGTACAGCCCCATCTGGAGGGCGTCCACCCAGACGACGGCCTTGATGCCGCCGTGGTAGGTGTAGACGACCGTGAGCACGCCGATGACGGCGATCGAGAGCGGGTACGGCCAGCCGGTGATGAGCGCGAGCGGGATGGCGGTCGCGAACAGGCGCACGGAGTCGGCGAGGAGCCGGGTCACCATGAAGATCGCCGACGTGAGGCGTCGCGCGCCCGTGCCGAAGCGGGTCTCGAGGAGCTGGTACGCGGTGGCCAGCTCGCCGCGGTAATAGGCCGGCAGGAACACGCCGGCCACCGCGAAGCGCCCGAGGAGATATCCGAAGGTGAGCTGCAGGAAGACGAGGCTCCCGGTGTAGGCCACGCCCGGGATGCTCAGGAAGGTGAGCGTGCTCGTCTCGGTGGCCACGACGGAGGCCATCACGGCGAACCAGGGAAGCGAGCGGCTGCCGAGGAAATAGTCCCGGCCGCCGGTCTGCCCGCGGCCGAGCCAGGCGCCCCACACGGTGACGCCCGCGAGGTAGACGATGATGACGAGGGCGTCGAGGAGCGTGAATCCGAGCAAGGGCGCCGACCGGTCGGAGTGGAGAAGCGGGCAGGCGCCCGAGGCGACCTGCTACGGCTCGCGGGGAAGAATGGGCCGATCCACGACCGCGCGCACCACCGTGTCGTGGACGACGCGCCGGAAGGGGACGTGCCGCTGGTTCTCGCGGGAGGGATGCACGCGGTTCGTGAGCAGCACGACCCAGAGGTCCAGCTCGGGGTCGATCCAGAGCGAGGTGCCCGTGTAGCCGGTGTGGCCGTACGCGGAGGCGGTCATGTAGTCGCCCGCGGACGAGCGGCCCTCCGGCGTGTCCCATCCGAAGGCGCGCGAGGACTCGGAGCCGTACCGGGTCGTGAACTCCTCGATCAGCGCCGGGTCGAGGAGCGGCACCGGATCGGGGCGGGCGACCGGACAGGGTTCCCCCACCACGGCGCCCGGCACGCAGGCCGGCGCGAGCCCGCCGTTCAGCATCATGCGCGCGAAGACCGAGAGATCCAGCGCGGTCGCGAAGAGCCCCGCGTGGCCGGCGACGCCGCCCATGGCGTCCGCGTTCTCGTCGTGCGCGCGCCCCCACACGAGCTCGCCCCGCCACGCCTCGTCGAGCTCGGTGGCCGCGATGCGCGGCAGGAGCTCCGCCCCGGGGCGGAAGAAGGTGTCGCGCATGCCGAGAGGCCCGAAGACCCGCTCCTCGAGGAAGTCCTCGAGGCTCCGGCCGGTGATCTCCTCGACGATCCAGCCGAGGGTCATGGGCCCGAGGTCCGAGTAGACGGTGGTGTCCGCCGGCTCCCACTCCAGCGGCTCGTCGTAGACGGCCTCGCGGTAGGCCGCCGGCCCCTGGATCTCGAAGAACCACCGCCGGAAGGGCGGGAGCCCGGCGCGGTGCAGCAGGAGGTCGCGCACGGTCACGTTCGCCTTCCGCGGGTCGGTGCGGTCCCATCCGGGCAGGTGCCGGACGACCGGGTCCGCGAGATCGAGCCGGCCCTCCTGGACAAGCAGCATGACCGCGGTCGTCGTGCCCACGACCTTCGTGAGGGACGCCAGGTCGAAGAGCGAGGTGGGCGTCGTGGCCCGGCCGCTCCCCCAGGCGAGCTCGCCGTAACCGGCGAGGTGGACGAGGCGCCCGTGCCGGCCCACCGCGATCGTGATGCCGGAGGCGACGGAGTCCACCACGGCGGCGCGCGCGAGCGAGTCGAGCCGCAGGGTCAGCGCGGCGTCCATTCCGACGGCCCCCGCGTCGGCGACCGCCAGCGCGTCGGTGGGCGCGCCCGCGTCCCCGGCGGCGATGCCGGCCGCGACGAGGGGGTCGTCCACCCCCCGCACCACGAGCCGCTCGGCCGTGCGCGGCCGCTCGAGGCCGTGCCCGATCGGGTAGGGCGGAAGCGGCACGGGGAGCCGCCCGCCGATCGCCTCCTCCCCGAAGAGCGCGGCGAGCGCGGCGCGCTGGGAGACCTCCCGGTCGCCCCACGCGACGACGTAGGTGCCCACGTGCGGGAGCGCCGCGAGCAGGTAGGGATTGCCGAGGGAGACGAGCACCGTTCGCTCGGGGTCGGCGTGCTCGGCGAGGAGGCGGCGGAGCGCATCGGGGAGCGCGTCGGGCCCCGACCCGGCGGCCGGCGGCACGTAGGCCGTGACGAGGAGCCGCCCGCCCTCCGCCCGCGCGGCGTCGAGGGCGGCGGCCGCGCCGGCCCAGGCGAGGGAGTCGCTCCGCTCGTCGAGGGCGAGCGTCCGCACCCCGGGGACCCGCGCGTGGAGCCCGGGGTCGAGCTCGCGCCCCGCCCAGAGCCAGGTCGACGGCGCGAAGCGGAGGTGGACGAGCGGGTCGGCCGCGGCCGCTCCCCCGCCCGGCAGCCCGGCCATCGCGGCCCCCCCGGTCCCGGACGCCGCGGCGGCGACCACCCCCGGGCGCGGGAGCGGAAGGAGGCGGGCGGTGTCGCGCACCAGGGTGATCGCGCGCGCGGCGGCGCTGTCGGCGAACGCGAGGTGCGGGCCCGACCCGACGACCGCCTCGACGGCCTCGAGCGACACCGCGCGGCCCTCGTGCAGCCGGAGCCGCGCCTTCAGCTCGAGGATCCGGCGGGCCGAGGCCTCGAGGCGCGCGCGGGTGAGACGCCCCGAGCGAACGGCGTCCACGACGGCGTCCACCACCTCCGGGACCGCGCGCGGCGCGAGGATCACGTCCGCGCCGGCCTCCACGGACCGGACGGAGGCCTCCTCGATGCCGTAGAGATCGGTGATCGCGCGCATGGTGAGCGCGTCCGTGAGCACGAGCCCGTCGAACCCGAGGTCCCGCCGGAGCAGGTCGGTGAGGATGCCGTCGGCGAGCGTCGCGGGCGGGGCGCCGGGGCCGAGCACGCGCGGGAGCTGCACGTGCGCGGTCATGATCCCGTCCACCCCCTCCTCGATCGCGCGGCGGAAGGGGACGAGCTCGAGCGTGTCCAGGCGCGCGCGGTCCGCCTCCACGACCGGGATGCCGAGGTGCGAGTCGACCGACGTGTCGCCGTGGCCGGGGAAGTGCTTGCCGGTCGTGAGCGCGCCCCCGTCGCGGGCGCCCCGGATGAACGCCGCTCCGAGCCGGGCGACGAGGTCGGGATCGGCACCGAACGAGCGCGTCGAGATGACCGGGTTGTCCGGGTTCGAGTTCACGTCGAGCACCGGCGCGAAGAGCATGTGCACGCCGACGGCGCGCGCCTCCCGCGCGGTGATCCGGCCGTACTCGTACGCGAAGCGCTCGTCCCCGATCGCGCCGAACGCCATCGTGGGCGGAAACGCGGTGCCTCCCCCCTGCGGCAGCATGGAGGGGAGCGCGTAGCTGCCGCTCAGGCGCATGCCCGGGCCGCCGTTCTCGAAGTCCGACGCCACGAGGAGCGGCACCTCGGCCGCACGCTGGAGCGCGTTGAGCCGCGCCGCGTACGCGATGGGCGAGCCGATGGAGGGCGACACGCCGCCGATCCGCTCCTCCGTCACCCAGGAGCGCAGCGGCTCGAACTCCGGGCTGGTGGGCGAGACGTAGCTGCCGGGGATCCACTCCACGACGAGCTGCGCGGCGAGCGCCTCGAGCGTGAAGGACGCGAGCGTGCGCTCGACCCAGGCGCGCGCGTCGGGTCCGAGCGTCCGGTCGAGGGCGGCGACGGGCACGTCGGCGGGTCCGAGCGGGGCGTCCGCGCCCGGTCCCGCGGGCTCCGCGGGCCCGCCCGGCCCCGGGGGACCGCCGCCGCAGGATCCGGCGGCGAGCAGGAGCGCGAAGGTGCCGGCCAGCCCCGCGCCGTGCCTCCGCCCCCTCGAGCGCTTCAGGGGAGCCGGACCGCGGGGCTCAGCTCCCACCGCTCCGTGTCCGCGCCGGGATCCGCAGGCCGTCCCCGATCTCGTAGTACGGCGGGATCCGCGTCGGCGTGCGCCCCCCGACCTCGAACTCGCCGAAGAGGGCCCGGGCCGCGGCGACCTGGCTCACGCGGGTGCCGCTCCACGCGAGCATGTACGACTGGACGGTCGGGAAATCGGCGATGAGGTAGGGGTTGCCGAACGAGACGACGACGTGCGGGACGCCCACCTCGTCCAGGTACGCGATGAAGTCCGCGAGCTCCTCGGGGATCGCCACGGATCCCTGGTAGGAGACCGCGGTCACGTACGTGCTCACGACCACGAGCACGTTGTCGCGCACCCGGTTGCGGAGCTCCTGGTAGCGCGCCTCCAGCGAGCCCGCGTCGAGCTCGATCGTGCCGAGCCGCGGATAGACGGAGCGCAGGTGCTGGTTGAAGTAGCGCCCCGCGAGGATGTCGCTCGGCCGCCGGTAGGTGACCGACAGGACCCGCGCGCCGCGGGTGCCCCGGAGGGGCAGGAGGCCCCGCTCGTTCTTCAGCACCGTGATGGACTGGCGCGCGATCTCCGCCGCCACCTCCTGGTGGTCCGGGATCCCGACCACGGTCTTCAGCTTCTCGACCGGCACCTTGCGGTGGACGTCGAGCCCGAGCGCCTCCTTGGTGCGCAGGAGCTTGAGCACCGAGCGGTCGATGCGCTCCTCGGTGATCCGCCCGCTCTCCACCGCCTTCACGATCCCGTCGATCGCGCCCTCCACCGACGCCGGCATCAGGACGACGTCCGCGCCCGCCTCCACGGCCCGCACCGCCGCCTCGGCCGAGGTGCGGCCGCGCGCGATCGCGCTCATGTCCATGGCGTCCGTGAAGACGATCCCCTCGAAGTGCATCTGGTGACGCAGGATCGTCGTGAGCACGTACGGGGAGAGCGTCGCGGGATCGGAGTTGCCGCCCGTCAGCGTGGGCACGGAGATGTGCGCGGTCATGATCGCGCCCATCCCCGCGTCGATCGCGGCCTGGAAGGGCACGAGCTCGACCGAGTCCATGCGGGCGCGGTCGTGCCGGATGACCGGCAGCGCGAGGTGCGAGTCGGTCCCCGTGTCGCCGTGTCCCGGGAAGTGCTTGCCGGTGGCGATCGCGCCGTGGTCCTGCACGCCCCGCACGAAGGCCGAGCCGAGCTGGGCCACCGCGGAGGGGTTCTCGCCGAACGCCCGGACGTTGATGATCGGGTTGGCGGGGTTGTTGTTGACGTCGAGCACCGGCGCGAACGGGATGTGGATCCCCACCGCGCGCGCCTCGAGCGCCGTGATGCGCCCCATCTCGTAGGCGAGCGGCGCCGAGCCCGTGGCCCCGACGGCCATGAGCGGCGGGAAGTCCGTCGCCCCGCCGAGCACGATGTTGCCCGGCGTGTGCACCGCGCCGGCGAGGCGGAAGCCCGCCCCCGTCTCCAGGTCGGCCGCCACGAGGAGCGGGATGCGCGCGTGCTCCTGGAGGTCGTTGAGCTTCACGGCGACCTCCGTCGGCTGCCCCACCGACATGATCACGCCGCCGACGCCGAACTCCTCCACGTAGCGCCGGATCCGCTCGTGGCTCGCCGAACCGTCGGGCGCGTAGTCGCCGAGCACCCAGGGCATGAGGAGCTGACCGACCTTCTCGCGGAGGGTGAGCCCCTCGAGCGTCACCTCGGCCCACGCGCGCGCCGGCTCGGGCGGGGCGATCGCCTCCGCCGGGGCCGTGGCGCTGTCGCCGTCGCCGTTTCCGGTCGTCTCTTCTGCGGCCTCGATCGTGGAGTCGGCCGCCGCCACCGTGGAGTCCTGCTCGGCCGCGCGGGCCGCGGCATCGTCCAGCCTGGGCGCGGACGGAGCGCCCTCGGCGGCGGGTCCCGGTCCCTCGGCGGGATCCCCGCCCCCTCCCGCCCAGAGGCCGCAAGCGGGCGAGAGCAGCAGGAGCGCGAAGGCCACCCACACCCGGTGTGCTCGACCGGGGCGGCGAGGGTGAGAAAACGGCATAGAGAGGACCACGGGGCGATCGTTGACGGCTCCCTCCGACGCGTGCGACGTTGCCGCATGAGCGAGGCAGAGTACGAGCCGGGGGGCCGCCGCGCCGGGGGCGACGCGGAAGTTACGGGCAGGACTACACCGTCACAATCACGGAAGTTCGTGGCCGCGGCCCTCCTGGCGACCGCCGCGGCCTTCTCGGCGTGCGGCGCGGGCCCCGAGCGCGCGAGCGACGGTGCGGCGGGGGGACCCGGCTCCGAGGCGGGCCGGACCACGCCGGCCGCCCGTTCCGAGGCATCCGGGGCCGCGGTCCGGCCGGGCATCGACGTGCTCCTGGAGGACTCGCTCCACCTCGTGCGCGGCCGTAGGGTCGGCCTGATCACGAACCACACGGGCCTCGACCGGGCGGGGCGCTCCTCCATCGACCGGCTGCAGGCGCATCCGGAGGTGGAGCTCGTGGCGCTCTTCTCCCCCGAGCACGGCATCGAGGGGCGGGCCGAGGCGGGCGAGTCGGTCGCGAGCATGCGCGACGCGCGCACGGGCCTCCCGATCCACTCGCTCTACGGCGAGACGCGCCGCCCCACCCCCGCGATGCTCGAGGGGATCGACGTCCTGCTCTTCGACCTGCAGGACATCGGCGCGCGCTACTACACCTACGTCTACACGATGGCGTACGCGATGGAGGCGGCCGGCGAGGCGGGGATCCGCTTCGTCGTGCTCGACCGCCCGAACCCGATCGGGGGCACGGCCGTTCAGGGGAACGTGCTCGATCCGGCGTACCGGACCTTCGTGGGCCTGTACCCCCTCCCGATGCGGCACGGCATGACGGCCGGAGAGCTCGCGCGGCTCTACGTCGGCGAGTTCGACGTCGAGGTCGAGCTCCGGGTGGTGCCGGCCGGGGGATGGACGCGCGCGGCGATCTTCGACGAGACGGGCCTCCCCTGGACGCCGCCCTCGCCGAACATCCCGACGCTCGCGAGCGCGCTCGCCTATCCCGGCACCTGCCTCTTCGAGGGGACCGCGCTCTCCGTCGGGCGCGGAACGGACCGGGCCTTCCAGTGGATCGGAGCCCCCTGGCTCGACCCGGTCGCGCTCGCCGAGCGGATGAACGCGCGGGAGCTGGAGGGCGTCCGCTTCGAGCCGGCGACCTTCACCCCGCGGGGCGCGGGGGACGGGAAGTTCGACGGCGTCGAGGTGCACGGGGTGCGGGTGGTCCCGCTCGACCCGTCCTTCGACGCCCCGCGCGTCGGCGTGGCCCTGCTCGTCGAGACCCGGCGGATGTCGGGCGAGCGCTGGACCTGGAACGTCGCCCACTTCGACCGGCTCGCGGGGACCTCCGACCTCCGGGAGGGGATCGACGCGGGGCGGTCGGTCGACGAGCTCACGGCCTCCTGGGCCGGGCAGATCGAAGCCTTCGAGCACCTCCGGCGGTCCTACCTGCTCTACCGCTGAATCGCCCCGGTGAGGCGGGGCGCCGCCCCCCCGGCGTCGCGCGTGCGCCGATGCGCCGCGTACCCGCCCTCCGCCGCCCGACCCGACGGTCCGGAACGGAAATCCACTTAACAATCCGGCCCGGAAAGGGGTCTGAGTGATCGCGGTTCCGCGCGCTTCCTCCGAATCCGATTCTCGGCGGTGGCTCCACCGTCGCAGCAGGTCGATGCCCCACACACGCCGTACATTCCGAAGGGCCGCGCTCGCCGCCGCCCTCCTCGGTCCGTCGCTGCTCGCCCTCCCGCAAGGTGCCGGGGCGCAGGAGCCGCGCACCGTCACGCTCGCGGAGGCCATCCGCCTCGCGGTCGAGGTCCATCCGGCCTCGGTGCAGGCCGCCGCGCAGTCCCGCGTCGCCCGGGCCGGGCAGCTCCAGGCGCGGGGCGCGCTCCTGCCGAGCGTCACCCTCAACGGGTCGTACTCGAACTCGAGCAACCAGCGCTTCGACCAGACCACGGGACAGCTCGTCTCCGAGAGCTACCTGGCGCAGGTGCAGGCGTCCTACGAGCTCTTCGGTGGCGGGCGTCGGCTCGCCGGCCTCCGGAGCGCGGGCGCCGACGTCGATGCGGCGGAGGCGCGCGAGCGCGCCCAGCACTACCAGACGATCCTCGGGACGACCGAGATCTTCTTCGCGGCGGCGGCCGCGGCCGACCTCGTGGCGGTGGCCGAGCAGCGCCTCGAGCGCGCCCGTCAGCAGCTCGAGTTCGCCCGCACGCGCCTCGAGCTCGGCACGGCCACCACGTCCGACGTGCTCCGCGCCGAGATCGAGACCGGGAACGCGGAGCTCGCGCTCGTCGACGCCCAGGCCGCGCTGCGGCGCGGCAGCCTCGAGCTCGGCCGGCAGATCGGATCGGAGGAGGAGGTCCGACCCGCGGCCGCGTCGCTGCCCTCCTCGGCGCCGGAGCTCCCCGACACGGAGGCGCTCGTGCAGCGCGCGCTCCGCGGCTCCCCCTCCGTGAACGCGGCCGACGCGAGCCTGCGCAGCCGGCGCGCCGACCGGCTCGCCGCCATGACGCCCTACCTGCCGAGCGTCCGCGTGACCGGCGGCTACGACTGGACCGCCTTCCAGTTCCCGCCGCGGGAGCAGAGCTGGAGCCTCCGGGTCATCGCGTCCTTCCCGCTCTTCAACGGCTTCCAGCGCGAAGCGGCGCTCTCGCGGGCGACGGCGCAGCAGCACGTGGCCGAGGCGCAGGCGCGGGACGCGATGCTGGGCGCGCGGGTGGCCGTGGAGTCGGCGGTGCAGGACATCGCGGCGGCCGTGCGCCGGGCGGAGATCTCCGAGCGTTCCGTGACCCTCGCGCGGGAGGACCTGCGCGTACAGGAGGAGCGCTACCAGATCGGCGCCACGACGATCCTCGAGCTGCAGGCGTCGCAGGTGGCGCTCGCCGACGCCGAGGTGGCGGCGGTGCGCGCGAGGCAGGAGCTGGGGAGCGCGGTCGCGCGCCTCGAAGCGATTCTGGGTGGACCCATCGACGAGGTTGGAGGTGTGCGTGAAGGACGTTGACGTGCGGCCGGGCCGGCTCACGGGCATCCTGCTGGCCGCGACCCTCGCGCTCGGCACGACCGCCTGCGGAGAGGGCACCCAGGCGCAGAACCCCGGCCCGGGCGGCCGCGGCGGACCGGCTCCCGCGACGCCGGTCGAGACCTTCGCGGCCGAGACGGGCACCATCGGACGGAGCGTGAACGTCTCCGGGGTGGTCGAGCCCATCCGCACGGTCGGCGTGAACAGCCAGGTGCCCGGGGCGCTCCTCGAGGTGGCCGTCGAGGAAGGCGACGCGGTCGCCGAGGGCGGCGTGCTCGCCCGCATCGACCAGCGCGAGCTGGAAGCCCAGCTCGCCGCGGCGGAGGCGGGCTTCCAGGTCGCCGAGGCCGCCTTCCAGCGCGCCGAGCAGCTCCGGGAGCGGCAGGTCATCACGCTCCCCGAGTACGAGCGGGATCGCACCGCCTACGCCGCGGCCCGCGCCCAGCTCGAGCAGCTCCGCACGCGCGTCGGGTACGCGACGGTGCGGAGCCCGATCGACGGCGTGGTCCTCGCGAAGGCCGTGGAGACGGGCGACGTGGTGGGGAACCAGACGCGCCTCTTCACGATCGGGGACGTCTCGACCCTGGTCGTGCGGGTGGGCGTCTCGGAGCTCGACGTGGTGGACCTCGGCGTCGGCCAGACGGTGCGGGTCACGTTGGACGCCTTCCCCGGCCGCACGCTGGAGGGCCGGGTCCGCCGGGTCTTCCCCTCCGCCGACCCGACGACGCGGCTCGTCCCGGTGGAGGTCGCGCTCGAGTCGGGCGCGCGGCGCGAGGTACGTCCGGGCTTCCTCGCACGGGTGCGCTTCGACCTCCAGGCGCGCTCGGGCGTGATGGTGCCGACGGGCGCGATCGTCGGGGCCGCCGGCGCCGAATCCCTGTTCGTCATCGAGGAAGGGCGCGCGTTCCGCCGGGGCGTGCGGACCGGGCTCACCTCCGAGGGCTCGATCGAGATCGTCGAGGGCCTGGCCCCCGGCGAGGTCGTGGTCGTGGTGGGCAACAACGGTCTCCGCGACGGCGCGGAGGTCCGGATCATGTCGGGACCTGGCACGGGGGCGGGCACATGATGAAGATCCGGGGGCGCGCGGTCGGCAAGGGCATCTCGAGCCTGTCGATCCGGCGACCGGTGGGCACCACGATGCTCACCTCGGTCGTGGTCGTGCTCGGCCTCTTCTTCCTCTCGGGGCTCCCCCTCGACCTCCTGCCGAGCATCGTCTACCCGCAGGTGCGGGTAGGCGTGAACAACAGCGGCGTGGAGCCGCAGGTCATGGAGGAGACGGTCGCGAAGCCGCTCGAGGCGGCCCTCGCCGCGACCGAGAACCTGATCAGCATCGAGACGCAGGTGGAGGAGGGCCGGGTCGGCCTCAACCTGCTCTTCGCCTACGGCACCGACGTCGACTTCGCGCTCCAGGACGCCGCGAAGAACCTCGAGCGCGCGCGGGGCCGCATGCCCGAGGAAGCCGACCCGGCGACGATCTTCAAGTTCGACCCGCAGCAGATGCCGGTGTACGAGGTCGCGTTCAGCTCCGGCACGCGTGACCTCGTGTCGCTCCGCGACTGGGTCGAATACCGGCTCCAGCCGCAGCTCCTCACGATCGAGGGCGTCGCCTCCATCGACGTGTCGGGCGGGCTCGTGCGCGAGATCCAGGTCGTGCTGGACCAGGAGCGGCTCCGCTCCTACGGCCTCACCGTCTCGCAGGTGATCGAGGCGATCCGCGCGGCGAACCAGGACGTCGCGGCCGGGCGCGTGAGCTCGCCCACCCGGGAGGTCATCGGCAAGACCACCGGCAAGTTCCGCACGGTCGAGGACGTGCGCTCCGTCCTCCTCCCCGTGAGCCGCGGGGGCCGCATCCCCCTCTCGGAGATCGCCGACGTGCGGGACGCGCACCGCGAGCAGCGACTGTGGGCCCGGCTCGACGGCGTGCCGGCCGTGAAGCTGTCCGTGCGCAAGCAGCCCAACGCGAACACGGTCCAGGTCGCCGAGGACGCCCAGGCGCGGCTCCAGGAGCTCGCGGACGCCGGCTTCGTCCCCGCCGACGTCGAGTACCGCACGATCCGCAACCAGGCGGACTTCATCCGCTCCTCCGTCCGCTCGGTGCAGTCCGCCGCGCTGTCGGGCGCGCTGCTCGCCATGCTCGTCGTGTTCGTCTTCCTCGGCTCGATCCGGAAGACGCTCATCATCGGCACGGCGATCCCGCTCGCGATCATGGCGACCTTCATCATGATGGGGCTCGGCGGCCTCTCCCTGAACATCATGACGCTGGGCGCGCTCGCCCTCGGCGTGGGCCTCCTCATCGACAACTCGATCGTGATGCTGGAGAACATCTTCCGGCATCATGGCGAGGGGAATCTCGATTCCGAGGAGTCCGCCCACACCGGCGCGGCCGAGGTCCAGAGCGCGGTGGTGGCCTCCACGGCGACGAACCTGGCGGCGGTGGTCCCCTTCCTCCTCATCTCGGGGCTCGCGGCGCTGATCTTCCGGGAGCTCATCCTCACGATCTCGTTCGCGATCCTCGCCTCCCTCGGCGTGGCGCTGACGGTGGTGCCGATGCTCTCGGCGCAGCTCAGCAAGATCCGCTTCGAGAGCGGTGTGCACGGGTGGAAGCCGCTCGTTGCGTTCGACCGCGGGGTGGGACGGCTCCGCGACGCCTATCGCGGGATCATGCCGGCCGTCGTGCGCTGGCGCTGGGCGGTGCTCGGCTCGAGCGTCGCCGCGCTCGCGGGCACCTTCTTCCTCACGCGCGACCTGGGCAGCGCCTTCCTCCCGAACGTGGACGACGGCAGCGTGAGCATCTCGGTGACGATGCCGCCGGGCGTGTCCGCGCAGCAGACGGACCGGGTGACGCGCGAGATCGAGGAGATGGTGCGCGAGATGCCGGACGTGGTGGCGATCTTCGCGACCGCGGGCGGCCAGCTCTTCGGCGGGGGCACGCGCGAGAGCGCCGGCACGGGGAACATCGACGTCGTGCTCGCGCGCGCGTCCCAGCGGAGCCAGAGCGCGGAGAGCTGGGTGCGGGAGCTCCAGGGCCGCGTGAACGCGCGCGGCTTCGCCGGCGCGCAGGTGTTCGTCCGGCCGCCCCGCATCCGCGGGCTCCGGACCTCCAACTCGGGCTCCCCGATCCAGCTCAACATCCAGGGCGAGGACCTCGAAACCCTCCGGCGCATCGGCGACGACCTGCTCGTGCTCCTCGAGGGCGTGCCCGGGCTGCAGAACCTCGAGCCGAGCTCGAAGGAGGCGAGCCAGCAGCTCTCGATCGAGCTCGACCGCGAGCGCGCCTCCTACCTCGGGCTCTCCGTGGCCTCGGTCGGACAGACGCTCCGGACCGCGCTGGACGGCACCGTCGCCACGCAGTTCACCTCGGGCAACCAGGAGTACGACCTCCGGGTGATGTTCCCCCGCGAGCGCTTCGTGAGCCCGGAGGACATCGGCTCCATCGCGCTCTTCCCCGGGGCGGCGGGCGGCGCGCCCGTCTACGTGCGCGACATCGCCGACGTCCGGATGATCCTCGGGCCCACCGAGATCCTGCGCGAGAACCAGAACCGGCAGTTCCGGCTGACCGGCGACGTGATCGCCGAGGTCGCGAGCGTCGGGACGGTGAACGACTCCATCCGGGCCCGTCTCGCCGGCTACGAGCTCCCCGAAGGCTACGGCGTCGCGTATGCCGGCGAGGAGGAGGCGATCCGGGAGAACAACCGGCAGCTCACGATCGTGGTCCTGCTCGCGGTCTTCCTGGTCTTCGTGGTCATGGCCGTGCAGTACGAGAGCCTGGTGAACCCCTTCGTGATCCTGCTCGCGATCCCCCTCTCCCTGGTCGGCGTGGGTGCGAGCCTCTCGCTCACCGGCACGGCGCTCAGCGCGCCCGTGCTCCTCGGCGTCATCCTGCTGGCGGGGATCGTGGTGAACAACGCGATCCTCCTCGTCGAGTACACCGAGCTCGAGCGTGAGCGGGGCCTGTCCCGGGAGGAGGCGATCGTGCAGGCGGGCGCCGTGCGGCTCCGCCCGATCCTGATGACGACGCTGACCACGGCGACCGGCATGTTCCCGCTCGCGCTGGGGCTCGGCGAGGGCTCGGAGCTCATGCAGCCGCTCGCGATCGCGGTCGTGGGCGGGCTGTCGGTCTCGATGCTCCTGACGCTCTTCGTGGTGCCGAGCGCCTACCTGATCTTCAACGGCGCGGCGGAGCGGTTCGTTTCCTGGATCACCGGCTCGGGGCGGGCGGAGGCGGAGGCGCTCCGCGGCCCCGCCGCGCCGGCGCCGACGCCCGTCCCGGAGCGCGCGACCGCGGGCTGAGCGGGCGCGCGGCAGGAAGCGGGGGCGCGGGCGACGGCTTGCCCGCGCCCCCGCCGCGCCGGATACTGCCGCGAAAGGGGCGCGCGCGCCCGCCCCGTCGCACCGATCCGTCCGGAGGCTCCTTGGCCACGCCCGTGTCTCGGCTTCCCGCCCGTCCTTCCGCCCTCCTCGCGCTCGCGGCCTGCATCGCCGCGCCGCTTCCGGGGGCCGCCCAGTCGACCCCGCCCCGAGCCGCCGCCTCGACCGCGCCGGAGTGGCACTACTACGGCGGCGACCACGCGTTCACGCGCTACGCGCCGCTGGACGGGATCGACCGCACGAACGTGGAGGGGCTCGAGATCGTGTGGCGCCGTCCGGGCGTCGACGCCTCGTACCTCGAGCGCTTCCCGGAGCTGATCCCGGGCGCGTACATGCGCTCGACGGCCATCTACCTCGACGGCGTGCTGTACTCTTCGAACGCGGTCGGGCTCGTGGAGGCCTTCGATCCCGCGACCGGGACGACGATCTGGGTGCAGCAGCCCTTCGAGCCGACGCTCGAGTCGGTGCGCGGACGGTCGAACCGCGGAGTGACGCTCTGGGGCGAGGGCGCCGAGCGGCGCCTGATCCTCGCCCGGGAGCCCTACCTCTACGCGCTCGATCCCGCCACGGGGAAGGCGGTCCAGGGCTTCGGCGAGCACGGGCGGGTGCTCCTGAGCCCCGGCGACGAGGACGCCTTCCGGTGGAGCTTCGCGCCGATCGTGGTCGGCGACGTGATCGTGGTGGCCGGGATCATCGGCTCGGCCGGGGACAGCGGCGAGATCAAGGAGGCGACCCCGGAGGACGTGCGGGGCTACGACGCGCGCACGGGCGCGCACCTGTGGACCTTCCACGTGGTGCCGCGCCCCGGCGAGACCGGCCACGACACCTGGGAGGACGGGTCTTGGGAGTGGGCCGGCGACATGGGATCGTGGTGCTGCATGAGCGCCGACGACCGCACGGGGGTCGTCTACATCCCGTTCTCCGCTCCCACCGCCGCCTCGTACGGCGGGCACCGGCCCGGGGACAACCTCTTCTCGAACAGCCTCGTCGCGCTCGACTCGCGGACGGGCGAGCTGCGCTGGCACTTCCAGATGGTGCACCACGATCTCTGGGAGTACGACACCGTCGGCCCGCCCACGCTCGGAACGATCGTCGTGGACGGCCGCAGGATCGAGGCCGTCATGCAGCCGAGCAAGACCGGCTTCCTGTACGTGTTCGACCGGCACACGGGCGAGCCGGTGTGGCCGATCGAGGAGCGGCCCGTCCCGCAGTCGGACGTGCCCGGCGAGCGCACCTCGCCGACGCAGCCCATCCCCACGAAGCCGGCGCCCTTCGGCGCGCAGGGCGCGACGGAGGACGACCTCATCGACTTCACCCCCGAGCTGCGCGCCCGCGCGCTCGAGCTCGTGAAAGGGCTCCGCCTCGGACCGATCTTCACGCCGCCGTCGCTCGTGACCGAGGGACCCGGCGGCACGGGCGGCACGCTCGCGCGGCCGGGCATCTGGGGCTCGGGGAACTGGCACACGGGCGCCTTCGATCCCGAGACCGGCTACTACTACGCGCTCTCCCACCAACTCCCGGACATCTACGCGGTGGCGCCGGCGAGCACCGACGACGCGACGATGGACTACGCCGGCCGCTCCGACCTGGAGAGCGCCGTGCCCACGCTCGACGGGCTGCCGATCTTCAAGCCGCCGTACGCGCGCATCACCGCCATCGACATGAACACCGGGGAGCACGTGTGGATGGCCGCGAACGGGGACGGGCCGCGCGACCACCCGCTCCTCGCGGGGCTCGACGTCGGCCCGCTCGGCGTGACGAGCCGGGCCGCTCCGCTCGTCACGCGCACCCTGCTCTTCCTCGGTGAGGGGAGCGACGCCGTGATCGGGACCCGTGACGGCGGCCGCGCCTTCCGGGCGTGGGACAAGGCCACGGGCGAGGTGGTCTGGGAGACGGAGCTGCCGTACGGGACCACCGGCGCCCCCATGACGTACGTGCACGAGGGACGGCAGTACATCGTGGTCACGGTGGGGGAGTCGGGCAGCATGCCGGAATGGATCGCGCTGGCGCTGCCGTAGGGAGCCACGGCGCGCCGCTCGCCCGAGCGATTGCTTGACACCGTGCCCGCCGGGCCCGAGTATGCGGGAAGTAGACCGATCGGTCTAGCCAGGAGGAGCGGTGAAGTCGACGAAGGACCGACTGCTGGAAGCCGGGCTCGCGATGCTGCTGGAGCGGGGGTACAACGACCTCGGCATCCAGGCGCTGCTGGACGCGACCGGCGTGCCGCGGGGCTCCTTCTACCACCATTTCGGCGGTAAGGAGGACTTCGCGCTCCAGGTCGTGGACCGGTACATGACCGACGTCCACGCGGGTCTCGACGCGTGCCTGAGGGACCCGTCGCGCGCGCCCCTCGAGCGCGTGCGACGCTTCTTCGAGCTCACGAGGGAGAAGTACCGCGAGGAGGGCTACCTCGGCTGCCTCCTGGGAGGCCTCGGCCAGGAGCTCTCCGGCATCAACCCGATCTTCCGCGAGAAGATCGGGCGATGCTTCGCGGAGATCTGTGCGCGGATCGCGGCGTGCCTCGAGGAGGCGCGCGGCGCCGGAGCCCTCCCGGCCGACGCGGACTGCCGCCAGATGGCCGACGTGCTGGTGGACTGCTGGGAGGGCGCGGCCCTCCGCACCCGTCTTGGCCGCGATCCCGCTCCGCTCGACGTGATGCTCGACTTCTACTTCCGCGCGGCCGTACCCGCCTGAGAAGCCACCATGACCACGTTCGCGGACGACGCGTGGCCCGTGTCTGGACCGACCGATCGGTCCAGGCTCACGGCCACTCGCGCGCCCGCGTGCACGCGGAGGGACCGCTCGCCCGCGCGAGCCGCTCCGCCGCGACGAGCCGGCCGCCCTCCGCGCCCGGCCGAGCCGATCACCCTCGGATGAGGAGGCTCCCATGCGACACCTTCTTTGCACGCTCGTGCTCGTGGCGGGCTCGTCGACGCTCGTGTCCGCGCAGGACGTCGGCCCCGGCGATGCCGAACGGATCCGGAGCGCCCTGAGCGCCGCGCCCGCCAGCGTGGCCGCGCACGCCACCGTGGCGGATCACGACGGCAGGGTCCTCCGACGGGGTACGAGCGACTGGGTCTGCCTGCCCGACATGGAGGACGTGCCCAACGACACGCCGATGTGTCTGGACGCGACCTGGCGGGAGCTCATCGACGCGTGGCAGAACCGGCGCGCACCACACCTCACGGCGGTCGGTATCAGCTACATGCTCCGGGGGGACCTGCCGGTGAGCAACGTGGATCCGTTCGCGCAGGCCCCGACGGACGACAACCAATGGATCCAGAAGGGCCCGCCGCACGTCATGGTCGCGGTGCCCGACCCCGCCCTTCTGGCCGCACTCTCGACGGACCCGGACAACGGCGGGCCCTGGGTGATGTGGAAGGGGACGCCCTATGCGCACATCATGATTCCGGTGCCGCCGTCCCCCTGAGCGAACGGACCGAGCGTCACGACCGGCCCCGCGTTCGCGCGCGCCATCCCATGCGCGCGGGCGCGGGCCGCGGGCGGACGCGGGGCCGGCGAGCGGGCGGGGGCCGGAGGTGAGGCTGGCACGGCGCCTGCAGAGAAGCCGGGAAGGTCGGCCGCCCCGCCGCCCCCCTTCCCATCCGGAGCTCGCCTCCATGGCCGTCGGTCTCGATCTCGACCAGTACCAGTTCGTGAAGCGCGTCGTCCTCGTCTTCTCGCCCGATCCACGGGATACGCGCTACGAGGACCAGCGCGTCTACCTGCAGGACGACACCGGCGACGCCGACGAGTGGCGGCTCGAGCGGTTCGGGATCTTCCGGGAGGGGCCGTCGTTCGCCGGCGACCGGCCGCTCTCGCGAGAGGACGCAACGGCCGCGCGCGAGCGCTTCGGCGTAGAGGAGGGCGCGTTCGCGCTCTACCTGCTCGACCTCGACGGGACGGTGATCCTGCGCACCGACGAGCCCATCCCTCTCGAGCAGCTCGTCGCGGCGATCCCGCGGGAGGATTGATCCCGGGGCGCGGGGAGCGGGCGCTACGTCCACGGCCAGAGAAGCCGTCCCACGACCGCGCCCCCGAGCACGAGCCAGACGGCGTTGGCGCGGTAGCGCACGACCAGCGCCGCGGCCAGGAGCGCGATGAGCCACGCGGGCCAGGAGACGAGGACGGACCGGCCGAGCTCGATCGTGACCGCCACCATCAGCGCCAGCGCCGAGACGTTGACCGCGTCGAGAAAGGCCGACATCCACGCCGAGCGCCGCAGCCGCGGGATGATCGGGTTCAGGGCCAGCACGAACAGGAATGACGGCAGAAAGATCCCGACGGTGGCGACCGTGGCCCCCGGAGCCCCGGCCAGGAGATAGCCCACGAACGTCGCGGTGGAGAGCACCGGCCCCGGCGTGAACTGGCCGATCGCGATGGCGTCGAGGAGCTGGGCCCGCGTGAGCCAGCCCGAGTCGGCCACGAGGCCGCCCTCGAGGAACGCCACGAGCACGTACCCGCTCCCGTAGAGGACCGCACCCACCTTCAGGAAGAAGAGGAAGATCTGGGGGAGCGTGGCCGCGGCGACGCCCGCTCCCGCGGCAGCCTGGAGCGCGAGGGGGACCGGTAGCACACCGCGGCGCTCGGGCCCTGCGTCATCGGGGCGCTCGGAGCGCGGCCCGGCGGGACGCTCGCCGGATGGCGCGTCCGAGCGGACGGAGCCCTGCGCGCGACCGTCGGCAAACCGGAACCAGGCCATCCCCGCGAGGCCCCCGACGAGCAGCGCCGGGATCTCGCTCACCCCGCCCAGCAGCGCGGCCCCGACGAGCACACCCAGCACGGCGTGCCGCCAGCTCTTGGCCGCCGGCCTCGCCAGGCGCCACACGGCCCCGAGGATCACCGCGATCACCGCGGGCTTGATGCCGTACAGGAACGGCTCGACCGCCGGGAGCGTGCCGTACGTCACGTAGAGCCCGGCGAGCGCGCCGGTCACCAGGACCGCGGGGACGATGAAGCAGCTCCCGGCCACGACGAGCCCCGGCCACCCGGCCCGCTCGTAGCCGACGTGCATCGTCATCTCGGTGGAGTTGGGCCCCGGGATCAGGTTCGTCGCGCCGATGAGGTCGAGGAAGTGCTGGCGGTCCATCCAGCCGCGCCGCCGCACGATCTCGTCCTCCATCATGGCGATGTGCGCGGCCGGGCCGCCGAAGGCGATCGTGCCGAGCTTCAGGAAGAGGCGGGCGAGCTCGACGAGGGCACCCCGCGGCGCGGAGGCGGGCGCGTTCGCGTCGCTCACCGAGCGCCCGGAGGACAATCGGCGCACGCCGGGAACTCGAGCTCCGTGAACCGGTCCGGCCGCCACACGGGACCGCTGAAGACCCGGTCGAGGCGGCGCTCGAACTCCCGTACGTCCGTGAACGGGACGGCCACCGCCTCCTCGTCCACCGGCACGAAGAAGTCCTCCCAGTGGCCGAGCACGATCCGGCCCGGGCGCAGGTTCCGTACGAGCGCCTCCGGGTCCCAGTCCAGCTCCTCGAAGGTGGCGGGCACCAGCACCGCCACGTCCACGGCCCGCTCGGCGATCACCGCCTCCGGCGCGAAGCCGAGCGGCGGGGCGGCGGTGGCATCCTGGTAGTAGATGCGCACCGCGACGCCCCCGTCGGCGTCGAGGAAGTCGATGAGGAACGCCCAGGTCTCCCCTTCGATCCACTCGTCGGCGCGACGCGGCGGCCGGTCGAGCGGCCGGTCCCGCCCGCCGCGGTACAGGGTGATGCCCGCGAAGTGCGGCCCGTGCATCGAGCGCAGGGGCATGACGCGGATCCGCTCGCCGTAGCGCAGCCACCGGCCGGCGCCCTCGACGTCCCCTCCGTCCGCGGCCTCGATCACGTCGACACGGCCGTCGACTCCCGCCCACGTGCCGAGCGTCCGCTCCACCGTGGCGCTTCCCAGGATCCGCGCGCGGGGCGCGTGGCGCGTCGCGATCCGCGGCACGTCCATCAGGTGGTCGTAGTGCGCGTGCCCGACCAGGATCAGCGGCACGTCCGAGAGGTCGTAGCGGCCGGCGTACCCGTCGATGAGCACGGTATCCGCCTCGATGGTGCCGAGCCCCGTGCGGAGGAACGAGGGATTCGAGAAGAGCGGCGCGGTGAGCACCCGCTCCCCCGCGGCTTCCAGGATCCAGCCGCCGGCGCCCAGGTACGTCATGCGGAACACTTCCCGACCCGGCGCGGCCAGCCGCACCCGGCCGGTGACCCCCGGTCCGAGGGGCCCGGCGCAGGAGGAGAGGAGGAGCGCCGACGCGCCGAGCAACGCCGCCGCGCGCCTCACCGCCTCAGCGGACGCCCGCCCGGAACGCCTCCTTCACCGCCTCGATCCGCTGGAGGAGGGCCTCCGAGAGCGTGCGCGTGACGGGTCCCACGGTGCCGTCGCCCACGGGATGCCCGTCCACCTCGACGCAAGGCCGGACCTCGCCCGTCGTGCCCGTGAAGAAGATCTCCTCCGCCACGGCCAGCTCCTCCACGGCGATCGCGCGCTCGTCGACCGGGAGGCCCCGCTCGCGCGCGAGCTCGAGCACGATCCCCCTCGTGATCCCCGGCAGGATGAGGTTCGTGGTCGGGTGCGTGACCACCGTGCCGCCGAGCACCGCCCAGAAGTTCTGGTGCGCCCCCTCGATCGCCACGCCGTCCCGCACGAGGATCGCGTCGTCCACGCCCGCGTCGCGCGCCGCCTGGTACGCCATCACGTTCGGCAGCAGGCAGATGGACTTCACGTCCACGCGCGTCCACCGCCGGTCGGGCGTCGTGATCGCGCGGAATCCGCGGTTCCACACCTCGTCCGGGGGACGCGACCAGCGGGCGACGTACGCGTACACGGTGGGCGCCACGGTCGCGACCGGGAAGTAGTGCGTCCGCGGCGCGGCCCCGCGCGTGACCTGGAGGTAGAAGAGGCTCCGGTCGGCGTCGGCCAGGCCGTTCCGCGCCACGAGCTCCCGCAGCACGTCCCGCAGGGGAGCGGGATCGAAGGCGATGCGCATCCACTCGAGCCCCCGGGACAGCCGCGCGAGGTGCGGCTCGAGCGCGAAGGGCACCCCCTCGTAGATCGGGACCACCTCGTAGACGCCGTCGCCGAGCAGGAAGCCGCGGTCGTCGACCGAGACGTGCGCGTCGGACTTCGGGAGGTATCGGCCGTTCAGATAGACCGTGGTCGGGGTCATCGCTCGCATCCGCGCTGTGAGGGTCCACCGCGAAAGTTGCCGGGCGGATGCGCGAGGGGAAGGGCCGGCGGGCACGCCCGCCGGCCCTTCCCGGTCGCTCAGCGTACGTACGCGCCGCCCGCCGCCGCCACGAAGAGCGCGGTATACGCCTCGACGTCCGCCTCGCTCGCCTCGGCCTGCGCCGCGACCAGGAGATCCTCCACGGCGGCCTCCACGGCGCCGCGGTAACCGGACACCGCCCCGGCGGCGGCTCCCGGGTCGGCCGCGGCCTGGAGGCGCGCGTCCAGGCTCGCCGCGTCGAACGCCGCCTCGGCCGCGGCGGCCACGGCCGCCTGGATCTCGAGCTCGGCGTCGCCGGCGAGGATCTGGACCGCGGCCGCGATCCCGGTCGTGCGCGCAGCCGTGCGGGTCGCGAGGAGCGTCGCCCGGATCGTCGCCGCATCCGCGGCCCCACGGACCGCCGCGCCGGTGCCGTCGAGCGCCTCGGCCACCCCGTTCGCCAGCTCCGCGTAGGGTCCGGTGTCGGCCTCGGCCGCCAGGCGCGCGCGCGCGCGCAGGTTCAGCCGGACCGCTTCGGAGATGACGAGGCCGCGGCTCTCGACCCCGCCCTCCACGGTCGCGTCCAGGACGGTCGCGGCGGCCGCCGTGGCCATCACGACGTCCTCGAGGAGGAGCCCGGCCTCGAGCAGGGCGTCGATGGCCGCGTCCGCGAAGTCGTCCTGCGCGTCCACCGCGGCGGTGCCGTCGGCACGCGCCTCCGCGTGGGCGACGGCCGCCTCGCGCAGCAGGTCCGCGCGCGCCTCCGCGTCCAGCTCGACGCCCAGCTCCCCGAGCGCGGCCGTGAGGGTCTCCCCGGCCGCGGCGAGCCCCTGGCCGACGACGGCGACCTCCGCGTCGGACCGGAGCAGCGCCTCGAGCTCCGGAAGCTCCGAATGGAAGAGCAGCGACACCTCGGCGGAGCTCGTCGAGGACCCGTCACCCCCGGCCGCGCGCGCCTCGGCCCAGGCCCGGACCTCGAGCGTGGTCTCGTAGTCGATCGGCGCGGGGCGGATCGTGTCGCCGCCGGCCGTCTCCGCGTGGATCGCCACGCTGCCCGCGTCGCGCCCACCCACCCACGCGACCACGGCCAGGTCGCCCAGGCCGCTCGGGACCCCCTCCACACGGTAGGTCCCGGCGTCCGCCGCGGCGCCCGCCACGGTCGTGAGCGAGCCGTCCGCCTCCACGGTCACGACGGAGACCGAGTCCGCGTCGGTCCCGGGCGCCCGGGCCGGCGCGGGCGCGCCCCCGGACTCCGAGGCCGGAAGAACCGCCTCGATCTCACCCGTCACGACGGTCGTCCCCTCCGGGCCTGCGGGATCGTCGTCGTCCCCGCAGGCCACGAGGGCCGCCGCGAGGGTGAGCGCCACCAACGAACGAAGGTGCTTCGTCCCCATGTATCCTCCTGCCCCGTCCGCAGACGGGCTCCGGTCGCGTGATCGTGGCCGTCGCCGGAAAGGCGGCGGACGGCGGTACGACCGGAAGCCGGGATGCAGAGGACATGCCAGCTCCGCCGCATCGAGGGCGGAGCCGGCACGAGGATCGGTGGAGGATCAGGACTTCGAGTGACGCTGCTCGAGCCGGTCGAACTCCGAGAGGAGCTCGGCTTCGGGGATCTCGGCGTTCCCCTCCTCGGAGGGGGGCTCGAGCTCGGCCTCGCGCACCGGACCGTTCGCGGTCTCGTCCTCGCCGGAGGAGAGGCGGCGGCGCTCGGACGACGGCTCCGGCGGCGCGATGAGCCCCATCTCCTGCTTGAGCGCGAGGAGCTGGTCCTCCACGTCGGCCGAGGTCGAGCCTGCTTCGAGCCGGAGGAATTCCTGCTCGAGCGTGTCGCCGGTGATCGCCTCGGTGACCTCGGCGTGGGCGATCGTGCGGCGCTCCTCCTCCTCGATCTTGTCGGCCATGCGGTTGAAGGCCTCGAAGGCAGAGGTGTCGGACAGGCCGGCCATCGTCTCGTGGATGCGCCGCTGCGCCTGGGCCCGCTTCTGCTTGGCGATCAGGAGATTCCGCTTGCGCTTCGCCTCCTCGATCTTGTCGTTCAGCATGCGGAGGGAGCCCTTGAGCTTCTCCGTCTCCGCCGCCTGCGCCTGCCAGGTCTGCTGCAGGCTGTGCGCATGGTCGGTGTGCTGCTGCTGCCGGACGATCGCCTGCTTGGCCAGGTCGTCCCGCCCCTCGCGCACCGCGATCATGGCGCGCTGCTGCCACTCCCGAGCCTGCTTGACCTCGCCGTCGAGCTGCGACTTGAGCTTGCGCTCGTCGGCGATCGCCGCGGCCACCTCGCGCTTCGCCTTCGCGAGCTGGTCCCGCATGTCGATGATGATCTGATTCAGCATCTTCTCCGGGTTCTCGGCCCGGGAGATCAGATCGTTGATGTTCGACTTGATGACGGTGGAAAGCTTCTGGAAGATGCCCATCGATCAGTCCTCCACCCCGACGCCGGCCAGGGAGCGGATGCGCTCCATGTGGCTCGTGGCGGCCAGCTCGATCGACTCCATCGAAGCCTGCAGCTCGTGGAGGTCGAGCGACTCGAGCTCGAGGGTGTCGCTCAGGATCAGTTCTCCGTCCTCGATTCCGTAGGCGCCGTGGATCACGTCCGTCGCGTTGAGCTCCAGGAGCGTGCGGTAGAGGTCCGGGCCGGGAAGCTCCGAGGGCATGTCCATCACCTTCAGGCGAATGAGGAGCAGGGTGTCCGTGTGATGGACCACCATGGGCAGCCCACTGTTCCGGCCCCGGACGAGATACATCCCGTCGTCGACCTCCTCCCAGTCCAGATCCATGCGGATCAGGAAGCTTTCGAGATCCTCACCGGTGACCATGCGCGCTCCCGTGCTGTGTCCGTGGTGGACGGAAACCCCCGGCGGGCTTGGCCCCGCCTCGCGGCCGGCGTACGGACCGGACCGCACAGCGCCCTACGTCCCGGGAAGGCGGAGGGTTTCCCGGACCCGAAAGGTAAGCCGCCCTCGCGCCCTCCGCACCGGCCCGCCGGGCACGGCCGGCGGCCCCGCCCTCCGGGCGAGCGGCCGGTGCGGCCCGGCCCTCAGCCCGCTCCGCGGAGCAGCGGGCGGAGGTAGCGCCCGGTGTGCGACGCCTCGCACCGGGCGACCTCCTCCGGGGTCCCCTCGACCACGATCCGCCCGCCCGCGGCGCCGCCCTCGGGGCCGAGATCGATGATCCAGTCCGCGGTCTTCACCACGTGCAGG
>CAZOYA010000020.1:24568-26720 GCA_964583815.1 uncultured Gemmatimonadaceae bacterium | reverse complement strand
CCAGGTCGCGCACGTCGATGACCTGCACGCGCGCGTCCTCGGGATGCCCGGGCGCCAGGATCTCGCCGCCCCGCTCGATCCGGACCGGCCAGTAGGTGAAGCGGTCCGTCTCGTCCCCCGGCCCCACGATGAGTCCCGGGCGCACGATCGTGGTGCGCTCCCCGAAGGCCGCGCGCGCCTCGTCCTCCGCGAGCGCCTTGGCCAGGCCGTAGGGGTACGGCTCGCCCTCGGACCAACGCGGCGTCGTCTCCGGCGTGTAGCGCGGGGCGTCGACCGTCGCCGGCACGGCGCTCAGATCGCGGTACACCGAGCGCGTGGAGATGAACAGGTACTGGTCGGCCGCGTCGCGCAGGAGCCGCGCGGAGTCCCGCACCCACGTGGGCGCGTCGGAGCGCGAGGCCGAGTTGTCGATGACCGCGTCCCAGGTGCGGCCGCGCAGCGCGTCGAGGGTCCCGGCCGCCCGGTCGCCCGTGAGCTCCTCGACCCCTTCGAACATCCCGGGCGCGCTCCGCCCCCGGTTGAAGATCGTGACCTCGTGCCCTCGCTCGACGGCGTAGCGCACCTGCCAGGGGCCGAGGAAGCCCGTCCCGCCGAGGACGAGGAGCCGGATGCGTCGCGGCGGAGCGGGCACGGCGTTCGGCCGCGGTCCGGCGAGGGGGCCGGGCGCCCCGTCCGCGCTCCCCCGGGAGCCGCTCGCGGCCACGCCGCCGCCGAGTCCGAGCGCGAGGCCGCCCCCGCCGACCAGCGAGGTGCGCAGGAACGCGCGGCGGTCCGGTCCCTCCGGCCCGGCGCTCACCGCCGCTCCACCCCGCCCGGCGCGCCGTCGTCCTCCGACGTCACCCGTGGCTGTCCGTCCGCGAGCAGGTGCTTGTCGAGCCAGGCGGTCCAGCGCGCCCACAGGTCGAGGAGCGTCTCGCGCGCGGCCGGGCCGTGGTCCTCGTGCGGGTAGAGGTACATGGCCACGTCCTTGTCGAGCCCGTCCAGCGCGTGGAAGAGCTTGGGCGAGTGGATCGGGTCCGTGCCGACGTTCT
Organism: uncultured Gemmatimonadaceae bacterium; assembly: GCA_964583815.1. Lineage (GTDB taxonomy): Bacteria > Gemmatimonadota > Gemmatimonadetes > Longimicrobiales > Gaopeijiaceae > JAWLHJ01. The sequence continues at coordinate 25,689 of CAZOYA010000020.1, read as the reverse complement.
GGTCGTGCAGGCCGTGGTAGAGGAGCAGCGCGCCGGTGAGCCGGTTCGCGTACATGAAGGGGGACATCTCGAGGTACGTCTCGCGCGCCTCCCAGAGCGTCCGCCGCTCGCTCTGGAAGTGGAGCGGGGTGAGCGTCCGGTTGTAGTTGCCGTCGCCCGCGATCCCCGCCCGGAAGAACGGCGTGTGCACCATCGCGTTCACGGTCCCGAAGGCGCCGTACGAGTGCCCGCCGAGGCCCAGCCGGCGCCGGTCCACGATGCCCCGGAAGTCGAGCTCGTCGATGACCGCGGCGAGGTTGTTCCGCAGATCGTGCTGGTAGTTGTCGTTCATCCGGCCCTGGTCGCCGACGATCGGCGCATCCGGCTCCACGACCGCGTAGCCCAGGCGGACGAGGTACTCGATCGAGCGCGTGCCGAAGTCCGGGAACTCGTTCCGGTTGTGCGTGCGGAGCGTCTCGTCGTACTCCTCCTGCTCCGTGTACTCGCGCGGATAGAACCAGAACATCGCCGGCAGGCGCGTCCCCGGGCGCCATCCCTCGGGGAGCGTGACGTTCACCCGGAACTGGAAGCCGTCCGGCCTGGTGACCGTGAACGACTGCCGGGGCGCGTTCGTGAGGTCCGGCGTGTAATCCACGTTGCGGGTGAGCTGCCGCACCAGCTCCCCGCCCCGCCGGAACCAGCTCTGCGGGACCTCGGTGGCGGACTCGCGGGTCACCACGTACTCGACGCCCTCGAGGTCGAGCCAGGCCCGTGGCATCTCGAAGACGTCGTCGTTCCCGCTCTCGTAGATGCGCGTGCGCTCGCCGGAGCGTACGTGCACCCGGTCCACGAAGGAGCGCGGGCCGACCTCGACCGGGTTCCGGTCCCAGACGATCCCCTGGAAGAAGACGTGCTGTCCGTCGGCCGAGAGCGCGACGTCGCCGTCCACGTTCCAGCCGCCGCCCCCGCGGGTCGCGAACTCCCCTTCCGCCGCGACGAGCGCGCCCGGATCCGTGTAGACGTCCTCCTGGTCGTACCGGGCGAGGCCGAAGCGCTCCTGCGAAGCGAGATCCACGGCGAAGCGTCGGACCTCGTCGTCCTCGAGCGCCTCCTCGACGAAGAGCAGCGATCCGGACGCGGCG
>CAZOYA010000020.1:0-24468 GCA_964583815.1 uncultured Gemmatimonadaceae bacterium | reverse complement strand
GGAACACGAGCCCCGATCCGTCGCTCCGCCAGGCGATGTCGCGGGGCCCTTCTCCCTCGCCGTAGGCGGCGAAGCCGGGCCCGCCGGCGCGCGGCCCGCCCTCGAGGCCCGTGTCGGTGGGGTCGGCCCGCACCTGCGCCAGGACCCGCCCGTCACGGCCCCAGATCTCCGTCACCGAGCCGAACATCCGCACCGGCACCCGGTAGCTGAAGGGGCGCACCATCCGCACGACGAGCAGGTGGGCCCCGTCCGGGCTCGGCGCCAGGTCCCGCACCATCACCGGCGCACCGACCTCCGCGACGTCGCCGCTCGCGACGTCGACGAGCGCGACCTGACCGGTGTTGTGCCACTCCACGAGATCCTCGTCGTACGGCGTCTCGAGGAGGCTCTTGAACACGCGGAGGATGTTCTCGCCCTCCTCGCTGCGCTTCACCTGCGGGCCCGTGGGGACCGCCGGAGGCTCGGGCATCGGCGGACGGTTCCGGGGGACGAGCACGGTGGCGATCGTGCGTCCGTCCCGGGACCAGGCCAGCTCCGTGTAACCCGTGGCGAGGACGGGCCGGGGGCTCACGCGGCGCGAGGAGCCGTCGAGCTCGGCCACCCAGAGATGCGTCTCCGTCGGCGTATGCGCGAAGAAGGCGAGCCGGCTTCCGTCCGGAGCCCACGTCGCGTTCGTCACGCGCGCCCCGTCGGGCACGCGCACCTCGCGCACCGTGCCGTCGCGCGCGGACACGAGGCGGATCCCCACGTCGCTGTCGACCGTGAGATCCCGATCCCGGTTCGCCCGGAAGTCGAGGAACTGGCCGCCCAGATCGTGGAAGGGAAGCGAGAAGCGCTCCATCGGCACGGGCCCGTCGCCCACCTGGTGGAGGAACCAGCCGTTCGCGGCGCCGACGTCCGAGAGCTCGACGTTCAGCCACCGGGGTGCGAGGACCGCGTCGGCGATCTCCTGCGGCGGCCGCGCCCACTCCTCCTGCGCGAGCACCGCGTCGGGATTCCAGTCCGCCGGCCGGCCCGGGAGCGGCTGCTGCTGCGCCCCGACGGGCGCGACCGTCCCGACCGAGGCGAGCAGGAGCGCCAGCGATCGCCTGAGCCGCGCCGGCGAGGCGAGGGCGCGAGGGAGCGGGACCGGGACACGCGCGGATCGGCTCATGACGCACCTCCGGATCGGACGCCGGGCCGACCCGCGGGCCGTCCCGGTCTCGGGATCGGCGCACCGCCTCGGTGTGCCCCGCGCTACGGAGTGGCGCGGAAGCTCAGCGTAGAGGGCGGGCGGGGCGGAGGCAAGGCGCGCACCCACCTTCTCCGGAGGGGCGTCCGCCGCGTCGCAGGCCGAGCGGGGGCCTCGGGATGATCCGGCCGTCCGGCCCGACTCACGCGGAGGGTTCCCCCACCGGCTCGGGGCTCCACGCGACGACGTCCAGCGCCCGCGCGTAGTGCGCGACGGGCGGGGCCTCCGCCAGCTCGATGCCGAGCGGACGCGCCATCGTGTTCTCCTCGACCGTGACGACCGCCGGCTGCAGGGGCCACGGCGCGTGGTGGATGTCGGCGCGGAGCAGCCCGCGGCGTCGCAGGGCGTAGAGGCAGTAGCGCTCGGAGAGCCAGTGCTCGAGGCTTCCCGGTGACGCGCGCGCCACGGGGCCGTCGGGGCGGTACGACGCACGGAAGCGGATCGGGGTCTGTCCGGCGGTCCGGCGCTCGCTCCGGTAGTCCACGCCCTCGCCGCCGGTCCCCACCTCCATCTCCGCGAGGTGGTAGGGCAGACCGTACAGGAAACGTGCGCCCGTGACGGCGAGCTCGTTCGCGGCATCCAGGCTGAAGAACCAGATCCCGGGCCGGTCTCCCGTCCGCACGTACGTCCGGACGTTCAGCTCCGGGAACGCGGCGATGCCGGGCAGGGGCGGCAGGAAGCGGCCGCGCACCTCCGACATGTGGAACGGCGTGACGCCGATCCAGGCCTGTCCGTCCTTCAGGTCGAGCTCGAGCGCGTCCGGCACGAGGGGCCGAAGCCGCTCCGGCTCGACCGGCCAGTGCAGGAGGGCGAGCTCGTTCCAGCGCATGGCGATCAGCCAGGGGCGATCCGGCACCGGCCACGGCCGGTGCGCGGTGTCGGCCGGGAGGGCCGCCGTCGGGGAGTCGCTCATGGGACGCTCCGGAGGTCGTGGGAGCGAGGCGGTGTGCCCGGCGCCGCCGGGATGCGGAGGCGCAAGGAGCGTACCGCCGCCCGAGGGTGCCGCGAGCGGCGGACAGACGGGAACCGGGCTGTCGCGCCGCATGGACGGAGGCCCCGATTCCGCGCCCTCGCCGTCGCCTCGGCGGGTTCCCCCGCGTGGTCCCCTTTTTGCGACGTAGGCGAGGCTCATCGCTCGAGATTCGAGCCGTCTACCAGGAGGGAACCATGAGGGAACATCAGCCGCCTGCCGGCGAATCCGGTCGCGACCGGGACACGTTCGGCCGAGCCGACCCTCACCTCAGCACCGGCATGCCGTCGACGGGCGCCTCGCCGAGCTCGCAGGAAATCGATCGAGGCACGGACAGCGACCGCGAATCCGGCGCCTCGTCCGTCGGGTCGTCCATGGACCGCACGGGTGCGCGGGTCCGTGAAGGCGCCGAAGAGCTGAGGACGAAGGGCCGCGAAGCCCTCCGCGAGGTCGAGCACACCGCGCGCGATCAGGTGGAGCGTCGATCGGCGGAGATGGCCGAGGAGATGGAATCGGTGGTCCAGGCCATGCGGACCGCCGCGGACGAGCTCGAAGAGGGCGGGCGCACCTCCATGGCCCGGTACACGCGCCGGGCGGCCGAGCAGATGGAGCGGATGACGCGCTACCTGCGCGATCACGACGCCCCGTCGATGCTCCACGACGTGGAGGACGTGGCCCGCCGCAGCCCCGGGACGTTCCTCGGGTCGAGCTTCGCCGCGGGACTCGCGCTCGGGCGCTTCCTGCGGTCCTCGCGTCCGTCCCCGGACCAGGGCCGGACCCGGGCGCTCGACCGGGAATCCTTCGGGACGTCGGGCTTCCCCGGGACGGAGGCCGGCCCCGGAGCGTTCGACACCGATCGACAACTCACGCCGCCTGGAGGAGGATCCCATGGCACAGCGTATTGACATGGAGGAATTCGGGCGCGACGCGAACGTCCCGCCCCCCACCACGGCCCGCACCGAGCAGCGCACGATCGGCGGCCTGATCCGGGAGCTCGGTGACGACAGCACGCGCCTGATCCAGGAGGAGGTGCGCCTCGCGCGCGCGGAGGTGCGCGAGAAGGTGCAGGTCTACGAGCGGAACGCCGTGACGATGGCGATCGGCGGCGTGCTCGTGCTCGGCTCCGTGCTGGTCCTGCTCGTGGCCGTGAACCGCGGCCTCACCGTCCTGCTCGAGCAGTTCATGCCGCTCGAGATCGCCGTGTGGGTGGCGCCGCTGATCCTGGCAGCCGTCGTCGGGTTGATCGGATGGAGCATGATCAAGAAGGCGCAGAGCGCGATGAGGCGGGAGGGCGTCACGCCGACCCGGACCGTCGAGACACTCCGCGACGAGGGTCGCTGGATGAAGGACCGCGCACAGGAGGTTCGACATGGGTGAGCTGACGAGGGACGACCGGAGTGCCGATCAGATCCGGCGCGACATCGAAGGGACCCGCTCCGATCTCCACGCCACCATCGACGCCCTCGAGCGCAGGCTCTCGGTGGGCCAGGTCGTCGACGAGCTGTGGAACCGGGTGGGCGGGAGGCGCTCCATCGGGTCCGCGGCCTCCGGCCTCGGCGACTCCCTGCGGGAGCACCCCGTGCCCCTCGCCCTCATGGGCCTGGGCGTCGCGTGGCTCGCGGTGGAGCGGTCCACGGCCGGGCGATCCCGGAAGACGAACGGCGAGACCTGGGACCGCTGGGACCGGGAATACGTGGGCGCCGGGACCTATGCGCCGGCCGAGGGACGGGTCGGCCCCTACGGACCGGATGCCATCCACGGCGAGGGATTCCCTTCGCACGAGCAGGGCATGCTCTCCTCCCACGAGCACGAGCACGAGGAGTCCGGCCCGGGCCTCGGGGAGCGCGCTTCGTCCGCGGTCGGCAAGGCGAAGTCGAAGGTCTCCGACGCGATGGAGACCGTGAAGGAGAAGGCGTCGGACGTCGCCGACACCGGAAAGCGGAAGACCCGGGACGCGCGTGAGCGCGCGGCCGCCTCGGCGGAGGGCGTGCGGGAGCGCATGTCGCGGGAGGGCGAGGGCTTCCGTGCGCGGGCGGGCGACCGCTTGGAGGAGGGTCGCGACCGGATGCGCCACGGCGTCCGCGCCGGGTCGGACCGCGTCCGGCGCGGCTTCCGGGACGCGCTCGAGGAGCAGCCCCTCGCCATGGGCGCGGTGGCGTTCGGGCTCGGGCTCGCCAGCGGGCTCTCGGTGCCGACGACGCGCTTCGAGGACCGGACGATGGGCGAGGCCTCGGACCAGGTCACGAAGCAGGCGAAGCGTGCCGCCCGCGAGACGGTCGAGGACGTGAAGGACGTGGCCGGAGCCGCCGCGAGCGCCGCCCGGGAGGAAGCCGATCGCCGGCATCCGGTCGGCGAGATCGTGGATTCGGGCAAGAGCATCGCTCGCGAGGCGAAGCGGGCGGCGGAGGAGCGCGCCCGGGAGAAGGACCTCGACTCCGAGGGCATGAAGGACCGCCTGGGCGAGGTCGGCGAGCGCATGCGGGACACGCGCGGCGAGAGCCGAACCTCCTCCTCGTCCGAGCCGACGCGGGAATCGTCCGGCCGCGAGACCCGCTCCTCCTCCGAGCGCGAGGGGAGCCGGCAGAGCCAGTCCCGGCCGGGCGACGGGCACGCCCGACGGAGCGACAGCCAGGCCCGCCCGGGCGAGAGCTGGACCGAGCCCGGGAGCCCGCCCCACGAGAGCCGGAGCCGCCCGGAGCAGGGAGGGGAGCCGGGCGAGCGGAGGTGAGCGAAGCCGGCCGGCGGGTCCCCCCGCCGGCCGGCTCCTTCCGGGGGCGGAGCGGAGATCTGCCCGAGGCGCTGGACTTCGCGGCGCGCGCCGACCAGTCTAGTGCACGAACGCCGCGCGTTTCGCGCGGTCCGTCCGCACGCCACGCCTCGCCGACATGCTGCCATCCCCCCGATGACGACCCCCGAGTGGATCCTCGTGGGCGTCTTCATCGGCACGCTCGTGCTGATGTTCGGCACGCGGCTCCGCCCCGACGTGGTCGCGATCCTCGCGGCGCTCTCCCTGGGGCTCTTCGGCGTCATCCCCGAGGGCCGCGTGCTGCAGGGGCTCGCGAGCACCGTGGTCCTCACGCTCTTCGGGCTCTTCATCCTGGCCGAGGGACTCGAGGACACGGGCGTGATCCGCTGGGCCGCCCAACGCCTCACGATGCTCGGGGGCGCTACCGAGGGCCGGCTGCTCCTCACGCTCATGGGCACGGCCGCCGGGCTCTCGCTCGGCATGAACAACGTGGCCGTGGGCGCGCTCTTCCTGCCCGCGTCCATCCGGATCGCACGCTCGGCCCGCGTGCCCGTCTCGACCCTGCTGCTGCCGGTGTCCTATGCGACGCTGCTCGGCGGCATGGCCACCATCTTCACGAGCGCGAACATCATCATGAGCGATCTGCTCATCCAGCGCGGCGCGCGGCCGCTCGGGATGCCGGATTTCGCGCTCACGGGCGGGCTCGTCGCGGTGGCCGGGGTCGCGTACATGCTCACGGTGGGTCGCCGGCTCCTGCCCCGCCGCTCGCGGGGCGCGGCCGACCCGATGGGCGACTACTTCGGCCTCTACAAGCTCGGCGAGCGGTTCTGGGAGTTCGAGGTGCGGCCGGGCTCGCGGCTGCAGAACCGCACGATCGAGGAGGTCGGCTTCCGCGAGCAGTTCGGTCTGTCGATCCTCGCCATCCGCCGCCGCAACCGGACCTTCCTCGTGCCCGGCCCGGGCATCGCGATCGTGCCGGGCGACCGCGTGGTCGTCCTCGGCGCCAAGGACCGGCTCCGCCAGCTCGTCGAGTGGGGGGTGGAGCTGCGCACGGGCACCTCGCCGACCGATCTGCAGGAGGAGCTGGAGCTGACGGAGATCGTCGTGCCGCCGCGCTCCCGCGCCGTGGGTCGCACCTTGACGGACCTCGAGCTCCGCACGCGCTACGGGGTCACGGTGATCGCGCTCTGGCGCGAGGGCGAGATCATCCGGACCGACGTCGGAAGGACCCCCTTGGAGGTCGGCGACGGGCTGCTCGTCGTGAACCTGCCGAAGCGGCTCGACCAGCTCACCCAGGGCGGGGATTTCCTCACGGTGGGCGGCAGCCTTTCCGCACCGGAGCGGCCCGAGCGCGCGCCGGTCGCGCTCACGATCTTCGGGATCGTGCTCGTGGTCGCCTTCACGGGCCTCCTCCCGATCGGCGAGACCGTGCTCGCGGGCGCGATGGCGATGATCCTCACCGGGTGCATCGGCATGGAGCAGGCCTACCGCACCGTCGAGTGGCACGTCCTGTTCCTCGTCTCGGGCCTGCTGCCGCTCGGCTTCGCGATGATCGACACGGGGCTCGCCGACCGGCTCGCCGGAGGCATCGGCGCGGTGGTCGGCCAGGAGCGTCCCATGCTCGCGATCGCGACGATGTTCGCGGTGAGCGCGGCGGCCACCCAGGTGATCGGCGGGCAGGTGAGCGCGCTCCTCGTCGGCCCCGTCGCGCTCGCGGTGGCCCAGACCGCGGGGATCGCGTTGCAGCCGATGGCGGTCGCCGTCGCGATCGGCGCCTCGACCGCGTTCCTCACGCCGATGGCGCACCCGATCAACGCGATGATGATGGGTACCGGCGGCTACCGGCCGCGCGACTTCGCGCGCGTGGGCTCCGGGATGACCCTCGTCACGCTCCTCGCGCTCCTGGCCGGGATGTGGATCTTCTGGGGGATCCGGTGAGGTCTCAGCCGCCCACCACGTCCGCGAGGAACCGCAGCGACACGCCGAGGGCCACGAGCGCACGCCACGCGCCGTCGTCGCGCAGCACGCCGAGCTCGAGACGCGCGACGTCGGCCGCGTCGAGCTCGAGCGCCGGCCCGAGCGCCGCGGCCGGCAGGTAGGCCGCGAGGACCGCGCCCACCCGGGACGGCACCGCCCGCCCCGTCCGGCGCAGCAGCCCGAGGCGCCCCCACGCGACCGGCTCGATCGCCGTGGCACCGCCGCCGATCAGCGGGTCCACGGACGCGCCGTCCGCGATCGCGTCCAGCCCCGCCCCCACCGCGCCGGTCAGGAGCCAGCGCCGGGTGGGAGCCTCGACCGCTCCCGTGCCCGCGGGGCGCCCCACCGGGAGCGGGGGCGGAGCGCCGAGCGGGCGCCGGACTTCGGCCGTCACCCCGGCCGCCCCGATCCGTCCGGCCACCCACGCGCCGTGGAGCGCCCACGTCTGGGCCGCGGCGGACGCGGGGAGCAGCCCCGCGGGAAGCGCGAGCGCGAGCAGGAGGCGCGTCGCGAAGCGCGTCATGCGGGCGCCGCCTGGAGCGGCGGGCCGGCCACCCCGCCGACGTCGGCGGCGGCGACCAGGCGGGGCGCCGGCGGCGCCTCCGCCCGCAGGAAGCGCTGCACCAGGTCCACGACCTCGGGGTCGTTGCACAGGAAGGCGTGCGGCTCGGGCCGATCGGTGAGCGCCACCACCGAGGCGGCGAAGGCGGCGCCTCCCCACTCGAGCGTCTCCCGGTACGGCACGAGCCCGTCCCCCTGGCGCCGGCGCGCCCACGACCGCTCGCGAGGGAGCCCCCGGCGATCGCGCGTGATCCAGCGGGGGGTCATCTGGCGCTTGCCCATGAGGGTGAGCGTCAGGATGCCCGGGCCGAACCGGGAGAACGGGCCCTGGAGGAGCTGCGCGGTCTCGCGGGCGCGGCGAAGGTGGTCCTCCGCGACGGGGGCGCCCTCGACCCCCCGCCATCCCCGCTCGAACAGGAGCTGCCGGTCCGCCGAGAGCGGTGCGCCGTCCGGATGGCGGACGGCGTCCCAGACCGGGAGCATCTGGTGGATCGAGGGCCAGGTGCGCGCCAGCTCCCGCGCCACCGCCGCGTGCTCCCTCCCCAGCCCCTCGCTCCCCCAGAGGAGCGCCTCGGCCGCGCGCAGCGCGCCGGCGAGCGGCGCCCCCACGAGGACGACGCGCGCCACGAGCCTCGAGAACTCGTCCACGTCGGCCGTGAGCTTGCTCGCGAGCACGATCACGAGGCCGCCCTGGGAGTGCCCGACGAGGTTGAAGCGGCCGCCCGCTGGGCGGTGCGTCCGGAGATGTCCGAGGAGGAGCGACGCGTTGTGGCGGAGGTCGAGGCGCCAGTCGTACGGCCACGGGTGCGCGAGGGAGAGGAGCCCGTCGTACGGCGTTCCGACGACCTCTCCGGCGCGCACGACCGTGCCCGCCTCGAGCGAGGAGCGGGCGGGCTCCCACCGGCCCGGACGGTGCTCGGTAGCGAGGAGCGCACCCCACTCCTCCGGAGGACGACCTCCGAGCTCGTCCCGGTGCAGCCCCAGGCCCACCCGCACCGCGTTGTAGACGACGCGGCCCCGGTCGTCGACCAGCGACGTGGCCTGCGTCCCCGGGACGAGGAGGGTGACGTCCGGCATCAGCGCACGCCGACCCACCCCCGCACCGAGGCGAACAGGAGGGCCGAGTCGTACCCCACGCCGTCCTTGAAGACGAGGAGGGTGCCGCGGAACGCCTCCGGGTCGGAGGTCGGATCGCCCTCGAGGAGCACGAGATCGGCCCTCTTGCCGACCTCGACCGTGCCGATCTCCTCCTCCTGCTCGAGGTAGATCGCGCCGTTGCGCGTCGCGACCTCCACGGCCTGCTCCGCGGCGAGGCCCATCTCGACGAGGAGCTGGAGCGCGCGCTGGTTCGCGTAACCGGGCACGACGTCGCCGCCCCCCGTGGGATCGGTGCCGATGACGAGCAGGCCGCCGGCGTCGTAGAAGGCCTTCTCCATGTCCATGTAGCGGCGCAGCATCGCGGCGGCGTCGGGCGCACGCGGGCGCTCGAGGCGTGTGAGCACCTGCTCGCGGAGCTGCGGGAGCATCGCGTCGAGCGCGCCCCGCGGGGGGAGCGGCCGCCCCGGGGCGCGTCGCTCGACGACGGTCAGCGTCGAGGTGAGCGCGACGCCGCTCGAGACGAGGTGCTCGACGAGACCGGTGAACTCGGGCCCCTCCAGGTCGATCTCGAGGTAGCGTCGGTCGCCGTCCGGGCACTCGTCGGGGCGCTTGTCCCGCACCCAGTCGGTCGCGGCGAAGAAGCCGTGCTCGAGGTTGTCGATGCCGAGATCGGCCGCTTCGCGGTAGGTGATCGAGCAGAGATGGCCCGTCACCTCGATGCCGCGGGCGTGCGCGGCCTCGATGGCGGCCCCCAGCGTGGCGCGATCGATCCGGTTGTAGGCCTTGAAGGACGTGACGCCCCGGTCGGCCCAGAACTCCACGTGCGACCGCGCCTCCTCGGGCGTCGAGAGCGAGGGGAACGCCCAGATGAACCCGCCCGGCCCCTCGAGGTACGGGCCCGTCACGTCCATGTGCGGGCCCGGGATCCGACCGGCCTCGATCTCGCGCCGGATCGACAAATCCGTGTAGGGATCGAGGCTGCCCCCGGTGCGGATCGTGGTGGCGCCTCCGGCGAGGTAGAGCGGCGGGAAGGAGACCTGGTTCGTGTTGTACCGGGTCTCGCCGGACGGATAGAACATGTGCTCGTGGAGCATGACGAGACCGGGCAGGAGGGTGCGGCCGGCCCCCTCGACGATCTCCGCGCCCGCAGGGACGCCGACCTCCGCGGCGGGCGCCACCCGGACGATCCGCCCGTCCCGGATCTCCACGGACATGCCCGGCCGCGCGGCGGCGCCCGTTCCGTCGATCAGCAGCACGTCCCGGAACACCACGTGGGGTGCCGAGACGGCCACGAACGCGCGGACCTCGTCGGAGAGGGCCTCGACCGGCTGCGCCGCCGCGGGCGCGGCGAGGGCCGACAGGCCGCAGAGGAGGAGCCCGGTGGAGCGCGCGGCGGCGGCCGCGACGTCGAGGATGCGCATGCGGAGCCTCCAGCTTCGGGAATCCCGTGAGCGGGCGGCGCGCGCTCGACCCGCCGGCACGGATGGTGCGGCGGATATGGGCCCCGGGGCAAGGCGCCCCTTCCGCGATCGGCTCGCGCGACCGAGATTCGGGCCGATCCACACCCCCCGCCCGTCATGTTCCAGCTCCAGCCCACGGACCCCCGACTCCGCCGCCTGGCGGCGTGCCTCTCCCGCTCCTATCCTGCCGGCCCCGCCGGAGACGGACGCGACATGGAGCGCGCGATCGAGCGCGGGTCCGTCCACGATGCCGAGACGCTCCGCACGTGGGTCGCCGCGCTCGTGACGCACGGACGCGGCTGGACCGACGCCGTGATCTTCTCGCGTGCCTGGTGGGCCGTGCAGGAGGAGACGGACGAGGCGCTCGGGCAGATCGCGGAGCTGTCCGCGGTGGTGGTCGCGGCGCGGGACCGCCGCGCGGAGAGCTGCATCCAGGGGGACGCCTTCGTGGCCGCGCGCGAGCGCTCCTGGAGCTGCCCCGCCCTGGCGCGCCTGCGCAGCGCCTGGGACGGCTCGATCGCCTACCCGGTGGCCGTCGGCGTGACGGCGGCGGGCCACGGTATCCCCCTCGACGCGGCCCTCGCCACCACCCTCCGGGCCTACGTGACGAACCTGGCTGCCGCCGGGGCCCTCCTGCTGCCCCTGGAGCTCGAGGAGCGCGACCGGCTGGTGAAGGAGTTGCTCCCGGTGGTCGCGGACGTCACACAGCGGGCGAGCCGGGCGCCCCTCGACGATACCGCCGTGGAGGGCCGCCGCAGCATCGCGAGCGCGGGGCGGTTGGGGTCGCCGGGGCGGATCGCGCCTCGGGGGTAGGCGGCGGGCCCTTCCGAACTCGCTCGCCCGTGCCGAGTATGCTCGGAATGGGACGCGACTCCGCCGGGCCGCGCCCCCCCTCTCACCGGGTAGGACTCATGCCGCGCACGCGCCCTCGGGGAGCCCTCGCCGTCCTCGCGCTCGTCCTCGCGCCGCTGCTCGCGCCGGGCGGCGCGCGGGCGCAGTCGGTGGCGCCGGGCGACGTGGACATCGGTACGATCGCGCGGCGCATCGGGACCGTCACGCCGAAGAGCGGCGCGCCCGGCACGAGGGTGCGCGTCGCCGCCGTGGACATGCCGGTCATCACGCCGATCCGGGTCGGCATCGGCGCGCCCCAGGCGGGGTTCGAGGCGTTCGAGGAGCTCCTGACGGGTGACGAGGGCGAGTTCGACGTGACCGTGACGGTCCCGGAGTGGGCGTCCTGGGACCGCGTGCACCTGTTCATCGTCTTCGACATCTACTTCCGACCGATCGCGCTGTCGGACGCCTTCCACGTGACGAACGAGGACGGGCTCGTGCGCCGCTCCGGCCAGGTGCGCGACGGCCCGGACGGCTGCCGCATCCTGCGCGACATCGACGGCGTCGATTACGCCCTCACGGGCGAGGGCGCGGCGGCGTTGACGGACGTGCGCGCGGACCGGCGCGTGACGGTGGACGCGCGCCTGGGAGCCCGACCGTCGTGCGGGCTCCAGAACGTGCTCGAGGTGGTCGCGGTCTCCGAGAGTACCTGAGCGCCCGGCGCGCCGACCGGTGTCGAACCCGCGCCGGCGGGCGCCGCGCCCCGACCGCCCTGAGCGACCCGCGTCAGAGCCTCGGGTGACGCTCGTGGAAGCCCGTGGCGTCCTGGTACCCCTTCGCGAGCGCGAGCATCCCCGCCTCGCCGTAGAGCCGCCCCACGAACAGGATCCCCGTGGGCGTGCCGTCCGGCGCGAAGCCGTTCGGCACCGACACCGCCGGGTGCCCGGTGAGGTTGGTGGCGCCGTTGACCGCGCTCCCGCCGTGCGGCGCCACCAGGACGTCCAGGTCCGCCATGGCCTCGGCCATCCCCTCCATGAGGAGCATCCGCCGCCGGTTGAGCTGCACGTACTCGACCGCCGGCACGAGCCGCGCGACCCGCATGAGCATGTCCTCCGGCTCGTCGCGGTCCTGGATGAGGAGCTCGACCCGCCCGCTGCGGACGAGCTCGTCGAACGCGGCGGCCTCGTCCACGAGGAGCATCTGGAGCGCGTCCATGTCGGCGTGCTCCGGGAGCTCGAAGGGCCGCAGCTCCACGCCGAGGCGCCGCAGCGCGTCGAGCGTGGCCAGGTCGTTCCGGCGCTCCGCCTCCCCCTGCGCGCCCCGACGCTCCGTCTCGAAAGCGCTGGCGAGATAGCCGACCCGCAGGTCCCGTAGGGGTAGGCTCGCGTCCCAGCCGAACGGCCGTTCCACCACGTCGAGGTCCCGGAGATCGGGCCCGCGGATCGCCTCGAACACGAGCGCGCAGTCCTCCACCGAGCGGCACATCGGCCCGACCTTGTCGAGGCTCCAGCTCACGGGCATGACGCCGTAGCGGCTCACCGTGCCGAAGGTCGGGCGGAGCCCGGTCACCCCGCAGGTGCGCGACGGCCCGACGATCGAGCCGAGCGTCTCGGTCCCGATCGAGAAGCCGACCAGGCCCGCCGCCGTCGCCGCCGCGGGCCCCGCGGACGACCCGCCGGACCCCTGCTCGGGAGCCCACGGATTGCGGGTCCGACCACCTCCGAACCAGCGGTCGCCGCGCGCGAGCTCGCCCGTGGTGAGCTTCGCCACGAGCACGGCCCCGGCCTCGGCCAGCCGCTCCACGACCGTCGCGTCGTAGTCGAGCACCTGCTCCCGGTACGCCTCGGAGCCCCAGGTCGTGGGGTAGCCGCGCCGCGCGACGAGGTCCTTCGCGCCCCAGGGGATGCCGTGCAGGGACCCGCGGAGGCCACCTCCCGCGATCTCGCGGTCGGCGCGCTCCGCCTCCTCGAGCGCGAGCTCCTCCGTGAGCGTGACCACGCATTCGAGGCGCGGTCCGTGGCGCTTCAGGCGATCCAGGTACATCCGCGTGAGCTCCACGCTCGTCACCTGCCCCGTGGCGACCAGCGCCGCGAGGTGCGTGACGGGCCAGAACGCGGCCTGCTCGAGGTCGGCGGGCCGCGACACGGAAGGCGCGGGCGAGGGGCGGAACGGCCGCGGCGTCTCGTCGAACGTCTGGCCGGCGACGACCGGGCTGAAGTGGAGCGCCGGGGCCACGCGGTGCTCGATCGGAACGGTGCGCAGCTCCCGCCAGAGCTCGAGGTTGCCGGCCAGCGCCTCGAGCATCTCGACGCGGTCGGCCTCGGAGAACTCCAGGCCCGCTAGCCGCGCGGCGTGGTCGACCATCTCCGCCGTGATCGCCTCCTGCCCGCCCTCCGTGGCGGCCCACAGCACGCCGGGGAAGAGGGTCCCCCCGAGCCCGAGGCCTCCGCACCGCGCGAGGAAGGCGCGCCGTCGCAGCCCGCGATCGGGGTCGTCCGGGGACAGCGGAGCGGGCGTGGCGGGCATGGGGCCTCTCTCCCGAGGATGGGGGGTCGCGAGGGATTCCGGCGGGCAGGCCCGTCCGGCCCGGCCAACCTGCGCCGCGCGGGCGGCCGCGACAAGGAGAGGAGTCCGGGGAGACGGACACGGCGGCCGTCCCTACATTGGGAGCACGATCACCTCCGCCCATTTCGGAGTCCCATGGAGCATCCCGCGCCCTTCCGTCCCGAGGAGCACGCCGTGTTCGACCCCGAGCGCATGGGGAAGGCCACGCTCTTCCGCTCCGAGCGCGTGCTCGTCGGGCTCAACGCGTTCGAGCCCGGACAGGAGCACCGTCTGCACGCCCACGAGGGCATGGACAAGGTGTACCACGTGCTCCGCGGGCGCGGCCTGTTCCTGCTCGAGGACCGCGAGGAGCCGATGGCGGAGGGGACGATGCTCGTGGCGCCGGACGGCGTGCCGCACGGCATCCGGAACACGGGCGAGGAGCGCCTCGTGGTGCTGGCCGTGCTCGCGCCCGCGCCCTGAACCGACCCCATCCCGCACCGTTCCCCGATCCATGGCCAAGACTCAGTCCTTCGACATCTCCACCTCCGTCGATCTCCAGGAGGTGGACAACGCGGTGAACCAGGCGCGCAAGGAAGTCGCCACCCGCTACGACTTCAAGGGCACGAGCTGCGAGGTGGAGCTCGACCGGGCGGCGGGCGCGGTGAAGCTGGATGCCGACGACGAGTACCGGCTCCAGGCGCTCATGGCCGTGCTCCGGGAGAAGCTCAGCCGTCGCGGCGTGCCGCTGAAGAATCTGGACGAGGGGAAGGTGGAGGTCGGCTCGCTCGGGCGGGCGCGTCAGACGGTGACGCTCAAGCAGGGCATCGACCAGGAGACCGCGAAGCGTATCTCGAAGGATATCCGCGACGCGGGTCTCAAGAAGGTGCAGGTGCAGATCCAGGGCGAGGAGCTGCGCGTGAGCTCGCCCTCGCGGGACACGCTCCAGGAGGTGATCGCCCTCCTGAAGGGGCGCGACTACGGCGTGGAGCTGATGTTCGGCAACTTCCGCTGATCGGGGGCGGCCTCGTCGGCCTCCCCGGCTCCTTCCAACGCTCCCGCCTCTCCGGGCTCCGCCGCCATGACGCCGCTCGCGGGCGGCGTCACGTAGATCGTCCGGCGCGCAGCCGGGATCCGCACCCCCTCGGCGTCGAAGCGCGCCTTCAGGTCCTCCTGGATCCCGTTCCGGAGCCGGTGGAAGTTCGCCTGGATCGCCCAGACGCCGAGCAGGAAGTTCATCGACGACTCGCCGAAGCCCTCGAAGACGACGACCGGGGCGGGCTCCATGAGGCAGTTGGGGTTCCGGTCCGCGACGTCGAGCAGGATCTCGCGGATGCGGGACGCGTCCTCCTCCCAGGCGACCGCCACCCGCACGTCCACGCGCCGGATCGGGAAGCGCGTGATGTTGATCATCTGGCTCTTCACGAGGGTCTCGTTGGGGATCCGCACCATGCGGTTGTCGAAGGTGCGGAGCTGGACGCTCAGCGTGTCGATCGAGACCACCCGCCCCGTGACGCCGCCGACCTCGATGAGGTCGTCCAGCACGAACGGGCGCTCGGCCAGGAGGAAGAGGCCGCTGATGAGGTTGGAGACGCTCGTCTGCGAGGCGAAGCCGAGCGCCACCCCGAGCACGCCGGCGGCGCCGAGGAGGGGGGCCAGGCTGAAGCCGAGCTCGCTCAGGGTGAGGATGACGAGGAAGCTCAGCCCCGAGTACAGCACGAGCTTGCCCGTCAGCAGCCCCGCCTGGCGGTGCATGCGCGCGCTCATCCAGCTCCGGGCCCAGCGCGACGCCAGCAGCACGAGCGGCGTGCCGACCAGGACCGTGACGAGCGCGCGCAGAGCCACGACGAGGTTGAGCCGGCCCAGGAGCCCGCTGAGCCCGACCGCCTGGCCGACCGTCGGCTCCTGCGCCGCGGCCTCCTGGATCAGGAGGAGGGCGGCGCCCAGCTCCGGCATCGTGCTCAGCCTCCCAGCATCGAGAGCGCCCGCAGGCGGTCGAACGTCCGCGCCTGCAGGCCGCGCCGGAGCGGGATCCGAGGGCCGGCCAGCATCCGCGCGTCGGGCGCCTCCTCGGGCGCGCCGCCCCCGAACCGGATCTCGCTCCCCTCGGCGGCGGCCTGGTAGCGCACCCGCACGTCGTCCGTCCAGATCCTCCGACCGTGTCCGAACAACGAGAGGTGCTGCGCCCGCACCGCGAACCGGTCCACGGGCAGGGCCTCGGAGGAGACGTTCTCGAGGTGGATGGGACACATGGCGGCGTGCGGCACGAACAGGTCGTCGGTGACCTGCGCGCGGGCGGTCGTGCTCAGCCAGTAGGCCAGCTCCCCCTCCTGCCAGGTGCCCCACCAGGTGTCCGAGAGGACGATCCCGGGCTCGTCGGCGATCACGATCTCGCCGATCTCCGGGCTGCGGGCGACCATCTGGGCGAAGAGCGGGACCCGCACGTAGACCCGGGCCCGCCGGTGCGCCGGGAGGCGGAAGGGGTACTCGTGCGCGACCACGAGGAGGCGGTCGGGCACCGCCGGCCTCAGCTCGAGCCCCGCGTCCTCCGGGAGCGACCAGCGACGCCATTCCTCCTCCGGGACCTCACGGTCCGCGTGGGGACGGCTCGGTCGCACCCACGCCTCCGTGGGCGTCCGCTTCACCTCGAGGTGCAACGTCCCGACGTCGAGCTGGACCGTACGGCCGTGCGGCAGGTCGAGCGAACCCCAGGGGCTGGTACGCGTCATCGAGCAATGATCGCGCCTCGGACGGGTGGCGTCGAGAGCGCGGACCCGCCCCGCCCCCACGACCTCAGGCGATCTTGACGAGCAGCAGGTCGAACTCGAGGTCCTCGCCCGCGAGCGGGTGGTTCGCGTCGATGCGGATCGACCGCTCGCCCGCCTCGGCGACGATCACGGGCACGGCCTGTCCGTCCGGGGTCTGCATGCGGAGCTGCTGCCCGGGCTGCGGATCGAGCCCGTCGGGCAGACGGTCCCGCGGGACCTCCATCACCAGCTCGTCGCGCCGGGGGCCGTACGCCTCGTCCACGGGGATCCTCGCCGTCTTCTGGTCCCCGACGGACATCCCCTCGACCGCCTTCTCGAATCCGGGGATCACCGTGCCCTGCCCGAGGGTGATCTCCAGCGGATCGCGGTCGCGGGAGGAATCGAACATCGTCCCGTCCATGAGGCGTCCCGTGTAGTGGATGTGGACGGTGTCGCCCTGCCGTGCTTGTGCCATCGCTGGCCCCCTCGGTCTGTCGTTCGTGTACGGAATAGAAGTACGACACCGCAGGCGGCGCGTTGTTCGGTCGGGGCCGGAGGGATGCGCCGCCCGCCGTCCGCAGGCGGAACCCGGCCTCCGGCCCGGAGTACCGGGCGCGGCCGCATGCGCCCCGCGCGGCGCCCGCCACCCGGCCCCACGCGCTCGGCGGGTCCTCACGGTTCCTCCCGCATTTCCCCGGCATGTCCACCTCCCTCGCCCGCGAGATCGCCCGTCGGCGCACCTTCGCGATCATCAGCCATCCGGACGCCGGCAAGACGACGCTCACCGAGAAGCTGCTCCTGTACGGCGGCGCGATCCATCAGGCCGGGTCCGTGAAGGCCCGCCGCGCGGCGCGCCACGCCACCTCCGACTGGCTGGAGATGGAGCAGGAGCGCGGAATCTCGATCACCGCGAGCGTCATGCACTTCGACTACGAAGGCTTCCGGATCAACCTGCTCGACACGCCGGGCCACCAGGACTTCTCCGAGGACACCTACCGCGCGCTGACCGCCGCGGACAGCGCGATCATGCTCCTCGACAACCGCCGGGGCGTCGAGGCGCAGACCGAGAAGCTCTTCAGCGTCTGCCGCCGGAGGCGGCTGCCGATCTTCACCTTCGTGAACAAGTGCGACCGGGTGGGCGAGGATCCGCTCGGGCTGCTCGACGACGTCGAGGCGAAGCTCGGGATCCGCTGCTTCGTGGCGACCTGGCCCGTGCGCGTCGACGGACGGCTCGTGGGGGTGTACGACCGTCTGCGCGACCACGTGGTGCTCTACGAGCGGGCCACCGACCACGGGCAGACGAGACCCCCTTCGCGGGAGGTCGCGCTCGACGACCCGGCCCTCGCGGAGCGGCTCGGCCAGGAGGGCGTGCGGACGCTCGGGGAGGAGCTCGAGCTCCTCGAGGTCGCGGGCGCCCCCATGGACTTCGACGCGGTGGCTCGCGGCGAGGCCACCCCCGTGTACTTCGGCAGCGCGCTCGACAACCACGGGGTGGACGTCTTCCTGGAGCGCTTCCTCGCCTCCGCGCCGCCGCCCGCGCCCCGCATGAGCGACCGCGGCCCGGTCGACCCCGTGGGGCAGCCCTTCTCCGGGTTCGTCTTCAAGGTGCAGGCGAACATGGACCCGAAGCACCGCGACCGGATCGCGTTCGTGCGCATCTGCTCGGGGCGCTTCGAGGCCGGCGCGGACGCCGTGGTGGGGCGCACCGGCCGCTCGCTGCGGCTCCGCCAGCCGCAGGAGTTCCTCGCGCGCGAGCGCGTGGAGAGCGAGGACGCGGTGGCCGGCGACATCGTGGGACTGCACGACCGGGGCACCCTCCGGGTCGGCGACACGGTCGCCGTCGGCGGCGCGCTCGAGTACCCGGGCGTGCCGCGCTTCTCGCCCGAGCACTTCGCGCAGGTCCGCCTCGAGGACGCGCTCCGCCGCAAGCACCTGGACCGGGGGCTCCGGCACCTCGCCGAGGAGGGCACGATCCTCCTCCTCTTCGCGCCCTCGATCACGGGGCCGGTGCCGATCGTCGGCGCGGTCGGGCGCCTCCAGTTCGACGTGCTGCTCGACCGGCTGGAACGGGAGTACGGCGTGGAGGCGCGCCTCGAGGCCCTCCCGTTCCACTGCGCGCGCTGGGTACAGGGACCCGATGCGCCGATCCGGCGGGTGGGCTCGCTCTACGGGCGCCGCCTCGTGGAGGACGCCGAGGGGAACGCGATCCTGCTCTTCGACTCGGAGTGGGCGCTCCGCCGCACGCTGGACGAAGAGAAGGATCTCGTGTTCCTCGACGTGCAGCCCTCCCGCGCCGCCTCGGCCCGGGCCGCGGCGGCGGGCGGCGGGTAGCACCCACCCGTGGCCTTCCAGGATCACTTCTCGACGGTGGGCGACGCGTACCGGCGCCACCGGCCGGGGTATCCGGAGGCCCTGTTCGCGTTCCTCGGGGCGGTCGCGCCCCGGGGCGTCCTCGTGTGGGAGTGCGGCGCCGGGAGCGGCCAGGCCACGCGCGGGCTCGCGGCGCGCTTCCCACGCGTGCTCGCGACCGACCCGAGCTTCGAGCAGCTCCGGCGCGCCGACGTCCCCGGGATCCTACGGGCCGTGGCCGTCGCCGAGAGGGCTCCGCTCCCCGACCGCACCGCCGGGCTCGTGGTCGTGGCACAGGCGCTCCACTGGATCGAGCACGCTCCGTTCTTCCGTGAGGTCACGCGGGTAGCGGCTCCCGGGGCCCGGCTCGTCGTCTGGACGTACGGGCTCCCGACGATCGGCGGCGACCTCGACGGGGCGCTCCGGCGCTTCGCGCGGGAGACCGTCGGCCCGTTCTGGCCCGAGGCGCGGCGGCACGTGGAGGAGGCGTACGCCTCCATCGACTTCCCCTTCGAGGAGCTGCCGGCCCCCGCGCTCGACATGCGGGCCGAGTGGACCGGAGCGAGGTTCCTCGGCTACGTGCGGACGTGGTCCGCGGTGCGGCGCGCGCGGGAGGCCACGGGGCGCGATCCCGTCGCGGCGCTCGCGGAGGAATGGAGCACAGGCTGGCCGCCCGGGGAGATCCGGGCGGTCCGCTGGCCCCTCACCGTCCGCGCATTCGCGGTCGCCTGAGCGGGGCCGGCCGGGCGCGGCTCAGCGCGACGGCGCCGCCGCGGCGGCCGTCCCCCGCGCCGCGCCCTCCTCCGCGGGGTCGAGCTCGCCCGCCCGGTCGAGCGCGCGCCTGAAGAGCACGGGCCCGATCGACTCGTTCACGGCGATCAGCGCGAGGAGCATGCCGGCGAGATAGGGCCCGAGCCCCGGATAGGCATTGGCCAGGATGGAGGCGAGGCCGATCGCCACGCCCGCCTGCGACACCAGCCCCATCCACACGAGCCGGCCCTCGCCGGGATCGGCCCCGGCCCATCGCGCGCCCCACCGCACGCCGCTCCGGATCGCGAGGGCGCGCACGAGCGCGATCGGCAGGACGAGCGGCAGGAGCGGCGCCACCGCCGCCAGGTCGATCTTGGCTCCGGAGAGCGCGAAGAACACCACGAAGATCGGCGCCGCCGAGCGCTCGACCGCCTCCCGGAGCTCCTCGCCGTGCGGGGAGCCGTTTTCGGCGAAGAAACCGGCGGTGAGGAGCGTGAGGAGCAGCTCCACGTGGGCGAGGCGGGCGACCTCGAGGCCGAAGAAGGCCACGAGCACGCCGAAGAACACCATCTCCTTTCCGACGAAGCGGAGATACGCCGCCACGGCGACGCCCATCACCGCGCCGATGAGGAGCGCCCCGCCGATCTCCCAGACCACCGCCCCCATGGAGGGCACCTCCGCGGCGCCCGGAGGCGGGGCTACGGCGCGCGCCAGGACGAGCACGACGCTGAACAGGAGGACCACGGCGACGTCGGCGAGGAGGACGACCCCGAGCGTCGTCCGCGCGACGGGCCCCCGCGCCCGGGTCTCCGACAGGAGGGCCATCGTCACGGCCGGAGAATGGACGATCGCCACGGAAGCGAAGAGCATGGCGAAGACCAGCGACTCCGCCAGGCTCAGCCCCTGTGCCGCGGGGATCCACCCCTGCAGCAGCCAGAGGGTGGCCGTGAGGGCCACGAAGGACAGGCCCAGCTCGACCGTCATGATCTTGCCGAAGACCAGGCCGCGCTCCCGCACCTCCGACCACTTCAGCTCCGCGCCCGCGAGGAACGCGATGAGCGCGACCGCCAGCTCACTCACGGGCTCGAGGCGCGCGGCGCCGCCCTCGGTGACCGTGCCGAGCACGTGCGGGCCGAAGAGCACGCCCGAGAGCAGGTAGCCCACGATCTTCGGGAGCCCGAGCGGGGAGGCGAGCTCGCCGACCGTGTACGCCGCCAGGATCAGGAAGCCGAAGGACAGGAGCGCCTGCGAGCCCTGCCCCTCCGTCCCCAGCGGGATCAGGAGCTCGAGGCCGACGAGGAGCAGGGCCAGGATCGCGAAGCGTCTCACGAGGCGCCCTCCCGCACCCCGGCGTCGATCTTCGGCCGTGGCCGCCGCCCGGTCTCCAGCTCTTCGGCGCGCACGAGCGCCCGGACCAGGCGGGCGGAGAAGACATCCGTCACGAGCACCGAGGCGAGGGTGGCCGTGAAGACGATGCCGGCGGGCCCCGAAGCGTCGTAGAGCCGGTAGTTCAGGGCGATCGCCACCGCGAGCCCGCCGTGGCCGAGAAGGCCGACGCCCCAGCGGGGGCCGAGGTCGTCGATCCGGTGCTGGAGCCGCGCCGCCAGCGCGGCGCTCCCCACCTTCGCGAAGGCGCGCACCGCGAGGAAGAGGATCGGCACGAGGATCCACCCCCGCCCGCCCGGCTGCCAGGCGGCGCCCGCGAAGATGAGCAGCACGAAGTACAGGGGTCGCTCCACGCGCGCGAGGACGAGCCGGATGCGATCACGGCCGGTCGAGGTGTTCACGAGCACGAAGCCGATCAGGAGCGCCGGGAGCAGGGGCGAGAGGCGGAGGTAGGCCGCCGCGCCGCTCGAGAGGATCAGCGCGCCCGCGAGCGCCACGAAGAGCCGGTCGATGTCCTGCTCGTCGCGCACGAAGAGATGGAAGAGCCACCCGCTCAGGAGCCCGATCGCGAGGGTGATGACGACCCACTCCGTGGCCGTCGGGACCCGCACGCCCGCATCGACGGCTCCGCTGGGGTGCTCCACCGCGAGCAGCACGCCGAACGCGGTGATCGCCACGAGCGCGTCGACGGCGGGCGTCACCTGGAGCTGACGCACGAGGAAGGTGCGCCGGCCGAGGCTCTGGGACGCGACCGCGATCCCCGTCGGCGCCGACGAGACGGCCACGGCGCCGAACACCGCGGCGGGCACGACGGCCGCCTCCCAGGAGAGCCCGAGCCAGACCCGGCACGCCACCGCCATCAGACCGCCGGCCACCACGAACCCGAGCCCCGCCTCCGTGCCGGCGATCCGGAAGTGATCCCCCGGCACGCGCTCCAGGTCGCGCACGTGGAACTGCGAGCCCACGAGCGCACCGACCCATCCGAAGGCCAGCGTGAGGAATGGCGCGAAGCCGTCGACCGTGGACGCCTGGATGACGCCCGACACCTCGGGGCCGAGCAGGATGCCGAGCAGGAGGTACTCGGCTCCGGAGACGACGAGGAAGTGGCGGGCGAGCCAGCGGAAGGCGACGTGCGCCGCGAGATAGCCGCCGACCGCGACGACCACCAGGACGAGGCCGGTGCTCAACGACCGCGCGCCCCGTCCTCCGCTTCTTCGGCGCGGGCGAGCCGCGACTTCAGACCCACGACCCGCTCGACGGGGAGCACGAACACGATGCCGGTGGCGGGCGTGGCGAGGTCGCCCAGCACCTCCTGCACGTACTCGATCACGGGATCCACGAGCCGCTCGGCGACCACGCTCAGGACCATCGCGTGCCGCGGCCGGTCGGGGACGGCGGCCTGCAGCCCGGCGAACAGCGGGATCTCATCCGTGAGGATCCGTCCCATCCCCTCGGCGTCCACGATCGTGGCCCCGGTCACGCCGAGATCGAGCAGGCCCGAGAGCACCTCGTCGAGGCGACCGGGGTCGTTCAGGACCATGACCAGCAGGCGGGTCGGATCCGTGGTCATGTGCGCGTCCCTCCGCTCACGAGCCGAGCGCCGTCCCCATGCCGGTGACGTAGCGGCCGAGCTCGAGCACCTCCAGCACCCGGTGCGTGGCGGCGTCGAGCACGGTCACGTTCCCGATGCGCTCCCCGTCCTCGCCGGCCGGCTCGTGCCCCTCGTGCCCGGCCATCCCCGCCATGGCGTCGGCCCGGTTGTTGTTGGACACGAAGACGCGCGTGCCGTCGGGCGAGAACACCACCTGGTGCGGCTGGAGGAGGCTCGGCGCCCGGATGCGCGTGCCGACCCTCCAGCCCTCCACGTCCACGACCGCGATCTCGTTCGCGCCCTTCACGGGCACCCACACCGAGCGGCCGTCCGGCGCGAACACGGGATCGAAGGCCATCGGCCCGATCTCGACCGAGGCGACCTGGCGAGGCCGCGCCGGATCGGAGCGGTCGAAGACGAGCAGCCGGCCCGAGAGCTCCGTCGCGGCCACCATCCAGCGCTCGTCGGGCGAGAGCGCGAACTGCACGAAGGAGTGCGGGGGCCCCTCGACCTGCACGAGCGACACCTCTTCGGTGGCGAGCTCCACCGCGGCGATCTGGTTCACGCCGAGGCTCCCGGTGTAGGCCCAGTCGCCGTTCCTCGTGACCACGATCGGGTGCGGGCGCGGGTGGAAGACGTCGAGCTCGTCCCCGTCCATGCTCGCGAGGCTCATCACCCCGATCCGGCTGGGCGGATTCACCGCGGTCATGGAGCGGCTGGCCAGGAGCCGCTGGTGGGCGGGATCGAGCGCGAGCATGCCGGGCGTGCTCATCTCGAAGGTGCCGTCGAGCTCGTTGTCGCGCGTGAAGCGCGCCACGCGGTTCTCGCCGATGAGCGAGACGAACCAGTGGGCCCCGTTCGGCGCGACCGCGACGTGGTGCGGGTTCGCGTTCGGCGAGAAGCCGAGCTCCGTCAGATCCACGCTGGCCACCACCTCGAGGGAGGTCATGTCGACGACGTCGACCCGCGCCTCGCCCTGCACGCAGACGTAGAGGAGCGGCGTGGCGAGCGATGCGCCGCCCGTCGCCGCCGGGGCGGCCATCGCCCCGGCTCCCGATCCCGCGCACGCGGCGAGCATGGCCAGCATGGTCACGCCGGCGGCCCGTACGGCTCTCCGTCCCGCTCCTTCGAGGATTCGCGTCATCGCTCGGCTGCTCCGTGGACGTCGTCGAGCGGACCCGGACGGGCCTCGCTCGGTGGAAACGGGGGAACGGCCGTCAGCTCGCCGCTGCTTCCCCGACCTGGTCCCGCACCTGGCGCTTCAGACGCGTCAGGATCGCGTTCATACCCCTGAGCCGCAGCGGGGATACGACCTCCGCCAGGCCCATCTTCGTGTAGAAGTCGGAGGGCACGTCGAGCACCTCGCGCCAGTGCGCTCCCTCGAGGCCCTGCGAGAGGATGCCGGCGAAGCCGCGCACCGTCGGCGACTCGGGGGGCGCGTCGAAGAACAGGTGCACCCCGCCCTCCGGGTCGATCCTCGTGGCCAGGAAGAAGGGCGTCTGGCACTCGTGCACCTGCTCCAGCGCGGAGCGGTCCGCCGCGAGATCGGGCGGCAGCGGTGGCACCTTCTCGGCGAACTGGAGGAGCGCGCCGGTGCGCAGCTCCCGCGGCGCGCGCGCGAAGCGATCGACGACCCGGGCGAGGGAGGGAGGAAGGCTCATAGACACGACCCTACCGCATCCCCGCGCCCGTGTTCCGTCGACCGCGCGCCGTGGTGGACCCTCGGCGGGGCTCCGTCGGGGGCGAGGATCACTTACCTTTCCGACGTCGCGCCCGCGCCGGGACCGCGACGTCCCGGGCACGGCCGCGCGGACCATCCCGCACACACCCGCCAATCGTACGGCCCTGCCTGGAGGAGTCATGTCTGCGCCTCGTGATGCCAACGCGCGCTTCGAGCAGTACGCCCATCCGGACAAGCTGGTCTCGACGGAATGGCTCGCCGAGCATCTCGACGACCCCAACGTCGTCATCGTGGAATCGGACGAGGACGTGCTCCTCTACGACACGGGACACATCCCGGGCGCGATCAAGATCGACTGGCACCTCGACCTGAACGACCCCGTCACCCGCGACTACCTCGACGCGCGGAAGTTCGCCGAGCTCATGTCGAGCAAGGGGATCTCCCGCGACAGCACCGTCGTCTTCTACGGCGACAACTTCAACTGGTGGGCGGCCTACGCGCTCTGGGTCTTCTCCCTGTTCGGGCATCCCGACGTCCGACTCCTCG
>CAZOYA010000019.1:0-26874 GCA_964583815.1 uncultured Gemmatimonadaceae bacterium | reverse complement strand
GTCGGCCATCAGCGCCCAGAACACCATCGTGCTGAACAGGTTGAAGACGCTGAACCAGACGTAGAACACCCGGCCCGACACCTCGCCCACGGCCTGCGGGGCCAGGGTGAGGAGCGCCCAGAACACCATCAGGCTCGCGGCGAAGAAGAGATACGTGGCCGCGATGAACCAGAGCCTCCGGTAGCGGGCGACGAGGTGCCCGAACACCGGGTTCACGGCGAGCGTCACCACCGCGGTGCCGACGAAGAGCCAGCGCACCGAGTCGAGCCCGCTCCGCATCCCCAGCGCCTCGCGCGCGGGCCGGATCACCATGAGCGCCGACAGCACGCAGAAGAAGAAGAACACCGACGCCACGACGGAGAGCACCTCGTCGCGGCGGACCTCGGTGAAGCGCTGCAGGAGTGCGGTCATGGGGTCACGAGGCGGCGGCCTGCAGGGACTCGAGGATCCCGTTGAGGGTCGCGCTCGGCCGCATCGCGGCGCCCGCCCGCTCGGGGTCCGGCATGTAGTACCCGCCGAGGTCCTGCGGCGTCCCCTGCGCGGCGTCGAGCTCGGCCACGATCTGCTCCTCGCGCGCCTCGAGGGCCTCGGCCACCGGCCGGAACCGCTCCGCCAGCTCGGCGTCCTCCGTCTGGTCCGCGAGCGCGCGGGCCCAGTACATGGTCAGGTAGAACGTGCTCCCCCGGTTGTCGAGCTCGTGGACGGCGCGCTGCGGCGAGCGGGCGTTCTCCAGGTAGCGCGCCGTGGCCGCGTCGAGCGCGTCGGCGAGCACCCGCGCCGGGGCGTTGTCGAACGCGCGCCCGAGGTGGTCGAGCGAGGCGGCGAGCGCGAGGTACTCGCCGAGCGAATCCCAACGCAGGTGCCCCTCCTTCTGGAACTGCTGCACGTGCTTCGGAGCCGAGCCTCCCGCGCCGGTCTCGAAGAGCCCGCCGCCCCGGAGGAGCGGAATCACCGACAGCATGCGCGCGCTCGTGCCGATCTCGAGGATCGGGAAGAGGTCCGTGAGGTAGTCGCGGAGCACGTTGCCGGTGACGGCGATCGTGTCCTCTCCCCGTCGGATGCGCTCGAGCGAGAAGCGGGTTGCCTCGACCGGCGCGAGGATCTCGATGCGGAGCCCGTCCGTGTCCTCCTCCGCGAGGTAGCGCTCCACCTTGGCGATCAGCTCGGCGTCGTGGGCGCGCGCGCGGTCGAGCCAGAACACGGCCGGCGCCCCCGTGGCCCGCGCCCGGACGACGGCGAGCCGCACCCAGTCGCGCACGGCCACGTCCTTCGTCTGGCACGCCCGCCAGATGTCGCCCTCCTCCACGGCGTGCTCGAGGAGCGTCCGCCCCTCGGCATCCACCACGCGCACCGTGCCCGCGCGCTCGATCTCGAACGTCTTGTCGTGCGAGCCGTACTCCTCGGCCTTCTGGGCCATGAGCCCCACGTTCGGGACGCTCCCCATCGTCGCCGGGTCGAACTGGCCGTTGCGCTTGCAGTCGTCGATGACCTCGGCGTAGACCCCGGCGTAGCTCGAGTCGGGAATCACCGCCTTCGTGTCCTGGAGCTCGCCCGCGGCGTTCCACATCCGGCCGGAGTCGCGGATCATCGGCGGCATCGAGGCGTCGATGATGATGTCGCTCGGCACGTGCAGGTTCGTGATCCCGCGGTCCGAGTCGACCATGGCGAGGCCCGGCCCCCGCGCGTACGTCTCCTCGATCGCACGCTCGATCGGCGCGCGGCGCTCCTCCGGCAGGTCGCGCAGGCGGGCGAGCACGTCGCCGAGCCCGTTGTTCGGATCCGCGCCGGCCTCGCGGAGCGTCTCGCCGTGCGCGCGGAAGACGTCCTCGAAGTACACGCGCACCGCGTGTCCGAAGATGATCGGGTCGGAGACCTTCATCATCGTGGCCTTCAGGTGGAGCGAGAACAGCACGCCCCGCTCGCGCGCGTCCCGCACCTCGGCGCGGAGGAAGTCCACGAGCTCCCGGCGGCTCAGGAAGCTGGCGTCGAGTACCTCGCCCTCGAGCAGCGGGAGCGACTCCTTCAGCACGGTGACGGTGCCGTCCCCGGCCACGTGCTCGATCCGCGCCGTCGTCGCCCGCTCGAGGGTGACGGACCGCTCGTTGTGACGGAAGTCCCCGTGCGCCATCGTCGCGACGTGGGTCTCCGAGCGCTCCGGCCAGGCCCGCATGCGCGGCGGGTTCTTGCGCGCGAACGACTTCACCGCGTTGGGGATCCGGCGATCGGCGTTCCCCTGGCGGAGCACCGGGTTCACCGCGCTCCCCTTCACGCGGTCGTAGCGTGCCTGGATGTCGCGCTCGCGGTCGTCCTTCGGCTCCTCGGGATAGTCCGGGAGCGGGTATCCCAGGGCCTGGAGCTCCGCGATGCAGGCGCGGAGCTGCGGCACGGACGCGCTGATGTTCGGCAGCTTGATGATGTTCGCCTCGGGCCGCTCCACCAGGCGGCCGAGCTCGGCGAGATCATCGCTCACCCGCCGCCCGCCGAGCTCGTCGGGGAAGGCCGCGAGCACCCGCCCCGCCAGCGAGATGTCCCGCGTCTCCACGGGCACGCCCGCGGCGCCGGCGAAGGCGCGGATCACGGGGAGGAACGCGTGGGTGGCGAGCGCCGGAGCCTCGTCCGTCCAGGTGTAGATGATCGGGGGCGACTGCTGCGTCATGGGGAACGTCGTCTCGGGTGACCGGTGCTCTCGAGGCGGCGCGGGGCCGCAGGACTCCACAGGTTAGGTCGATTCGGCCGGCGGGCAAGGGAGCGCGCCGGCCCCGGGGGCTCACCCCCGGCGGGCGGCGAGGTCGCGCACCGAGGGGATGCCCGGCAGGCCCTCCGCTTCGCGCACGCCGCGCAGCACGGCCTCCGCGAGCACCTCGGCGGCGATCGCCCCGATCCAGGAGACGTCCGCGGGACCGTCCAGGCGCCCCGTCGCGAGCGCGTAGACCGTGTCCCCGTCGCGGGTGGTGTGGGCCGGATAGATCGTGCGTGCGAGCCCGTCCTGGGCCATGCGCGCCATCTTCGTGGCCTCGACCTTGGTGAGCCGCGCGTTCGTGGCGACCACGCCGAGCGTGGTGTTGAGCGGCGGCACGCGGGTGAGCCGGGGCGGGCGCGCGCGGAGGAGCGTGCGCGCGTCGGCGAAGGTTCGGCCGTCGTCCGCGAGCGCGCCGGCCACCACGCGGCCCGTCGCGGGATCCACGACGTCGCCGATGGCGTTCACCGCGGCGACCGCGCCGACGACGAGCCCCCCGGGGAGCTCCGTGGACCAGGTGCCGCAGCCGCCCTTCATGAGGTGTCCGAGCCCGCGGATCTTGCCGACGGTCGCGCCGGCGCCCGCGCCTACCGACCCCTCGGCCACCGGGGCGCCGGGACCCGCCGCCGCGGCCGCCTCCGCCGCGGCGTAGCCGCACTCGGGGCCCGGGCGCACGCGCCCTTCGCCCTCGAGCCCCAGGTCGAAGAGGATCGAGGCCGGCACGATCGGGACGAGGAACGGCCCGGCGCGGTATCCGTGGCCGTGCTCCTCCAGCCAGCGCACGACGCCGGAGGCCGCGTCCAGCCCGAACGCGCTCCCGCCCGAGAGGACGACCGCGTGCACCTCGGCCACGTGGTTCACGGGGTCGAGCAGGGCGATCTCGCGGCTGCCGGGCCCGCCGCCGCGCACGTCCACGCCGGCCACGGCCCCCTCGCGCGCGAGCACCACGGTGCATCCCGTGGGCCGCGCCGCGAGGGTGTGGTGACCGACCTCGATCCCCTCGACCGCGGTGATCGCCTGCGGGCGGCTCGCTATGACGGCAGCCTCAACGCCGCGAGCGAGCCCGGCAGCTCGCCGCTCCCGACGGGCAGCACGATGTACTGCACGCCCTCGTGCAGGTACGTCATCGGCGCGCTGTTCGTGGGCGCGGGGATGTCCACCTGCCCGATGGGCTCGGCGGTCCGCTTGTCGATCGCGTACAGGACGGGACGCTGGCCCCGCCCCTCGGCGTACATGAACAGCGACCTGGTGACGAGCGCGGTGGCGTGCCCGGTGGAGCCCGTGTTGCCGAGCTCGACCCCCTGCAGCGCCGGGTGATCGCGGATCTCGTCGGGCGTGTACCCGTTCGGGATCGACCAGAGGTGCTCGCCGGTGTTCATGTCGATCGCCGTGATGCTCGCGAACGGCGGCTTGAGCAGCGGCAGCCCCTGCGGCCCCCGCACGCCGCCCGGCCCCACGGAGACCCAGTCGACGTTCGAGTTCGGATCGACGTCCGTGCCCGGCTGGAGCCGCGGCGCGCTGCAGCCGCGCTGGGAGGCCGTGTACAGGATGCCGGTCTCGGGATCCGCGACGGTGCCGCCGGGGATGTTCGTTCCGCCGTTCGCGCCGGGGCAGTGGATCGCCGCGATGATCCCGTCCTGGCCGGAGACCATCGGCGGGTTGAAGAGCGGCCCCATGCGGTACTCGCTCACGATCTGGAGCGCCTCGGCGCGCAGCTCCGGCGTGAGGTCGATGAGGTCGTCCTCCGTGATGCCCTGCAGCTCGTACGCCGCCGGCTTCGTGGGGAAGGGCTGGGTGGGGGAGGTCCACTCGCCGGGGACGTCCGACTGCGGGACCGGCCGCTCCTCGATCGGCCAGATCGGCTCGCCCGTCTCGCGATCGAGCACGTACACGAAGCTCTGCTTCGTGGTCTGTGCGAGGATCTTCCGCGGCCGCCCGTCGATCGTCACGTCGAGCAGGTTCGGCTGCGCCGGCATGTCGTAGTTCCAGATGTCGTGGTGCACGGTCTGGAAGTGCCAGCGGCGCTCGCCCGTCTCGAGGTCGAGCGCGAGGATCGTCGTGCTGAACAGGTTCTCGCCGGGGTGGAAGCCGCCGAAGTAGTCGATCGTCGGCGGATCGGTGCCGACGTAGACGAGCCCGAGCTCGGGATCGGCGGTCATCGGGGCCCACGCCGACACGTTGCCGGTGTAGCGCCACGCGTCGGAGAGCCAGGTGTCGTGCCCGACTTCGCCCTCCCGCGGGATCACGTTGAACGTCCACTTGTGGGCGCCCGTGCGGACGTCGAAGCCCATGATGTTGCCGGGGACGTTCTCGCGCCGCGTCTGGTAGTAGCCCTGCTCGTGGGAGTTGCCGACCACGATCGTCCCGTTCGCCACGAGCGGCGGCGTGGAGTTCGTGATGTAGCCGACCTCGGGCGGGAGGCCGTCCTCCCGGTCGTGCTCCCAGGGGCCGAGATAGGTGATCAGGTCGACCACGCCCTTGCCCTCGTCCCCGAAGCCCTCCACCGGTCGGCCGGTCTCCGCGTCGAGCGCCCAGAGGAAGAACGCGGGGGTGATCAGGTAGATGCGGCCCTCCCCGTCCACCTCCTCGTAGGTGACGCCCTTGCCGTAGTTCTTCCGCATCGAGTCCTCCCACCGCTTGGTGGGCGGCTCACGGAAGATCCAGAGCGTCTCGCCCGTGGCCGGGTCGATCGCCGCCACGGTGCGCCGGGTGCCCGCGACCGTGTAGAGACGGCCGTCCGCGTAGATCGGGGTCGAGCGCAGGATCGGATCCGGCTCGCCGGGGCTGTAGTTGTCCCCCCGCCAGATCCAGGCGACCTCGAGCTGCTCGAAGTTCGAGGCGTCGATCTGATCGAGCGGCGAGTAGCGCGTACCCCACTGGTCGGCGCCCCATTGGCGCCACTCGCCGACCGGCGTGCCGCGCTGGACCTCCTGGGCGTCCGCCGCCGGTGCCGCGGAGGCCCCGGCGAGGAGCGCGGCCGCCGCGAGGGCGAGCCGTCGCGACGCTCCGCACGCCTGCCGGTGTGACCTCCCGGCACCGGCCGGCATCAGCGACGCTCCTCGTGCCGCGCGCGGTCCTCCTCCCCTGCGTCCGCGGCGAAGCAGTAGAAGTACCCGTTCCCGCCCGTCGCCTGCAGGTTCTCCTGGCTGCAGCCGCGGGAGGTGTGGGCCGAGTTCCACGAGGTCGGGTTGTCCCCGCCGCCCTGGCGGTCGTGGTGCCCGACGCGGGCGCCGCCCTCGGAGCCGTTGCTCGTCCAGTTGTCGCAGAGCGTATGGCCCTCGGCCTCGAACAGCGTGCCGTCGAGGTCCGAGCCCGTCAGGATGTCGTGCATGTTCGGGTCGTCGCCGCGCCCGTTCACCATCTCGCCCTGCTCGGTGAGGATGGATTCCTTGGTGAGGTTGGCGGCGTCCGAGTGGAGCTCGTCGACGTTCTGCGCGATCCGGTCGCCGGCGAAGTTGTACCACGGGCCGCTGCCGATGCGGTCGCGCGCGTTGACGGCGGGCGCTCCGCCGCGCGCGGCGGCGCTCAGGTAGGCGCGCCAGGTGCGGTCGCCGAACCCGACGGCGTACGCCAGGTCCTGGCAGTGCTGGTCGGCGCCCTCGAGCCCCCCGAGGTTCGCGCCGTCGCCCGAACCCCGGCTCGTGATGAAGAAGCTCATGTCGGCGTCCTGCGCCGCGACGGGAGCGGCGAGCGCGACGGCGAGGGCCGCGAGCGTCGCGAGGGATGCGGAAACCTTCTTCTTCACGGTCGTGCTCCTGCCGTAGAGTTCTCGACGTCCATATCCGCGCAATGTCCGTCGCGTCCCGGCGCGCGGCAAGGTGAGCCGCGGAGCCCGCCGGGGTGGACCTGCGCGCCTCCGGTCACGACCTTCCGCGGTCCCCGACACGGCGGTTCCACGCGCGCCCCTCGAGCGCCGTGCCGCCGGCCGGTCCCCGTGCATCACCTCGCTTTCCCGTCCCGATGGCAGGCTCCACGCTCTCCCGACGCCCGTTCCGCACCCTCCGCACTCTCGTCCATCTCGCCTGCGCGCTCGCGGCGCTCGCCGGGCTTCCCGGCGCGGCCGCCGGCCAGGTCGACGTGCAGCCGCTCTCCCGCGAGGAGCTCCCGGAGGGCTACTCCGGCTCGCTCACCACGAACCTCACGGCGCAGACGGGGAACACCGACTTCGTGCAGCTCGGGGTGAACGCGCGCGTCTACAACGTGGTGGGTCGCCGCACGACGATGATCGTCGGCAACGGCGGGCTCGGGTTCCTGGGCCGCAGTCGCTTCTCCTCCTCCGGGCTCTTCCACTACCGGCGTACCTACCGGCTCTCGGCGTGGGCCTGGCCGGAGTGGTACGCGCAGGTGAACTACGACCGCTCCCAGCTCCTCGTCTGGCGCACGGTCGTGGGCGCGGGCGCCCGCACGCCCGTGACCACGGGATCCTGGGGCGAGGCGGGCGCCGGATTCTCCCTGCTGGTCGAGGACGAGCGGCTCGATCTCGAGGCCGAGGCGCTCCACCCGGACCACACCCTGGCCGTGCGGGGGAGCGCCCACTTCTCGCTCCGCCTGGTGCCGGGGCAGGTGGTGATCACGTCCACGACGTACGCGCAGCCCCGGGTGGACGATCCCGGGGACATCCGCCTGCTCCAGGAGATGAGCGTGGCGAGCCCCGTGACGGACCGCCTGGCGCTCACCGTGTCGTTCGACCTGCGGTACGACAGCGGACCGCCCGACGGCCTCGCGCCCGTCGACGCGCGGCTCCGGACCGGTCTGACCCTCAGCTACTGAGCCGCCGGCCGGGCGGCGGGGAGGGGGGAGGCCCGGTCGGGCCGGCCCGACCGGAGCGAACGGAGCCTACGGCGCCCCCAACGGCTCCTCGCCCGCCGGGACCGACCCGCTCGGCAGCTCGTCGGGGAGCCGGTTCGCATCCGGCAGGCGGAGCCGCTCGAAGAAGCGCTCCACGTACGCGTCGCCCGGGTTCCGGCAGAGCTCCCCGGGCGTGCCCTCGCGCACGATGCGGCCGCCCTGGAGCACCGCCACGCGGTCGGCGAGCACGATCACGTCCTCCGCGTCGTGCACCACCAGGAGGGTCGGCACCGCCGTGCGCCGGAGCACCCGGACGAGGGACTCGCGCAGCGCCGCCTTGAGGGGCCGATCGAGGTTGCTGAACGGCTCGTCGAGCAGGAGGAGGCGCGGCTCCGGCGCGAGCGCGCGCGCCAGCGCCACCCGCTGCTGCTGCCCGCCGGAGAGCTGATGCGGATAGCGCCCGCCGAGGCCCGCGAGGTCGACGAGCTCGAGGAGCTCCTCCACCCGGGGGCGCCGCTCCGCCCGCGGCAGACGACCCAGCCCGTAGGCGACGTTCTGCTCGACCCGCAGGTGCGGGAAGAGCCCGAAGTCCTGGAAGACCATGCCGACGCCCCGACGCTCGGGGGGCGTCCAGCTGTCGCCGCCCGCCACGACCCGGCCGCCGATGCGCACGGAGCCGGCGTCGGGCACCTCGAGCCCCGCCACGATGCGCAGCAGCGTGGTCTTGCCGCACCCGCTCTGGCCGACCACGGCCAGGAGCTCGTCGGTGCCGAGCTCCAGTCTCACGTCGCGGAGCGCGTCGCACTCGGCGCCGGGATACCGCTTGCCGATGCCTTCGAGTCGGAGGACGGGCTCGGGGCCCGGGAGGGTGGCGGGGTCCACGATCATCGGGCGTGCTCCGACTCCGCGTCGCGGCGGAGCGAACGGTGCAGGAGGCCGACCACCGCGGTGGCCGACAGGATCACGAGGAGGGCCGCGGGGGCCGACTGGGCGACCTGCTCGTCCGAGGCGAGCTGGAAGGCGCGCGTGGCGAGCGTGTCGAAGTTGAACGGCCGCAGGATCAGGGTCAGCGGGAGCTCCTTGAGCACGTCGATCACGACCAGGGTCCCCGCAGCGACCAGGGTGCCCCGCAGCAGGGGGAGCTCCACGCGGAGAAGCGTCCCGAGCGGGCGGACGCCCAGCATCCGGGAGGCCTCCCCGAGGCTCCGGCCGACGCGCTCGAGGCCCGCGTCCAGCGGCAGGTACGCCACGGCCAGGAAGCGCACGACGTAGGCGACCACGAGGGCCGCGGCCGTGCCCGTGAGCACGAGGCGCACGCCCCCGCCGAGGACGTCGTCGAGCGCGAGCGAGACGAGCAGGACGCCCACCGCGATCACCGCGCCCGGCACGGAGTAGCCGAGGAGCGCGACCCGGGAAGCGGCCCGCGTCAGGCGCGTGGGGTCGAGGCGGCAGGCGTACGCGAGCACGAGGCCGACGACGAGCGCGGCGGCGCCGGCGAGCGCCGCGAGGCCGAGGCTGTTCGCCGCGAGGCGGAGGAAGTCGGCGTCGACCACCTCCGGCGCGGTCCGCAGCGTCCACGCCGCGAGCTGGAGGACGGGGACCGCGAACCCGAGCGCGACCGGAACGGCGCAGAACAGGAAGGCGCCCGCGGCGCCCGCGCCACGGAGCGGATAGGGCGTGGCGCGCGATCCTCCCCCCGCCGTCGCGTAGCGCGCGCCGCCGCGCTGCCATCGCTCCGCGAGGAGGAGGACGAGGACGACGAGCATGAGCACGGCCGCGAGCCGCACCGCGGTGTCGAGGTCGCCGAGCGTGAACCACGCGCGGAAGATCCCCGTGGTGAAGGTGGGCACGCCGAAGTACCGGACGGCCCCGTAGTCGTTGACGACCTCCATGAGCACGAGCGCGAGCCCGGCCGCGAGCGCGGGGCGCGCGAGCGGGAGCCCGACCGTGCGGAATACCCCCAGGTGCCCGCGCCCGAGCACGCGGGCGGCCTCGAGCGCCGGGCCGGCGCGCGACTCCAGCAGCGCACGCGCGGGCAGGTACACGTACGGGAAGAGGACGAGCGCGAAGATCACCGCCACGACCTCGATCCGCATCACGTTCCAGTAGTAGAACGCGTCGCCCGCGCCGGGCACGACGGCGCGCAGCACGCGCTGCACCGGACCCGTCACGCCGAACATCGCGGCGTAGACGTAGGCCGCCATGTAGGCGGGGACGGCCAGGGGGAGCACGAGCGCCCAGCGGAAGAAGCGCCGGCCCGGGAACTCGCACATGGCGACGAGCCACGCGCTCCCCGCGCCCAGGACGAGCGCGAGCCCGCCGGAGACCGCGAGGAGGAAGAGCGTGTTACCTGCGTAGCGCGGGAGCAGCGTCCGGGAGACGTGCATCCACGCGTCGCCCGCCGGCGCCAGGACGGCGCCGACGGGGACGGTGACCACGGGGATCGCGAGGAGAGCGGCGAGCCCCACGGCCGCCACCGTCCAGCCCCACGGGACGGATCGGACCGTGAGGCGCCAGTTCCTGCGGAGCGCTATCTCCATCCCGCGCGGTCGAAGATGCGCACGGCCTCGTCGTTCAGCTCGCCGAGGACCGTGAGGTCGAGCGTGTCGGCCACGAAGTCGCCCCACGACTGGAGCGTGGCGGACCAGGCCACGTCCGGGTGCACCGGGTACTCCTGGTTCGCCTCGGCGAAGATCTCCTGCGCCTCCGGGCTCGTCAGGAACTCGAGGAGCGCGACCGCGTTCTCCGGGTTCTTCGCGTGCCGCGTGACGCCGGCGCCGCTCACGTTCACGTGCGTTCCGCGTCCGTCCTGGTTCGGGAAGAAGACCGCGACCTGCTCGGCCACCCGGCGCTCCTCCGGATCCGAGGATTCGACGAGGCGCGCCACGTAGTAGGTGTTCGAGATCGCCACATCGCCCGCGCCCGCCGCGACCGCCAGCACCTGGTCCGTGTCGCCGCCGCTCGGCGGGCGGGCCATGTTCGCCGCGACGCCCTCGGCCCACCCCGCCGCGCCCTCCGCGCCGAGGTGCGAGACGAGCGACGCGAGCAGCGACTGGTTGTAGACGTTGTCCGAGGAGCGGACGAGGACGCGGCCGCGCCACGCCGGCTCCGCGAGCGCCTCGTAGCTGGAGAGCGAGGACGGATCGACACGGTCCTTGTGGTAGACGAGCACCCGGGCGCGCTGGGTGAGGCCCCACCACGTCCCGTCCCGGTCACGGAGATGGTCCGGGACGTTCGCCTCGAGGACCGAGGACTCGACGGGGCGCAGGAGGCTTCGCGCCTTCGCGCGATGGAGACGCCCGGCGTCCACCGTGATCAGGACGTCCGCGGGGGTCGCCTCGCCCTCGTTCTCGAGGCGCGTGATGAGCTCGTCCGCCGAGGCGGTCACGACGTTCACCCGGATGCCCGTGCGCTCCGTGAAGCGGTCGAACAGGAGCTGGTCCGACTCGTAGTGGCGGTGCGAGTAGACGTTCACGACCTCGTCGGCGTCGCCGCCGACACAGGCGCCGAGCGCGAGGGCGACGAGGGAGACGCCGAGCACGCGCGTCCTGCGGCCGATCTTCATGCTTGTCCTCTTCTCCTGGTCCAGGGAGGGATTCGTCAGGGGAGCCGGGGGGCCGTGGAGGAAGCTGGTACGATTGAGACTCATTTTCAACCAGAAGTGTTGAGCCGGGCCGGCGGGGTGCGGGGCCGGATCGATCGTGCGTGGTCGGGCGTCCCGATCAGCGCGTCGGGTCGCCGCCGAGCGCCTCAGCCGGGCTGCGCGCCGGGTCGTCCGTCCTCGATCACCCAGGACGCCCAGGTGCGGACGGGCGCGCCGGGCGCCGTGACCCGCTCCACCACCCGGAAGTCGCTCCGCCACAGATCCCGTGAGGCCTCCACGCGCACGTAGCCCCGCTGCCCGTCGTGGAAGCGCAGGTGCGGGTTGCCGGCGAGGAGCCGGGCCGCGCCGTCGTCCATCGGCTGGCCGTCGCCGCCGGAGGAGATCGAGGTGCCGGCGAGCTCGGTGGCGACCACCGGCGTGCCCACGCGGTCCGGATCGCGAGGCAGGTCCGCCACCCAGCTCGCGTGGATGTCGCCCGTGAGCACGACGGGGTTCGGCACGCGCGCGTCCGCGAGCGCGCCGAGGACGATCCGCCGCTCCTCGGGATAGCCGTCCCACATGTCCATCTCCCAGGTCGCGGGACCGCGCGCGTCGGGGCCGCGGAGGCGCGCCACGAGCACCTGCTGGGCGAGGACGTTCCAGCGGGTGTCCCGCTCCCGGAAGCCGCGGAGCAGCCATTCGCGCTGGCTTCGCCCCAGGAGCGTGCGGCCGGGCCGCACGTGCTCGGCGCAGGAGCGCCGCCGGCCATCGCCGCACGCCTGGTCGTCGCGGTACTGGCGGGTGTCGAGCACGTCGAAGGTGACCAGGTCGCCGAAGCGTAGCCGCCGGTAGAGGCGCGCGTGGGGACCGCGCGGCATCGACGTCCGGCGGAGCGGCATGAACTCGTAGTACGCCTGGTAGGCCGCCGCCCGCCGGAGGAGGAGCGCCTCGGGGCTCTGGTCGTCCCGGGCCACGGAGCCCGCGTAGTTGTCGTCCACCTCGTGGTCGTCCCAGGTCACGATCCACGGCGCCCGCAGGTGCGCGGCGCGCAGGTGCGGATCGGACCGGTAGGTCTCGTAGCGCCCGCGGTACTGCTCGAGCGTGCGGAGCTCCGGACCCTCGTGGGCGCGCACCCTCGGATTCCGCGCGCCCTCGTAGATGTAGTCGCCCAGGTGCACGACGAGGTCGAGGTCCTCCTCGGCCATGTGCCGGTAGGCCGTGTACAGCCCGTGCTCCCAGTGCTGGCAGGACGCGAAGGCGAAGCGCAGCCGCGCGGGCCGGGCGTCCGGCGCGGGGGCGGTGCGGGTGCGGCCCACCGGGGTCGTGGCGTCGCCGAGCGCGAACCGGTAGTGGTACGCGCGGTCCGCCCGGAGGCCCTCGACCTCGACGTGGACGGCGTGGCCGAGCTCCGGGCGCGCGGCGGCCGTGCCCGCCCGCACGATCCGGCGCAGGCCCTCGTCCTCGGCCACCTCCCAGCGGACCGGGATCTCGCTCCGGTGCGCACCGGCCGCCTCGAGCGCCGCCCCCGCCAGACGCGTCCAGAGGACGACCCCGTCCGGGGCGGGATCGCCCGAGGCCGCGCCCCACGCGAACGGATCGGCCCGGAGTCGGGGCGCCCGTCCGGCGGCGGGCGGCACGGTGCCGAGGCCCACCACGCCGGCCACCGCGCCGGCGACCCGGAGGAAGTCCCGCCGGGTGCCGCGCCGAGCGAAGAGATCGTGCCAGTGGAGGCGGCCGGGGTCCATGATGCTTATCCTCGCGGGACCGGACCGGCGACGCATCCCTCCCACCGGACGCGACATGAGGGCGATCACCTTCCAGGACGTGGAGCGGCTCTCGCTCGAGACCGTGCCGGACCCCGAGATCCTCGAGCCGGCCGACGCGATCGTGCGGGTGCGGGCGGCGGGGATCTGCGGCTCGGACCTGCACCCCTACTTCGGCCGGGAGCGCGGGCTCGACGCGGGCACGGTGCTCGGCCACGAGTTCGTGGGCGAGGTCGTGGCCGTGGGTCCCGAGGTCCGCGGGGTGCGCGTGGGGGACCGCGTGGTCTGCCCCTTCACGACGAGCTGCGGCCTATGCCGGATGTGCCGGATCGGCCTCGCCGCGCGCTGCCCGCGCGGGCAGT
Organism: uncultured Gemmatimonadaceae bacterium; assembly: GCA_964583815.1. Classification (GTDB taxonomy): domain Bacteria; phylum Gemmatimonadota; class Gemmatimonadetes; order Longimicrobiales; family Gaopeijiaceae; genus JAWLHJ01. The sequence goes on along the minus strand of CAZOYA010000019.1, from coordinate 13,641 downwards.
TCTTCGGGTGGGTGGAGCGGGGGCGCGGGCTCCACGGAGCGCAGGCCGAGCTCGTCCGGGTGCCGCTCGCGGAGGGATCGCTCGTGCCGCTCCCCGAGGACCTCGACGAGGTCGTGGCGCTGCTCGCCGGGGACGTCCTCTCCACGGCGATGTACGGGGTCGACCTCGCGGGCGTGGCGCCGGGCGACCTCGTGGTCGTGGTGGGGTGCGGCCCGGTCGGGCTGCTCGCGATCCACGCGGCGCTGGCCGCCGGCGCGCGCGAGGTGGTGGCGCTCGACCGGGTCCCGTCCCGCCTCGAGGCCGCGGCCCGCTTCGGCGCGTCCCCCGTGCACGTCGAGCGGGACGATCCGCTCGAATCGGTGCGCGCCCGGAGCGAGGGGTGGGGCGCGGACGCCGCCGTGGAGGCGGTGGGCACCCCCGAGGCGACCCGCACCGCGGCCGACCTCCTACGCCCGGGCGGCGCGATCGGCGCCGTGGGCTTCCACGTGGAGGCCGCCTTCGCGCTCTCGCCGGGGGAGATCTACGACCGGAACCTGCGCTACGCCGGGGGACGCTGCCCGGCCCGTGCGATCATGCCCCGGGCGCTCGAGGCGGCCCGCCGGGCCCCGGAGCTGCTCGCCTCGCTGGTCACGCACCGCCTTCCCCTCGACGAGGGCGTCGAGGCCTACCGCGCCTTCGCGGAGCGCCGTCCGGGCTGGACGAAGGTGGTGCTCCGGCCCTGAGAACGCTCCGGAGGCTCAGCCGTCCTCGAGCTGGAGCGAGACGCCGAGCTCGAGCGGAAGGAACGTGGTCCGCTCGGGATCCGTGAACAGGACGAGCCAGCGCCCGCGCAGGTACGCGCGTACGCCGCTCGCCACCCGCACGTCGACTCCGGCCGCGGCCGCCGCGGCGGGCGCGGTCTCCCAGGAGCCGGGGTGCGACTCGACGTCCCCGAGCTCCCACGTCCTGGACCTGGCGACGCCGCCGCGCGCGATCCCGCCCGCGGCCTGCACCCACGGCACGACCGGACCGTCCCGTGGCCCGACCAGGAGCTGCAGGCCGAGCGTCGCCGTCGCCCACCAGTGGTACCCGCCCTCCAGGTAGCCTCCGACGCCCTGGAACGGCCCCGGGTCGATCCCGAGCGCGCGGAGCGCCGGCTCGAGCTTCGCATGCAGGCGGGTGTAGCGGGCGTCGACGGTGAGCCCGAGCGGGCCGACGAGCGGGAAGACCGCCCATGCCGCGACGCTCGGGCCGGGATCGGTGAGGTCCGCGGCGGTCCCCGACGGGAAGGCGAGGCCCGCGCCGAGCGAGAAGGTCGGCGTGTCCTGAGCGGCGAGCGGTGCGGCGGCGATCGCGGCTCCCGCGGCGAGGGCGGCCAGGACGCCGACGGCGGTCGGGGCCGCGGCGGCCCGTCTCCGATCACGGCGGGAGCCTCGCCTCATCGCGTACCCGCGCTCGTGAGCGATCCGCCGGCGGTCCGCCGCGCGTCCAGATACGCGCGGATCCGCTCGTACTGTGCCTCCCCGTCCATCCCCGCCTCCCGGATCACCATGTCGCCCGCTCCGCTTCCAAGGTAATGGCCCTTCATGAACGGATGCATGGTGCGGGCCCGACCCTCGTCGGAGCGGATCCAGCGGTACATCGTCGGGAGCGTGAAGCCCGTGATCCCCATCGCCTCGTCGGCGAGCTCGGCGGGGAAGATCTCCGCGCGCCGCTCGGGCGGCAGCCGGTCGAACAGCTCGGGGCTCGCGACGTACACGACCTCCAGGTCCACGCCGTCGTCGAGGAGCCGCGGGAGCGCGTCCTGCACGAAGGCCATCGTCACCTCGGAGCCCTGGAGCACGACCGTGCCGTCCCGGGCCCCTTCGGCGGCGCGCAGCCGGTAGACGCCCTCGGCGGACGAGGAGGCCGGAGCGAGGCCGAGCCCCTCGCGGTCCAGCACCGGCTCGGAGGGGCGCGTGACGAACGGCACGATCACGGCGAAGCGCGCGCGGATCGCCGCCGCCAGGAGCGGCCAGATCTCGCCGGGCTCCCACGGCGTGAGCGTCACCGCGGTGCCGGGCACGTAGTTCTCCAGATGGAGCTGGAGCGCCTGCGGGTCCGCGTGCGTGGGCCCGTCCTCGCCCGTCTTCATGCCTGCGTGCCCGCACTGGAGGATGAAGGGCGTGTAGGGCCCGGGCGCCACGTGCTGGCGCATCTGCTGGCTGATCGCGTGGACGCGCGCGGGGATGTGGCCGAGCGGGCTGATGAACGCGCCGTACGAGGCACCCGCGCCCACGTGGCGGCCGAAGCCGGACACCCCGCTGAGGATGCAGGAGAGCCCGTCCTCGCAGATCCCGCCCAGGCTGAGCGTGCGGCTGAGGGGGTTCGTGCCGTGATGCCACCATCCCTCCGGGAAGGCGCGCGAGCCGCCGGAGATCGCCGTCGAGTCGAGCAGGTCCGCCGCGCCGAGCAGGATCGCACCGCCCGAGGCCTCGTTCAGGTACCCGAGCACCCGTCCGAGCTGGGTGCGCAGGGGGACCTTCGTGCCCGTCTCGACGCGCACCGCCTCGGGCTCGCTCTCCGGGGTGCACGCGGCGTAGAGGCGCTCCACGTCCGGGGCGTCCGGGCGCGGCCGCCGTCCTCGCGCCTCCAGCCGCTCCCTTGCGTTCGCGAGCCGCGCGGCCGCGCGCCGGCAGAGGTCCGCGTCCTCGGCGAGACGGGCGCGCAGCAGCTCGAGCGTCTCCCAGTGGCAGGCCTCCACGGCCACGAGGTCACGCGGGTCCGGCGGGGGCGGGAGCCGGTCGACGTCTTCGCCGAGCAGCGGCCGGAGCGCCTCGACGTAGGCCTCGCTCCCCATGGCATGGCCCGCTCCGTGGGATCGCTTGCCGGTGACGCCGTAGCGCCAGCCCTTCTCGGTGCGGTAGACGACCGCCGTGGGCTGGCCGTTGTCGAGCTCGAGCGCGCGCCGCTGCCCCGTGAGCACCTGGCCCACGTCGAAGCCGTCGCGCACCTGCACGACGTTCCAGTCGTGCAGGTGGAAGAACTCCATCGGGTCCCACTGCACGTACTCGCCGGGCGTGGCGCCTTCGCGCGTGACCCGGTCCGAGTCGATGGAGGCCTGGTTCCAGTCGAGATGGCAGATCGCGTTCGAGAGACCCGAGGTGCCCGCCGCGGCGACGGCCTCGTAGACCCGCCCGGGCGTGAGGCCGCCCTCGCCCTCGATCATGTGGACGCGCGGGGCGTCCTCGCCGAACCAGTCGGCCGCGGCGAACGCGAGCCCGAGCGACGCGCCCATGCCGACGCCCGAAGGCCCGGTCGCGATCCGGAGGAAGGGCGTCATGGGCGTGGGGTGCCCGTCGAGCGGCTTGGCGCGGAGGCGGCGGAAGAGCGGCGTCGGGTGGACGGGGTTGCGGCGGAAGCCGAGGAGGTCCTCCCAGCGCAGGCGGAGGCGTTCCTCGCCCGGCAGAAGGTCCGGCCGGGCGCGGCGCGCCAGCTCGTCCCGCAGCGCCCACATCGCGTACAGCCCCGTCGCCTTGTGGCCGGCCGCGAAGCAGAACAGGTCCTGGTCGTCGCGGTTCGGGTCCGACAGGTCGTAGTCCATCGCGTCGAACAGGGCCGCGGTCAGGATGTGGCCCGCCGAGACCGAGCCGCCGGGGTGGCCGGACTGCGAGAAGTTGAACTGCACGGTGACGAGCGCGCGATAGAAGAGATCGAGGCGGCCGAGGGCGGCCAGCTCCTCGGGCGGCGCCACGTGCTCGTCGGCGCGGTCCACGTCCAGCCAGACGGCGCGGCGGGGTCCGAAGGCTCTCGACATGATCGGTTCGGTACGGGTGGTCGGGTCGGGAGGGTGGCGAACATAGGACACCCGCGCGGGCGCGCACCACGGGGCACGCGGCGGGGGGCGGCCGCGTTGCCACCCGCGGGCACCGGGGGGATCTTCCGGGCCATGGACCTGAGCGTGCCACTCGTCGCCACGACCGAGCTCGCCGCCGCGTATCTCCAGCTCCTCGTGACGCTCGGGCTGGCGGTGCTCTGCGCCGTGCTCCACCGCCGGTACCGGAAGCGGTACTTCGGCCTGTGGGCGGGCGCGTGGGTGATCTACGCGTTCCGGCTCGGCGCGATCGTGACGTTCCTGCACACCGGCGCGCCCGTCTGGCTCTTCTGGCACCAGGTGACGACCGGGTGGACCGCCCTCGCGCTCCTGTGGGCGGCGCTCGTGTTCTCGCAGAACCTGCGCTGGAGGTCCGCCTACCTCGTCCTCGTGCTCCTGCCGGCCGCGTGGTCGTGGGTCGCCATCTACGGGCTGGACAGCTTCCTGTGGGCGGCCGGGCCGATGGTCGCCTTCCTGAGCGTGACGACCGCCTGGACCGCGTGGACGTTCTTCGTCTACGACCGGCTCGTGCGCTCGCCGGCGGCGCGCTTCCTCGGCGTGGTGCTCGCGCTCTGGGCGCTCCACCACCTCGACTACCCGTTCCTGCGTGCGCAGGGCGTCTGGAGCCCGTGGGGCTACTATCTCGACATCCTGTTCGAGGTGGGGATGGGGCTCGGGATCCTCTTCCTGGTCCTCGAGGACCTCGACCAGGGGCTCCGCACCCTGACCGCGCTCTCCTCGGAGCTGCAGGGAGCGCCCCGCCGCGCCGAGTCCACGACGGAGGCCGTGCTCCGCCGCGCGCTCGCCCTCCGCGGCGTGCACGGCTCGGCGCTGTACCTGGCGGAGGGGGAGGAGGGCCGCTTCGTCCACGGCGCGGGGGTCGCGGCGCTCTGGCCCTTCGAGCGCCCCCCGGAGACCGCGCGCGAGAGCGCCGAGCGCGCCTGCCGCACGCGGGTGCCGGTCGCGCTCAACGACCCGGGCGCCGGGGGCGCGCGCGCCTCGTGGACGCACGCCTACACCGCCGCGCTCCCGATCCTGCGTGACGACGTGGTCGTGGGCGCGCTCGTCGTGGTGGGGGAGGCTAGAGACCCCTTCACGGTGCTCGACAACCGCTTCCTGCTCGCGTTCGGCCAGCAGGTGGGGGCCTCGCTCGCGAACGAGGCGCTCCACGGGAGCCTCGAGGCGCGCACGCGGGAGCTCGAGCGACTCCAGACCCGCATGGTGCACCAGCACGAGGAGGAGCGGAACCGGCTCTGGCGCGAGCTCCACGACGAAACGGCGCAGGTGCTCGCGGCGCTCAACATGCAGCTCGGCGTCCTCGAGGAGCGGGGCGACGCGGCGCTCGCCCCCGCGCTCCACCGGGCCAAGACGCTCGTCGGCGAGGGGATCCGGAGCATCCGCAGCGTGACCCGCAACCTGCGTCCGATGGCGCTGGACGACCTCGGTCTGCTGCCCTCGCTCCGGGCGCTCGTGCGGGACTTCCGCGAGCAGGATGCGTTCGAGGTGGGGTTCGAGGCGCCGGCCGCGCCGCTCCCGCCCCTCGCGGCCGACGCGGAGGTCGCGCTCTACCGCACGCTCCAGGAGGCGCTCGCGAACGTGGCGCGGCACGCCGGGGCCACGAGGGCCGACGCCGTGCTGTCGGTGGACGACGACTGCGTGCGCCTCGTCGTGGAGGACGACGGAGCGGGCTTCGACGAGGACGCCGCGCGCCGGCTCCGCAGTCGCGGCGGGCTCGCGGGCATCCGGGAACGGATCGTCGGCCTCGGGGGTGAGTTCCTCATCGAGAACCGAGAAGGTGGGGGCGCCCGCGTGCGCGTCTCCCTGCCCGCCGCGAGGAGTGCACCCATCGATGCCTGACCCGACGAGCGACCGGAGCGAGCCCGACGTCCGCGTGCTCATCGCCGACGACCACACCGTCGTGCGCCAGGGGATCCGTATCGTCCTCGAGGAGGTCGACGGGATCGAGGTCGTGGGGGAGGCCGGGGACGGAGACGAAGCGCTCGAGCTGACCCGCACCCTCGGGCCGGACGTCGTCCTCCTCGACGTCACGATGCCGGGACGCACCGGGCTCGAGGTCACCCGCGTCCTGCGGGAGGAGGGGTTCGACACCGCGATCCTCATCCTGTCCATGCACGACGATCCCGAGTACGTGCTGCAGGCGGTGCGCGCGGGGGCCGACGGCTACGTGCTCAAGGACGTGGCGCCCACGGAGCTCCGCCGGGCGATCCAGACCGTGCGCGAGGGGCGGGAGTACTTCGCCGAGCGGGTGACGCACCAGCTCAGCGTGGGGCTGCGCGCCGAGCTCGAGCGCGAGCAGCGGAAGAGCCGCCTCGAGAGCCTGACCGCGCGTGAGACCGAGGTGCTCGTGCTCGTGGCGGACGGCCTCACGAACCGCGAGATCGCCGAGCGGCTGGATATCTCGCCGCGCACGGTCGAGACGCACCGCGAGCGCCTCATGACGAAGCTGCGCATCCGGACCGTGGCGGGGCTGACCCGGCTCGTGGTGGAGGAGGGGATCGACCGCGGGGAGCGTCCCCGGTCCCCGGACGGGCTCGACTAGACCCCCGCGCCGTCCACGCGGCGTGGGACGTCGGCGAAGCGGCCGAGCTCGAGCCATCCGGAGAACGAGCTCCGGAGGTCCTCCGGTCCCTTGAGGCGCACGTCCCCTCGCCGGACGGCCTCCGAGAACCGTGCGTCCCCGATCCAGACCTCGGTCATCGTGCGCACGTCGGTCCGCACCACGAGATCGTCCCGGCGGCCGGGGTCCTGCACGCGGAGATCCACCTCGTCCCGCCCCACGACGACCCAGTAGTCCGCCCGTCCCGGGGGCAGGTCCTCGAAGACGAAGTGCACGGTGGTGGGCTCCCGCGGCACCCGGTCCGCGTCGATGCGGCGCCGGACGTCCCACATGAGCACGTCCGCGTCGAGGTCGTCCTCGCGGAGCCTCCCGCCCCACCGGCGGCCCCACGCGCCGAGCGCCTCCACGACGGGACCCAGGGCGCGACCCGCCTCCGTGAGGTGGTACTCCGGGTGATCGTCGTCTCCGGTGCGCTCGAGGACGCCCGCCCGGCGCAGCTCCTCCAGGCGCTTCACGAGCAGGGCTGGGGACATCCTCGGCAGCCCCCGCCGCAGGTCGTTGAAGCGCACGGATCCGCACAGGAGCTCGTGGACGACGAGCGGCGTCCACTTCCGGGCGAACACCTCCGCCGCGAGCGCGAGGGGACTGAACTGGCCGTAGGCGCCCATGCTCCACCGATAAGGTCGAGGCGGCCGCGGGGCCAGTACACTTTGTGAACTTGCAGGCCGGGAGCCCGTTCCGGAGCGTGGACGTTCGGCGCTGTCCCATCCTGCAGGAGGAGGCACCATGACCCTCGACCTCTCCGAACTGTCCGGCCGGATCCGCGGCCGCGTCCTCGGGCCCGACGATCCCGATTACGATGGTTTCCGCGCCGCCCGCAACGGCATGCACGACCGCCGTCCGGGTGTGATCGTGCAGGCCCACGACGAGGCGGACGTGCTCGCGACCGTGGCGTTCGCCCAGGACCGCGATCTTCCCCTCGCCGTGCGCGGCGGAAACCACAGCGTCCCCGGATACGGCACCTGCGACGAGGGCGTCGTGCTGGACCTCTCGCCCATGCGGTGGGTGCGGGTCGACCCCGCTCGCCGGCGGGCGCGTGTCGGCGGAGGCGCGCTGCTCGGCGACCTCGACCACGCGACGCATGCGTTCGGGCTCGCTACGCCGCTCGGCTTCATGTCGACCACCGGCGTCGTGGGCCTCGCGCTCGGCGGCGGCATCGGCGCGTATCTCTCGCGAAAACACGGGCTCACCTGCGACAACGTGCGGGCGGCCGACGTGGTCACGGCCGACGGACGGCTCGTGCACGCGAGCGAGGAGGAGAACGCGGACCTCTTCTGGGCGCTGCGCGGGGGCGGGGGCAACTTCGGCGTCGTCACGTCGATGGAGCTCGAGCTGCACCCCGTCTCGACGGTGATCGGGGGTCCCATGTTCTTCGAGCTCGAGGGGGCCGCGGATCTCCTGCGCGCCTGGACGGATCACGTGGCGAGCGCGCCGCGCGAGCTGGGGGGCTTCTTCGGCTTCCACATCGCGCCGCCGCTGCCGTTCATCCCGGAGAAGCGACACGGGGACCGGTTCTGCCTCGTTGTCGCCTCGTGGAGCGGCGCGCCCCAGGAGGCGGAGGACGCGTTCGAGCCGTTCCGGCGCGCCGCCCCGATCGCGGCCGAGCACGTGGGCCCGATGCCGTATCCGGCGCTTCAGAGCGCCTTCGATGCGCTCATCCCGCCGGGTCTGCGCCATTACTGGAAGTCCGACTTCGCGGGCGAGCTGTCGGACGAGGCGATCCGGACGCATATCGAGCACGGGAGCCGCGTGCCCAACGTCACCTCCACGATGCACATCTATCCGCTCGGGGCGGCGGTCGCGGAGGTCGCGCCGGACGCCATGGCCTACGCGCACCGGAGCGCGAAGTGGGCCGTGAACGTGGCGGGGATGTGGCCCGACGCGGAGGACGACGAGCGGATGGTCGCGTGGGTGCGCGACTACTACGACGCCGTCCACCCGTACTCCGGCTTCGAGGGCGGCTACACGAACTTCATGGCCGCCGACGACCAGGCGCGCGTGCGCGAGAACTACGGTCCGAGCTTCGAGCGGCTCCGGCGTGTGAAGGCCGCGTGGGATCCGGACAACCTCTTCCGGCTCAACCAGAACGTCGTGCCGGTCGAGGCGGGCGCAGCGGCGGCCTGAGACGACCGCCCCCGGCGTGCCGCGCCGGCGCCCCGTTCCCGGGGTCGCCGGCGCAGCCGCCCGCCCGCTCGCTACGCGCGAAGAACCGGCCCGGCTCCGCTCAGCTCCCTTCGTAGAGCGGGTTCACCGGGTCCGGGTGCTGGAGCTCCAGGTTCGGGTTCGTCTCCAGCTCCGACTCGGCGATCGGGAAGCACAGCCGGATCCGGTCGGTGACGTCCACGACGAGCGGCACGCCCTCGGCCGCCCACCGCCGCAGGTCTCCGAGCCGGCGCGCCTCGAGCCACAGCTCCACGCCGCGCTCGACCTGGAGATAGCGCCACACCTCGGCCTCGTCCGTCGTGGCCGGCCAGGGCTCGAGCGGCTGATCGTCGAGGTCGCTCACCACCGAGGTCCGCACGTCGTTCAGGAGATCGACGGCCACGTCGAGCGCGCCCGCGCGCAGCGCCGCCTCGGCGCGGATCAGCAGCGCCTCCCGCGCGGTCCCGAGACGGATCGGGGACTCCCGGCTCGGGTGCTTGAGCTGGAAGTACCAGGGCACCGTCGGGATCTCGGCGGTCGGCACGTCGGGGTCCGTTCCCCAGGCGGCGCGCGGATCGCCCGTCTCGAGGTAGTAGTCCTCGAAGAAGGTCCCCACCACGCTGTGCGTGCGGAAGGGCGAGTTCGCGTTCGACCAGTAGATGTTGTTGTACTGCTCGAGCTCGCTCGTCGTGTACCGCGCCGCGTGCACGAACCCGTCCGGCACGAGCTCGGCGTCCTGCTCCGCGCCCGTCCAGTCGTCGAGATGGACCCGGACGCTGGCACGCCCGATGCGCGCCGCGGCCTCGAGATCCGCCGCCCCGGCGGCCGCCGCCACCTCGAGCGCCTCGGTGAAGTGCGCCTCCGCGCGCTCGAAGTACGCGCGCCCGGGCTGGACGGGCCCGCGGTCGAAGACGGCCTCGCAGAAGTTCTCGCCGAGCAGCCGGTTCGCGTACCCGGCGTGCACGAGCGCCTCGGCCGCCAGGGCGGAGGTGCCGAAGTCGATCGCCTCGCTCGCGCGGAAGCGGCGGAGGCCGTCCTCGGCCACCCAGCGCGCCTGCTGCGCACGCTCCCAGATCGCGTCGGTGACGTCGTCGCGCGTGAGCTGCCCCGGGGTCGTCGGCAGCTTGGTCGTGAAGATGCGCCCGCCCTGCACGTACTCGCGCGCCGGCTCGGCGCCGACCAGGCCCACCCGCCAGAGCGCGGACGAGATCGCCTGGGACATGCCGGTCACGAGCGGCCCGAAGGCCGCCGGGTCGTCCAGCGCGTCGTCTCGGGTCGGGCCCGGGTTCACCACCTCGAAGTCGCAGGCGGCGAGGCCCGCGAGCAGGAGGGCGAGGAGGGCCGAGCGGCCGCGCCGCCCGGCCCGCCCCGTCTGCGTGGTTCTCGTGCCGCCGGGGGCGGCGTTCGTTGTATCGATCATGGTCGAAGCCGCCGTCAGAAGGTGATCCGGAAGGACGCCACGAAGCGCGCCGGGGCCGGCGCGTGCTCGGTGATTCCCGGCGTGAGGGCCGAGGTCGTGGAGCGCGAGGAGATCATCTCGGGATCGAAGGCGAGGAAGTCCTCGTTCGTCCACCGGAGCGCGTTCTGCAGCGAGAGCGTCAGCGTGGCGCTCGCGCTCCCCGGCACGAGCGCGCTCACGGGCGCGAGGAAGGTGATCTCGCGCAGCTTGAAGAAGTCGGCCGGGTAGATCCACAGCCCCGTCGTGATGTTCTCCCGGTAGCAGCGCGCGCGCTGGAGCGCCGTGAGGCCCGAGGGATCGACGTCGCCCCAGGAGTCGAACGGCACGAGCCCGTAGGCGTCGTCGCACCCGGGCGCGCCGTTGCCGCGGTCGATCATGTTGTTCGACGCGCCGTCGGAGATGTAGTGGCCGCCCTGGTACTCCCCGCGGGCCGTGAGGCGGTAGCCGTCCCCGAAGTCGAGCGTGGCGCTGAGCCCGACGATCCGCGTGGGCAGAGAGGGCCCGAAGAAGTGGTCGCGCTCGAGCACGGGATCGGCGTGCTCGTCCGCGTTCACGACGCGCGTGCCGCGCACGACCGGAACCGGCTGGCCGACCTGGATGTTCGCGACCGTCGTCCCGCCCGCGTCGAGCACCTCGCTCCGGCTGAGCGACACGTTCGTGCCGAGCGTCAGCGACCAGTCCCGGGCGAGGACGGGCGTGCCGCGGAGGCTCACCTCGAGCCCCTCGTTCGTGAGCCGCCCCACGTTCTCGAGCTGACTCCCGGTGAAGCCCAGGGACGGGGTCTGCTCGACGCTCAGGAGCGCGTCGCGCGTCAGCTGGTCGTACCAGCTGATCTCGGCGCTGAGACGGTCGTCCAGCCAGGCGCCGTCGAGCCCCACCTCGATCTCCCGCGTCTTCTCGGGCGCGAGGTCCGCGTTCCCCACGTTCTCGGGCAGGAACGACGACTCCCCGCCGAACGAGCCCGCGAGCCAGGTGCGCACGGCGTCGAACGCGCCCGGGGCGCGCCCGGCCCAGCCGTACGCGGCCCGGAGCTTCACGGTGCCCGCCGACTCGGGCCAGAAGCCCTCCTCGGAGACCACCCACGAGACGCTCGCCTTCGGATAGACCTGCAGCCCGAGGTCCTGCCCGAACGTGCTCGTCCCGTCGACGCGCGCCCCGGCCGTGACGAAGACGCGGTCGGCCCAGGAGACCTGTCCCTGGCCGAAGAAGCCCGCGCTGATGATCCGGAAGCCGCTCCCGTACACGCTCCGCTCGGCGACGGTGCTGAGCGTCTGCTTGCCCGGGCCCGGGAAGCCCGTGCCGTACGCGTCGATCTTGCTCTCCTCCGTGGTCACGCTCTGCCCGCCCCAGGACAGGCTCGCGCCGAGTCCCTCGCCCTGGAGCAGGTTCACCGTGCCCAGGTAGTCGAGGGTGAGCGCCTCGCTCGTCCAGCGGATGTCGCTGAGCGCGCCCAGCGGCTCGAGGGCGAAGCCCAGCGGACGGAGCTGCGTGCCGTGGGTCGACACGCGGTCGAGGCCGATCGTGAGGCGCTGCGAGAGGCGCTCGTGCGGGGCCCAGTTCGCCGTGACGCCGGCCGTGAAGCGCTCGTTCGCCTGGTGGATCTCCGCGTCCAGGAGCTGGCTCAGCACCTCCGGGTCGTCGGAGCCGAACGCGTTGTTCGGCGCGCGGAAGGCGTTGAAGGGGATCGCCATCGCGCTGTTGCCCGTGTGCGTGATGTCGAGCCGGTGGCGTGTGAAGGACGTGTTGAGCTGCAGCGTGAGGTCCGGGTGCGCCGTGAGGTCGACGTTCGCGCGGAGCGCGAGCCGGTCCTCGTGGTCGTTCGGGAGCACGCCGTCGCCCACGTCGTAGCCGGTCGAGAGGAAGTACCGGGCGTCGTTCACTCCGCCCGCGACGGACAGGCTGTTCTTCGTGCCGTACGCGGTCTTGAGCCACGGGTCGAGCCCGATGAACGGGCGCTGGTCCGAGCCGAACGGCTGCACCCAGTCGAGGCTGTGGTCCGTCTGGAGGGTCCAGCGGGGAGCGCCCTGGGCGCCCTTCTTCGTGAAGATCTGGATGACCCCGGCCGAGGCCTCCGACCCGTAGAGGGTCGCCGCCGCGGCGCCCTTCACGACCTCGATCCGCTCGATGTCGGCCGGATTGATGTCGTTGAGCGGGCTCATCTGGCTGCTCGGGCCGTAGTGCGGGAAGTTCGCGCTGCTCGCGTTGAGCGGATACGACTCCGCCGCCTGCCGCACGCCGTCGACGAAGATCAGCGGCTGGTTGCTCATGGACAGGCTCACGTTGCCGCGCAGCCGGATCGCCGCGCCGGCCCCGAAGGAGGCGGAGCCGGGGTTCACGACCACGGAGGGGCTCCGTCCCTGGAGGATCTGATCCACGCTCCCGACCGGCTCGTCGAAGTCGGCCACGTCGAGCTGGGCGATCGAGTTGCCCACCTCGCGGCGCCGGGCCTGTCCGGCGGTGCCGGTGACGAGGATGCCGTCGAGGGCGAGCGCCTCCTCGTTCAGCTCGAAGTCGGCCGTGGCCGCGCCGCCGGGGGCGAGGGTGACCGTGAGGGTGCGCGCCGAGTAGCCGATGAAGCGCGCCTCGACCGTGACCTCCCCGGCGGGCACGCCGCTCAGCACGTAGCGGCCGCGCCCGTCGGCGAGCGCGCCGATCGTCGTGCCGGGGATGCTCACCTGGGCGCCGGCGAGGGGCTGCCCGGTCGTCGCGGTGACGAGGCCGCTGACGCGGCCGACCTGCTGCGCCTCGAGCGGCGCCCGAAGGCCCGCGAGCGCGAGGAGGGCGGGGAGGAGGAGGGCGGCGGCGCGGCGGGGGAGCCGGGCGCGGCCGCGGGCCCGGGCGGGACGTTCCGAAGGGGCTCGGGTGGAGCCCCGGGATCTCGTGCTCATGGGTCGGTTTCTCCGGATCCTGCGTGTGTGGTCCGCTACTTCGAGGGATGTGGGTTCGAGAGCGGCGGACACATTCGTCGGGTCCGGAGCGCGGCGGTGCTCGTCATCGGACGGCTCCGTGGGCGGGTGGCTGAGGGGTCAAAGAAAAAGGGCCCTCCCCGAAGGGAGGGCCCCAGGCTTTCGATCGTCTTCTCTCGATCTATCCGTCCACGCGTGCGTGCACGTGCCTGTCCCACCCCCCGGGCGGAGAGCAGCAACAGCACATCATCATCATGCAGGCGCGGATGGACATCGAAGGTCGATTCGGTCGTGGCTCGGCGGTCCCGGCGGCGCCGGGACGGCTTCACGAGCGGGAGACGCTACCCAAACCGGCGGCGGCGTGTCAAGGTCCGCGGTCGCCTTCCGGGCCCCGGCGCCCGGCCGCCTCCGCCGCGCGGGTCACGGCGCGCTCCTCCGCCGCCCGCAGCGCCTCCCCGCGGAACCCCCGCCGCAGGAGATAGCCGACGAGCCGGCGTCGGGCGCGCTCGTGCCCGGGATCGCGGCGGCCCGCGGCGAGCGCTTCCAGCAGCGCGGGAGCCTGCCGCCGGACCCAGTCCTCCGCCACGCGAAGGGCGAGCTCCGCGTCGCTCGTGCCCGCGTCCTCGAGGACGTGGCAGCTGCCGCACTTCTCGGTGAAGAGCTC
>CAZOYA010000018.1:0-27460 GCA_964583815.1 uncultured Gemmatimonadaceae bacterium | reverse complement strand
GCCATAGGTGACGGCCTCGGACATCGCGCTTCTTCCTCCGGCGGTACGGGGCGGGTCGTGGCGAGGGGGGGCGGGCTTCCCTTCGCCCGCGCGGCGTTCGCGCAAGATGGGTACGCGGGCGGAGAGGGTCCAGCGGCCCGCCGGGGAGGCGCGGCCGGACGCGGCTCCCTACATTCAGCGGCGGTTCCGGTCCCGAAGGAGCGACCGCGGGACCGCGGGTGCAGACGAGCGAGGGGGGAGGATGACGGACGTGGGAGCTTCGAGCGCCTTCGAGCGCCTGGACGGCAAGCTGACCGTCTTCGCGCTCGCGAACGGAATGGACCTGCGCAAGGAGCCGTCCATGCGGCAGCTCGAGTGGTTCAACGACGGCCTGGAGCGGGGCATCCGGCTACGGGCGGACACCGACGGGACCGTGGAGATCCTGGTGCGCGCATGGCCGTTCGGCGAGCCGGAGCGCGGCGTCGAGGAGCGCCACGAGGCCGAGGTGGGACCGGAGCGGCTGACCCGCTCGCTCGAGCCCGCGATCGCGCACGCGAACCGACTCGCGATCGGCTGATCGGTGGCGTCCGACCGACAGACGGAGCTCCAGCGACTCCAGGACCGCCTGGTCGAGTGCCGTCGCTGTCCGAGGCTGGTCCGCTGGAGGGAGCGGGTCGCGCGCGAGAAGCGCGCGTCGTTCCGGGACGAGACCTACTGGGGACGTCCGGTGCCGTCCTTCGGGGACCCGGATCCGAGGATCCTCGTCGTGGGGCTCGCACCCGCCGCGCACGGAGCGAACCGGACGGGCCGCATGTTCACCGGGGACCGCTCGGGGGACTGGCTCTACCGGGCGCTCCACCGGGCCGGGCTCGCGAACCGGCCCGAGGCGGTGGCGCCGGGAGACGGCCTCGAGCTGTACGACATCCGGATCACGGCCATGGTGCGCTGCGCCCCGCCGGCGAACCGCCCGACCCCCGAGGAGCGCGACCGCTGCCGCGCGTGGCTCGAGGAGGAGCTCGACCTGTTCGGGCGGGTGCGGGTCGTCGTGACGCTGGGCGGCCTCTCCTTCCACCAGACACTCCGGGTGCTCGCCGACCGCGGCGCCGTCGTCCCCCGCCCCCGCCCGCGCTTCGGCCACGGGGTCGAGGTGCCGCTCGAGGGCGGGCCCCTCGTGCTGGCCTCCTATCATCCGAGCCAGCAGAACACCTTCACCGGGACGCTCACCGAGCCGATGTTCGACGCCATCTGGGCCCGCGCGCGGGCCGTTGCCGAAGGGGGCGCACGATGAGGGCCCTCCTCTCCCTCGCGCTCGGCCTCTCGGCCGCGCTCCCCCGCCCCGCCGCGGCCCAGCGCGTGGGCGGAGTGGAGCTCCTCGAGCTCACGATCGCCGAGGCGCACCGCGCCATGCTGGACGGCACCCTCACGGCGCGCGCGCTCGTGGAGGCGTACCTCGACCGGATCGAGGCGTACGACCGCCGCGGCCCCGCGCTGAACGCGATCATTCTCGTGAACCCCGCCGCGCTCGCCCGGGCGGACAGCCTCGACGCCGCGCTCGCGCGCACGGGCCGCCTCTCGGGGCCGCTGCACGGCATCCCGTTCATCGTGAAGGACAACTACGACACGCACGACCTGCCGACCTCGGCCGGCTCCGCCGCGCTCGCGACCTCGCAGCCGGCGGACGACGCCTTCCAGGTCCGGAGGATCCGCGAGGCCGGCGCGATCGTTCTGGCCAAGTCGAACATGGCCGAGTTCGCCTTCACGCCCTACGAGACCGTGGGGTCGCGGCTCCCCGGCTACACCTTCAACCCGTACGCGCTGAACCGCGTCCCGGCGGGGTCGTCCGGCGGCACCGCCGCGGCCGTGGCGGCCAACCTCGGCCTCGTGGGGCTCGGCACGGACACCGGCAACTCGATCCGTGGGCCGTCGAGTCACACCGCGCTCGTGGGGATCCGCTCCACGATGGGGCTCACGAGCCGGGACGGGATCGTCCCCCTCTCGGCGACCCGCGACGTCGGCGGGCCGATGGCCCGCACGGTCGAGGACGCGGTGCGCGTCCTGGACGTGATCGCGGGCACCGATCCGGCCGATCCCGTCACCCGGGAGGCCGACGCGCGCCGGCCGGCCTCGTATCTCGACGTGCTCGGCACGACGCGTCTCGACGGCGTGGGGATCGGCGTCGTGGGCCAGATCGCCCGCACGGGGACCGCGGACCCGGAGGTGCTCGCGCGCTTCGACGAGGCGCTCGAGGACTTGCGGGCGCTCGGCGCCCGGGTGGTGGACGACTTCCGCATTCCCGAGCTCGAGAACCTGCGGGAGGGGCTCAACTGCTCGCGCTTCCGATACGACCTCGAGCGGTACCTCGAGACCGTCCCCGCTCCCCCGTACCGCACGGTCGCGGAGATTGCGGAGAGCGGGGAGGTCCACGTCACGGTGCTCCCGCGGCTGCGGAACATGCTGGAGGAGGGCGCGGCGGACCCGGAGCGGCACGAGAGCTGCCGGCGCGCCGCCCGCAACGAGGCGCGCCTCCGCGAGGCCGTGCGCGAAGCCATGGCCGAGCACGAAGTGGTGGCGCTCGTCTACCCCACCTGGAACAACCCGCCCCGCCTGATCGGCGACCTCGAGTCGCCCCACGGAAACAACAGCCAGGCGCTCTCGCCCCCGACGGGGTTCCCCGCGCTCACCATACCAATGGGTTTCGTACGGGCGGGTACGCTGCCGGTCGGCCTGCAGATCCTGGGCGACGCCTGGGACGAGCCGACCATCCTCGAGATCGCGCACGCGTACGAGCGCGCCACCCGGCACCGCCGGCCGCCCACCACCACGCCCGCCCTGCCGACGGCGGAGGGCGCGGGGGCGGGCGGCCCCTCGCCGCGGCGCTAGCGACTCATCGGCAGCCGCACCCCCACGGCGAACGATTCCCGTCCCCCGATTCCGGCGCCGAATCGGGCCTGGAGCCCCGAGTCGAAGCCGAGATCCATGCCGATGTCGAAGCTCCCGTCGACGTCCAGGTCGTCCCCGGGGCCGCTGATCAGGTCGAGCGCGGCGTGGCCGCCCACGTACGGGGAGAAGACGATGCCGTCGGCATCCAGATTCCACCCGAGCACGATCCCGAAGGGGAAGCTCGCGACCATCTCGTCGCCCACGCCGAGCCCCGCTCCGGCCCACCAGATCACCTCGGGCTCGCCCGATCCCCCGGCCCGCGACAGGGGACCGGAGATGTCCACGCCGAACATCGCGGCGAGGTCGCCGCTCGCATCCTCGGCCACGCCGGCGCGGAAGCCGAGACCCGCGGGCGCGGGGGCCTGCCGCCACTGGACCATCGCCCCCAGCTCCTCGGCCGGATGTGCCTCGAGCAGCAGCAGAGAGAGCCCCTGCGGCGCGCCGGGCCTCATCATCGGCGGTGCATCCCAGACGATCTGGGCGGACGCACCGACCGGCGCCGCGAGCGCGGCGAGCACGAGGAAGGCCGCAAACGCGAAGGACTTCATGGTTTCTCCTTGTAGGGATATTCGTATTCCGAAAGCGGATTCGTCCGCTCGTCGTCCGATGACGCGCCGCGGGGGTATGCAAGACGCGCACCGGACGCGCCGTGCGGTGGCCGGGATGCTCGAAACCCGCGCCGCGAGCCGATGATCGGGCCTGGCACGATTCCTTCATCCGTACTCGCGACGCTCCCGGGCCCGGCCACCTCGCGCCGCCGGACCGGATGGGATGCAGCCCGAGAAGGCCGAAGAAGATAGATGCGTACGACGCCATGACCACGAACGAGTCCTCGACGCCCGAGCAGACGGCCCCCGCGAACGATCCGTGGGGCCACGTCCGGGAGCGTGCCCGCGCCCTGTACGCGCTGGTCGCGGTCCTGGTCGTGGTGGCCGTGTGGGCCGGGCTCTCTCGCGCGTTCACGATCTCCTGCCCGCCGGGCTCACCCTGCGTCACGCTCGGGGAGCTCGAGGACGGGGCGCCGCTGCCGGAGGCGATCCGCGTGGTCGACCGGAACGGGGACCTGCTCGCCGAGATCGCCGGTCCGCTCCGCCGCGCCCTGCCGCCCCGTGCCGTGCCGGAGCGGGTCCGGGAGGCGTTCGTGGCCGTCGAGGACCGTCGCTTCTGGGACCACGGCGGGGTCGACATGCGCGGGATCCTGCGCGCCGCGGTGCGCAACGTGCGCGCCGGCGGCGTCGAGGAGGGGGCGAGCACGATCCCCATGCAGCTCGTGCGCACCCTCTGGAGCGAGCAGCTCCGGGACGTGGGCCCCTGGCGCCGGAAGATGATCGAGGCGTGGACCGCCCCGCGGATGATCGACCGGCTCGGGCACGAGCGCGTGCTCAACCTCTACCTGAACTCGATCTACCTCGGGAACGGGATCTACGGCGTGGAGCGGGCCGCGCGGCACTACTTCGGCACCGGCGTGGATTCGCTCGACCTCGCACAGCTCGCGACGCTCGTCGGGATGACGCGTGGTCCCGAGCGCTACGAGCCGCGGCGCCACCCGGATCGCGCGCTCGCCCGGCGCAACGTGGTCCTCCGGCTCTTCGCGGCCTCGGGCGTCGCGACGCCGGAAGAAGTCGAGGCCGCGCTCGAGGAGCCGCTCGAGCTGCCCCCCGCGCCCGAGATCCGGCGGCAGCGCACGTACGTGACCGCCGCCGCGTTGCGGGAGGTGCGGGCGGTCGCCCCGAAGATCGCGGGCATGCCCGGGCTCACCGTGGTGACCACGATCGACCCCGACGTGCAGGAGCAGGGCGAGCAGGCGCTGGAGGCCCAGCTCGTCGCGATCGAGGAGGGCCGCTACGGCCGCTTCCGGCCGGCCGACTCCGCCTCCGTGCTCCAGGCCGCCGGGGTGGCGCTCGATCCCGCCACGGGCGCGGTGCGGGCCTGGATCGGGGGGCGGAGCTTCGGGGACTCCCAGTTCGACCGCGTCGACCAGGCTCGCCGCCAGGTGGGCTCGCTCGTGAAGCCCTTCCTCGTGGCGTCGGCGCTCCAGCACGGCGTCGGGATCCTCGCGCCGGTGTCGGCCGACACGGTGCCGATCCCGTCCGCGGGAGGGCCCTGGCTGCCGGCCGATCACGTCGAGGAGACGATCCTGCCGCTCCGCGAGGCGCTCGTGCGCTCGTCCAACCGGGCCGCGGCGCATCTCGCCATGGACCTGGGGCTCGAGACCATGAGCGCGGTCGGGCGCACCGTGGGCCTCGACAGCCCGATCCCGCCCCTCCCCTCCAGCTCGATCGGCGCGTTCGACGCCTCGCTCCTCGACATGACGGGCGCGTACGCGGTGTTCGGCAACGGGGGGCAGGTCGTGCAGCCCTACCTCGTGGAGCGCATCGAGGCCCGGGACGGGACCGTGCTCTGGACCCGCGCCCTGCAGGAGGACGCCCTCCCCGACGCACCGGCGCTCGATCCGGCCACGAGCTTCGTGGTCCTCGACGCGCTCCGGGACGTCGTGAACCGCGGGACCGCCTTCTCGGTGCGCGCGTACGGGTACTACGGACCCGCCGCGGGGAAGACCGGTACGACCAACGACAGCCGGGACGCGTGGTTCGTGGGGCTCACCCCCGAGCTGGTGTCCGGCGTGTGGGTGGGCTTCGACCGGCCCGCGCCGATCGTGCACGACGCGGGCGCGGGCGCCCTCGCGGCTCCGGCCTGGAGCCGCTGGATGCGCGGGCTCGAGGGCGCGGGGGTGCTCAAAACGGCGACCTGGATGCCGCCGCCCGGCGTGCAGCGGGTGCGCTACGACCCCGTCACGGGGCAGGCGCTCGCGCACGGCTGCCCGACGCGCTCGGGGGAGGCCCCGCGCGAGGCGTGGGTGCGCTCGATCGACGTGACGCTCTCCGGCTGCCGGCGGGGCCTCCTGGGCTGGCTCGAGCGCGCGTGGCACACGATCTCGCCGCCCGACGTGAAGCCGCTCGAGCCGACGCGGATCCGCGGGGGGATGTAGCGCGGTTGCCGCGCGGGAAACCGCGCATCACCTTGGCCCTCTCGGTCCGACGAACCGACCGCTCGCAGCTTCGCTACCCGAGAGGTGCCATGAGACCCCCACGCTCCCGACCGGCCGCCGCCCCGCTCGTGGCGGCCCTCGCGCTGGCGCTCGCCGCGCCCGCGGCCTCCGCGCAGGACACCCCGTGGACGCCCCTGAAGAGGGGCAGCGACAACATCGAGGTCCTCGGGCACCTCCCGCTGGGTCCGCGGCTCTCGGTCGCCGACATGGAGGTGGAGCAGGAGCTCGACCGACCCTACGCCTACGTCGCCCGCATGCAGTACGGGCCGGTGGGGCCGAAGGGGCTCGACATCATCAGCATCGCCGATCCCGAGAAGCCCGAGCTCCTCTACCAGTGGCGGATCGAGAACCAGGACCTCCACCTGCCGACCGGCGGGATGGACACGAAGCACTTCAAGTGGAACGACCGCTACTACGCGGTGCAGTCTCTCCAGTTCGGCCAGGGCGGGCCGAACTCGGACCTCGGGGCGGTCATCCTCGACGTGACCGGCCTGCCCGACCCCGCCACGGTGCGCGAGGTCGCGCGCATCCGGGAGCCGGAGATGCCGGGCGGCTTCCACAACATCTTCATCTACAAGCACTCGAACGACCGGATCTATCTCTTCACGACCGCCCGCGCGCCCGGCGCGCTCATCTACGATCTCGGGATGATCGTGGAGGGCGATCTCGAGAACGCCCGCGTGGGGATGGTCCCGATCCCGGAGTCCTCCGTCGGGGCGGGGAGCGCGCGCGGCTACCACGACTTCTACGTCGGCTACCACCCGGACACCGGCGAGGACCGCTTCTACGGAGGCGGCACCGGCGGCTACTACATCTACGACGTCTCCGACGTGACGGCGCCCGAGCTGCGGATCACGCTGACCGGGATCTCGGGGGTGAGCTACGGCCACACCTTCACGCCGAGCCCCGACGGCCGCTACGTGATCGCGGAGACCGAGTACCAGTACGCGCCGCTCCGCATCTTCGACCTCCAGCCGGCGCTCGAGGGCGAGCAGGCGAACATCAACGACCCGATCTCGGCCTTCACCGCCAACTGGAAGAACCTCGTGCACAACCACGAGGTGCGCTGGCCCTACGTGTTCGTGTCCGGCTACCTCGACGGCCTGCAGATCTTCAATCTCCAGGATCCGCTGAACCCGGTCACGGTGGGCTACTTCGACACCTACATCGGCCCGCCGAACACCGACCGATACGCGATGTTCAACGGCGCGTTCGGGGTCGACGTGCGGAACGCGGACGGCCTGATCGTGGTGAGCGACATGTCCACCGGCCTCTGGACCTTCCGCATGGACGGGTTCCAGGGATGGAACGGCGAGCACTGGGGCATGCCCGACATCTCGTCCGCGCAGAAGTGGGACGAGCCGGTCGTGCGGCGGCCGGTGAGCCGGTGAGCGGGGAGCGCCCGGGCTGAGCCGCTTGGGGCGGGCGCCGCGCGGCGCCCAATCAGGGCAAGGGCACGTACGCGATCGCGTCGATCTCCACGCGGAGCCCGACGTCCGGGAGCGAGGCGACCTGCACGGTCGTGCGCGCGGGCCGGTGCGCGCCGAAGACCCGCGCATACACCTCGTTCATCGCCTCGAAGTCGCGCAGGTCGACGAGGTACACGCCGCACCGCAGCACGTGCGACAGGTCCGTCCCGGCCGCCTCGAGGATGGCGGCCAGGTTGCGGAAGACCTGCTCGGTCTGCCGGCGCACGTCCGGCCCGGCGAGCGCGCCGGTGGCCGGATCGGTGGCGCCCTGGCCGGACACGAACACGAGGCGGTCCCACGCGACCGCGGGAGCGTAGGGGCCGATGGGCTCGGGGAGGCCGGGGGCCTGGACGGGGCGGTGCGCGTCGGATGGGCTCATCCGGGATGTATGGCGGGCCGCGGCCGGGCTGTCCAGCGGCGGTGGGGGGCCCGTCGGCCGTGGCGGGTGAGCGGGCTCCCGCGACCCGGTGCGGGGTAGCGGAGACGATGGACGAGCGCACGGGGACGGACCGATGAAGTCGATCATGCTCGGAATGCTGGCGCTCGGCGCGGCCCTGGCGCCGCGTGGGGAGACCCCTTCGCCGATCGCCCCTCCGGGCACCTCCTCCTGCGCGCCCGGGGACCTCGCGGGACCCGAGTACTACGCCTTCCCGCTCGCGCCGACCGGGCGGGTGCCCGGCACCGGCCTCGCCCGCGGCCGGGCGGACGTGACCTTCGAGGGCTCGCCCTTCCCCGTCGCGCTGACCGCGGACGGGAGCTACGCCTACACGGTGGCGGTGACGCTCGAGCGCATGCGGCCGCCGCGCGAGGGGGTCCTCGTGGCGTGGGTGACGACCCCCGAGCTCGACCGGGTGGAGCGGCTCGGCGCGCTCGGCGAGGACCTGCGGATCCGCGGGCCCGTCTCGTGGAACAAGTTCCTGCTCGTGATCACCCTGGAGGAGAGCGACGCGCCGGACGCAGGCACGTGGAGCGGCCCGATCGTCTTCCGCGGGATGTCCCGCAGCGGCGCGATGCACACGATGATCGGGCACGGCCCCTTCCAGCAGGAGAACTGTGCGGCGTACGGCTTCGGTCGGTGAGGCGCGGCCGGTGAGGCGGGTCCGCATCCGGCCGGCGCCCCGCGCCGTCGCGCTGCTGTCGACGCTCCTCGTCCTCGCCGCGGCGCCCCGACCCGCACGGGCCCAGCACGAGGGCCACGACATGCACGGCATGGCGGGCATGCCGCTGCCCGGCACGTGGCGCATGGTGCCCATGGACCCGACGATGCCGATGCTTCCGGGGCTCGAGTCGGCCGTGCCGCCGGTGGCGCCGTTCCTGCCGGGCGCGGGGATCGACCCGGCGACGCTTCCTGTCGCCCGCCCCTCGGAGCGCGTCGTGATGGCCGACGGGGACACGCTCGACGTCACCGTCTCGATGGTCCGCCGCACGATCGACGGGCACGAGATGGTGATGTACGGCTACAACGGGCAGTACCCGGGACCGCTCCTGCAGGCGCCGAAGGACGCCACGATCGTCGTGCGGGTGCGGAACGAGATCGAGCTCCCCACCACGATCCACTGGCACGGCGTGCGCCTCGACAACCGGTTCGACGGGGTGGCCGGCATCACGCAGGCCGCCATCGAGCGCGGGGAGAGCTTCACCTACGAGGTCCGGGTGCCCGACGCCGGGATGTACTGGTACCACCCGCACGTGCGCGAGGACGTCCAGCAGGATCTCGGCCTCTTCGGCAACCTGCTCGTGACCTCCCCCGACCCCGCGTACTACGGGCCGGCGCACAGCGAGGAGATTCTCGTCCTCGACGACATCCTGATGGACGAGCACGGCCCGATCCCCTGGGGGGAGGGATCGCCGACGCACGCGCTCATGGGGCGCTTCGGCAACGTGATGCTCGTGAACGGCGAGACCGACTACCGGCTCGAGGCGCGTCCCGGCGAGGTGGTGCGGTTCTACCTGACGAATGTCGCCAACACCCGCACCTTCAACGTCACGTTCGGAGATGCCCGGGCGAAGGTCGTGGCCTCCGACGTGAGCCGCTTCGAGCGCGAGCAGTGGGTGCCCTCGGTCGTCATCGCGCCCGCTGAGCGGTACGTCGTGGACGTACGCTTCGAGGGGCCGGGCGAGGTCGCGATCGCGAACACGATCCAGGCGGTCGACCACGTGCGCGGGGTCTTCTACCCGCACGTCGACACCCTGGCGCTCGTGCGGGTGGCCGGCGCGAGCGCCGACCCGGAGATCTCGCGGGCGTTCGAGACCCTGCGCGCCCACGAGCCGGTGGCCGAGGAGGTCGACGCGCTGCGCGCGCACCTGGCGCGGCCGCCCGACCACGAGCTCGTCACCACCCTGCGGACCCGGAACCTCCCGCAGCCGATCGTCCTCTCGATGCAGGCGGACACGCTGTACGTCCCGCCGGTGGAGTGGAACGACGGCATGCCGATGATGAACTGGCTCTCGACGGGCGAGCAGGTGACCTGGGTCCTGCGCGACCGCGTCACCGGGCTCGAGAACTCCGAGATCGAGTGGCGCTTCCGGGTCGGGGACGTCGTGAAGATCCGCATCTTCAACGACCCCGAGTCGTTCCATCCGATGAACCATCCCATCCACGTCCACGGCCAGCGCTTCCTCGTGCTCTCCGTGGACGGCGTGGAGAACCCGAACATGGCCTGGAAGGACACGGCGATCGTGCCGGTCGGCTCCACCGTCGACCTGCTCGTGGAGATGTCGAACCCGGGCGCGTGGATGCTCCACTGCCACATCGCGGAGCACCTGCACGCCGGCATGATGTTCGGCTTCACGGTGGAGGCGCGTTGAGGCGGTGGATCCCCATCCTGGTGTCGCTGGCCTTCTCCGCCACGCTCCTGCTCGGCATCAACCGCATCGTCGAGCGGAAGCGGCTGACGGACGAGATCGACCGGCTCCGCACCGCGCTGTACTCGGCGCGCCAGGCGAGCGTCCGCTGCCAGGGCTCGCTCGCGAACTCCGAGGCGGGGCTGCGCGCGTTCGACGACGCGGTCCGTGACCTGCGCGCGCGGGTGGACAGCTTCGAGGCGCTCGACCCGCGCGGGGTGCCGGAGGCGGACTACGAGGCCTACATGGAGTCGTTCGAGGGCTACAACGACTCGGTGGCCGCCCGGGAGGGGCGGGTGCAGCGGCTCCGCTCGGCGGAAGCGGCCTGCCGGACGGTGATCCAGGAGCACAACGCGCTGAGCGACAGCCTGCGCTCCGTCCTCGACGAGAACGGGCTGATCCGGACCGACTCGACGGAGTGAGCGGGGCGGCGGCCGGTCAGGGGCTGCCCCGGCCGGGGTCTTCCCCGGCGGCCGGGGGGTCTTCCCCGCCCGGAGGGGGGCCTTCCCCGCCCATCGGGACATCCCCCGCCGGCGGGCCCTCCACGTCCTCGCCCGTCGCTCCGCCCGCCCGGAGCCGGCTCAGGCGGATCGGCAGCCGCCGCAGGTGCGCCTCGAGGAGCCGCCTCGGGGTGAGCTCCTCGTCCACGATCCGCGCGATCTCCTCCTCGCGGCGCCACAGGAACTCGACCGCCCGGAGCTCGAGCCCGAGCATGCGCCGCTCGGCCGTCTCCCCGAGCGAGATCTCGAGCGCGAGCGTGGCCGCGGGCCCCATCCGCCACAGCGAGGCCCGCTGCTCCGTGAGGCCGTGCGCGAAGGCGCCCGGCGAGCCGGCGTGGTCGATCGCCTGGACCGCGTCGGCGATCCGGCCGTCCGTGGCCGCGCCGAGGTTCTGGTAGGCGAGCAGGCGCCGAAGCGTGCTCTCGGCCCCCTCGCCCTCGATCGTGTAGACCTTCTCGGGCGTCCAGGGATCGCAGCGCTGGCAGGGCACGCCGACGGCGAGCCGGCCGTCGCGACCGAGGAGCGGGTAGACCCACCAGCCGAGATCGTAGCGGAGCGCGCGGAGCGTGCTGTGGCAGAACGGGCAGGTCTCGCGACCGTGCCAGGCGGCCCAGCCGAAGCGGCGCCAGCGGAGCACGTCGATCACCGGCCGGTCCTCCCAGTCGATCGAGAGGTCGGGATCGCCCATCCCGACGGCCCCGCCGAGCGAGGCGAGGGCGCCGATCGTGTAGGCCGCCACGGTCGAGCGGGGGCCCTGCAGCGCCACCTGCTTCCTGCGGAGCTCCCGGCCGTAGCGCCACCAGGAGCGCTCCTCCAGGTCCGCCCGGCCCACCCGGAGGAGCACGAGCCCGTCGGCCTCGAGGAGCTCCACGTGCGCGGTCGCCGCGATCTGCCGCCCGCGATCCATGGCCAGGCGCTCGAGCTCGTGCAGCGCGGCGACGCGCTCCTCGATGGGGCAGAGATTCCACCGGTGGCACGACGGGCAGATCACCCAGAGGCGCCCGCCGACGGGATCGAAGGCGATGCGCGTGCCGAGCGGGAGGTGCGCCAGCCGCCCGTTCTCCCGGAACCGGCGCCAGCAGAACAGGCACCGCCCGAGCGGCGCGCCGCGGGCCTCCACGGCATCCCCCGACATCATCATCCTCCTCCTCCCTCGCCCACGCGCCGCCCGGCGCGACCTCGCCGGTCCGCCCCTGCGGCCGGCTTCCCCGCCCCTCCCTACGTCCCCTGCGGCACCACCGCGATGCATTCGATCTCGACGCGGGCGTCGAACGCGAGCCCGGCGGCCGCCAGGGCCGAGCGGGCCGGCGGGTCCTCGGGGAAGAACTCGAGATACACCTCGTTCATCGCGGCGTAATCGCCCATGTCCGCGAGGAAGACCGTGCACTTCACCATGTCCGCCATCGTGCCCCCGGAGGCCTCGACCGCGGCGCGCAGGTTCTCGAGCGCCTGGCGCGTCTCCGCTCCGATGCCGCCCTCCACCAGCCGGATCTCGCCTCCCGGCGGCGCACCGATCTGCCCCGACAGGTAGACCACCTCCCCGGCCCGCACCGCAGGCGAGAAGACCGGAAGGCGGGCCACCCCCGGGACCTCGACGATCTCCTTGAGCGACTCGGGCTCGCCCGTCGCCTGCTCGCGATCGGTGCGCTGCTCGAGCGTGCACCCCTGGAGGATCGTCAGCCCCGCGAGGAGCGTGACGCCGCGCCTGCCCGCCTGTCGTACCTTCATGTCTCCTCCGTGGATCCGTTCGCCCGCCGGCCGCGAGGAAGCTGACGCGCTCATGCCCCCGGCGCCACCGGCACCCCCACCCGCTGCAGGAGCACGAGGCCGATCACGAACAGCGCGGTGAGCACGAGGAACCCGGGTCGCTGATCGCCCCCCGCGAGGACGGTGACCCAGCCGAAGAGCGCCGGGCCCACGATCGAGGACGTCTTCCCGCAGAGCGCGTAGAAGCCGAACATCTCCGCCTCCCGGCCCTCCGGGACGAGCGAGGCCATGAGCGCGCGGCTCGCCGACTGGACCGCACCGAGCCCGAGCCCCGCGACGACCGCGACCACGTAGAAGACGCTCGCGCTCGTCACGAAGTAGGCGGTCACCCCCACGGCGATCCAGAGCGCGAGGACGCCGTCGAGCACGCGCTTCGGCCCGAGGCGATCCGTCGGCCGCGCGAGCGCGAACGCGCCGACGAGCGCCGAGAGCTGGACGACCAGGAAGAGGACGATCGTCTCCTCCGGACCGAAGCCGAACGTCCGGGTCGCGACGGCGCCGGCCATCACGATGATCGTGAGCACGCCGTCGATGTAGAAGAAGAACGCGAGCAGGAAGCGGCGCCGCATGGGGTCGGACCAGACCTCCCGCACGATCGTGCGGAAGTGGGTGAGACCCCACCGGGCCGCCGCGCCCAGGGGCTCCCCGCGTCGGTCCCGGGGGAGGAAGCGCAGCGCCGGGAGCGAGAAGAGCGCGAAGAACGCGGCCACGACGAGCCAGACCAGCCCGATCCGGTCCACGAACGGGAGCGCCAGGAGGAGCCCCAGCGCCGAGCCGAGGTACCCGACGCCGAAGCCGAGGCCGGAGACGAACCCCCGCGCGGTGGGGGGCGCGATGTCCGGCAGGTACGCGTTGTAGAAGACCACTGCCGTCTCGAAGCCCACGTTCGCGACGACGAAGAGGAGGAAGCCCTCCACGATCCGTCCGGGCTCGAGCGTGGTCATGAGCGCCACCGCCCCCACGCAGACCGCCACGCCGCCGAACATGAAGCGCTTCCGGGCGCCGCCGCGGTCCGCGATCGCGCCGAGGAGCGGCGAGCCGACCGCCACCAGGAACGCCGAGAGCGCCACCGCGCGCCCCCACCACCACTCCCCTCCGCCGGGTCCGGCGGCGTCCCCCACGACCACGGTGATGTAGTAGACCGGGAAGACCGCGGTCGTCATCACCGCCGGGAAGACGCTGTTCGCGAAGTCGAACAGCGCCCACGCGCCCACGCGCTTGCGGTCGAGCGCCGCGCCGGGCGCATCCGGCGGCTGCGTGCGGGTCTCGGGTCCCATGGGGTCTTCCAGGTCGGTCGGCGCGAGAGGAAGGTTCGACGACGGCCCGGGACGCCTCCGCCGCGGGCCCACCGGCGCCGGGCGCGGACGATGCGCGCGGCCGCCGCAGGGTAGCGTGCGCCGGGTCCCGGAGTCCAGCGCCGGGGCCGGAGGCGGCACGTGCCGTGCAGCGCGTCCCTCCCCGGTTGCGCGGCCCCCCGGTCCCTGGCGAATCTGACGCCCCGCCTACGTCCACCCACCGGAGCGGCGATGAACAGAGTCCTCGGCAAGCGCGTGCTGATCACGGGGGCTTCCTCGGGCATCGGGGAGGCCTGCGCCCGCCGGTTCGCCGAGCAGGGCGCGGATCTGCTGCTCGTGGCGCGCCGCGCCGAGCGCGTGGAGGCGCTCGCGGAGGAGCTCCGGGAGGCTCACGACGTCGAGGCCCGGGCGAGCGCGCTCGACGTGACGGACCGCATCGCGGTCTTCCGCTACGTCGAGGAGATCGCGAAGGAGCGCCTCCTGCCGGACATCCTCGTGAACAACGCCGGGAAGGCGCGCGGTCTCGAGCCGCTCCACGAGGGCGATGTGGACGACTGGGAGGACATGATCGACACGAACCTGAAGGGCGTCCTCTACGTCTCGCGCGCGGTGGTCCCGCACATGGTCGCGCGCGACTCGGGGCACGTGATCAACATCGGGAGCATCGCCGGCCGCTGGGTCTACCCGAAGGGCGCCGTGTACAACGCCACGAAGTTCGGGCTGCGGGCGATCACCGAGGGGATGAACATGGATCTGCTCGGCACGAAGGTCCGCGTCTCCACGATCGACCCGGGGCTCACCGAGACCGAGTTCAGCGAGGTGCGGTTCCACGGGGATACCGAGCGGGCGCGGAAGGTCTACGCGGACACGAAGCCCCTCACCGGCGACGACGTGGCCGACGCCGTCCTCTACGCGGCGAACGCCGCGGAGCACGTGAACGTCTTCGAGATCGTGCTCATGCCGACCGTGCAGCGCTCGGCCGGGCTCGTGCATCGGACTTGAGCCGGGCCGCCGCGCCCGGACCTCCGAGCACACCGCCGGACGGTGCCCTCGCCGGCGCCTCGGCGACCCTGATCGTCTTCACGCTCTGGCTGCTCGTCTTCTCGTCGGCCAGCCAGATCATGATCATCTCGCCGATCCTCCCGCTCATCGGCGATCAGCTCGGCATCGGGGACGCGGTGCTCGGCACGCTCGTGTCGGCCTACTCGATCATGGTGGGCGTGTTCGCGGTCATCTCCGGCCCGATCTCGGACCGGGTCGGGCGGCGCCGGATCCTCATGATGGGCGCGGGGACCATGACGATCGCGCTCTCCCTCCACGGCTTCGTGAGCGACTACGCCTCCTTCCTCGCCGTGCGCGTGTTCGCGGGGATGGCCGGCGGGATGCTGAGCGGGGCGGCCGTCTCCTACATCGGCGACTACTTCCCCTACGAGCGGCGCGGCTGGGCCACGGGCTGGGTCATGAGCGGGGCCGCGTTCGGCCAGATCATCGGGATCCCGCTCGGAATCGTCATGGCCGAGCGGTGGGGCTTCCGCTCGCCCTTCTATCTCTTCGCCGTGACGATGGCGGCGACGCTCGTCCTGCTCTTCCTCCGCGTCCCGCAGCCCGACGTGCAGCGCACGACGCACCCGCTCAGCGTGGGCAAGGCGATCGGCGACTACGTCGCGATGCTGCGCCGTCCGGAGGTGCGGTGGGCGTCGGCCGCCTTCTTCCTGATGTTCCTCGGCGTCTCAGTGTTCGTCGTCTACCTCCCCACCTGGCTCGAGCGCGACCTCGGCGCCACGGGCGACCAGATCGCGCTGATGTTCCTGGTCGGCGGCATCGCGAACGTCGTGACGGGGCCGCAGGTCGGGAAGCTCTCCGACCGGATCGGTCGCAAAGGCATCATCCTGCTCGCGTGCGTGGGACTCTCCGTCGTGATGCTGCTCACCGTCCCGCTCGTGACCGACATCTATGTCGCGTACGCCTTCTTCTTCGTCACGATGATTCTCATCGCGATGCGGGTCAGCCCGTTCTCGGCGCTCCTCACCGCGCTCGTCCAGGACGACCGTCGGGGCTCGCTCATGAGCCTCACGGTCGCGCTCGGCCAGGTCGGCTTCGCGCTCGGGGGCGCCGTGGCGGGACCGCTCTTCGCGGGCGTCGGCTACTTCTCGAACACCGTGCTCGGGGCGGCCTTCGTCCTCGGCATGGGCCTCATCGTGTGGTTCCGCGTCCCGGAGCCGCCGCGGGGGACGGCCGGAAAAGCCTGACGCGGCGGCGACGCCGCCTTATCATGGAGCCGGTCCGGGAGCCGGGCTGCCCGCGCCGGGCGCTCCCGCTCCCGGCGAGCCGCCAACCGGAGGAGCCGATTGAGCCGCGCGCCCGCGCAGAAGATCAGGGTCCTGTTCGTGGAGGACGCGGTCGACGACGCGCTGCTCGTCCGCTCGTTCTTCGCCGGTGCGTCCGAGTTCGAGGTGATCCACACGCAGGACGGCGACCAGGCCCTGGAGCTCCTGAGGGACCGGGAGTGGGACCTGGTCGTGGCGGACCTGAACGTGCCCGGGGCGGACGGCTTCGAGGTGATCCGCGGGGCCCGCGCCCGCGACCGGCACCTGCCGATCCTCGCGATCACGGCGTACTCGCAGGAGCGGTACTGGGACCGCGCGTTCGAGGCGGGGGCGGACCAGGTCCTGGTCAAGCCGCTCGAGAAGGAGGCGTTCCTGGCGCGCGTCCGGGCGATGCTCGGGAGCGCGGCGCGCGAGGAGGCCCCGCCCCGCGAGACGATCGTGATCGTGGAGGGCCTGCTCGGCGACGGAGTCATGGGGTGCGGCGGCACGGCGCGCATCGCGGCGCGCTCCGGCGCGCGGGTGCTCCTGGTGCCGCTCCTGCCCGATCCCACCCGACTGGACGCCGCGGAGCTCGAGGCGGCCCGGGCGGCGGCCGGCACGCTGGGCATCGGCTTCCGGGTGGCGGAGGCGCTCGTGGCCGCGCCCGGTCGGGCGAACGAGGTGCTCGCGCGCGTGCTCGACGAGCTCCGGCCCTCGCGCGTGTACGCGCCGGCCCGCGGCGACGCGCTGGCGGCGCGGGCGCAGGCCACGCGCGCCGTCACCGAGATGGACCGCTCCGAGAGCCTGGTGCTCGGCTACCAGACCGCGACCTCTCGGGCGGGCTTCGCGCCGGACCGCTTCGTGGACGTCCGCGAGCAGATGGCGTGCAAGACCCGGGCGCTCGAGCCCTTTCGCAAGCTGGGACAGGCCCGACGGGACCTCGATCCGACCCTCGCGCGCGTGTACGCCCGCTACTGGGGCCGACTGCGCGACTTCTCGGAGGTCGAGGCCTTCGAGCCCATCCAGGAGAATCGATGATCCGCCTTCCGCTCCCGTCCGGCCGGCCGGACACCCCGCGCCCCGGCGCCCGCCGGACGGTCGCCCCGCGCGCCGCCGGCGCGCTCCTCGCGCTCCTCGCGGCGGCCCCGGCGCTCCTCGTCGCGCAGGAGCCGGAGCCGATCCCGGCCGGGGTCGCCCCTCCGCCCGGCCCCTACGCGCCGGGGGTGGACGCGGTCCACTACGAGGTGGAGGTGGGCCTCGGCGCCGGCCAGCGCACCTTCGCGGGCCGGGCCGGGATCCGGATCGCCGTCGAGGCGCACGCGCCCGAGCTACCGCTCGACTTCACGGGCCTCGAGGTGACGTCCGTGACGCTCGGCGACCAGCCCGCTACCTGGACGCACGAGCGAGGGGTGCTCCGGATCCCGCTCGCCGGGACGGTTCCGGGCGATACCGTCACGGTCGGGATCTCGTGGCGCGGCACTCCCGACGACGGGCTCATCCTGGGCCGGAACGTACACGGCGCGCCCACGGCGTTCGTCGACAACTGGCCGAACCGCACGCGCTTCTGGATCCCCACGATCGACCACCCGGCCGACAAGGCCACGGTGCGCTACACCGTGCACGCCCCGGAGGACTGGGCGGTCGTGGCGAACGGCCACCTCGTGTCGGGGCCGGAGCCCGCGCCCGCCGACGCGCCCGGACCGGGCGGCGGGCCGCGCTCCACCTGGGTGTGGGAGGTCGGCGTGCCGATCTCGACCTACAACATGGTCGTCGGGGCCGCGGAGATGACCGTGCGCACCGTGGGTCTCGCCGCCTGCGGCGCGGCCCCCGCGAGCCGGCGCCCGGACGGATGCGTCGAGGTCACCGTCTGGACCTTCCCCGAGGACGCCGAGCGGGCCGAGCCGTCCTTCCGCCGCGCGGCGCAGATGGTCGACTTCTTCACGGACCTCGTGGGCCCCTACCCCTTCGAGAAGCTCGCCAACGTGCAGTCCTCCACCCGGTTCGGGGGGATGGAGAACGCGTCCGCGATCTTCTATTCGGAGCAGGGGATCGCGGCGGGACGCGACATCGAGGGGACCGTCTCCCACGAGATCGCGCACCAGTGGTTCGGCGACGCGGTGACCGAGGCGAGCTGGCACCACCTGTGGCTCTCGGAGGGCTTCGCCACCTACTTCGGGGATCTCTTCTTCGAGGCGGCGGACGGGCCGGACGCGTTCCGCGCGCTCATGGAGGAGAGCCGCCGGCGCGTGGTGGGCTCGGCGGACTCGGAGCGCCCCGTCATCGACCCGGCCGAGCGCGACCTCTTCGCGCTGCTGAACGACAACAACTATCCGAAGGGCGCGTGGGTGCTGCACATGCTCCGCGGGCTCCTCGGCGACGACGCGTTCTTCCGCGGGATCCGCGCGTACTACGCGACCCACCTGCACTCGGCCGCCCTGACGGACGACCTCCGCGCCGCCATGGAGGAGGCCTCGGGCCGCGAGCTCGGCTGGTTCTTCACGCAGTGGCTCCACCGTCCGGGCCATCCCGTGTTCGAGATCGCGGAGCGCTGGGTGCCCGACACGCAGGGCGCGGGGGGCACCGCGGAGCTGGTGGTGCGCCAGGTGCAGAAGGCCGCGTGGCCCCGCTTCCGGGTGCCCCTGGAGGTGTGCTGGGGCGCGGGGGCCGGCCGCGTGTGCCGGCCCGCCGTGTCCGGCTCGGCCGAGGACGTGCTGCGCTTCCGCTTCGAGGCGCGCCCGGACGGGCCGGCGGTCCTCGATCCGGACGGCTGGGTCCTCAAGGAAACGCGGCCCTGAGGGGCCGGGGGCCCGGCGGCACCCGGTCCCGGACGGCCCCGCCGCGTCCGGTTGCGTGTCCCCCGGCGCTCCGGCGACCTTGAAGCTCCCAGGAATTCCGTGAAACGAGGGCCTCTTCCGCCGTGCATCTAGATTTCGAGCGAGACATCGTCGAGATCCAGTCCCAGATCGACAAGCTGCTGGACCTCGCCGACCGCAAGGGGATCGACGTCACCGAAGAGGTTTCCGTCCTCCGCGGGAAGCTGAGCGATCTCACCCGACGGACGTACGAGAACCTGCGCCCGATCGAGCAGGTCCAGGTGGCGCGCCATCCGCGCCGCCCGTACACGCTGGACTACGTCGAGCGGATCTTCACGGACTGGATCGAGCTCCACGGGGACCGCGGGTTCCGCGACGACGAGGCCGTCGTCGGCGGATGGGCGCGGCTCGGGAACCGCTCCGTGATGATCGTCGGCCAGCAGAAGGGCCGGGACATGAAGCAGAACCTCCGGCGCAACTTCGGGATGCCCCACCCGGAGGGGTACCGCAAGGCGCTCCGGCTGATGCGCCAGGCCGAGAAGTTCGGCCGGCCGGTCATCACCTTCATCGACACGCCGGGCGCCTATCCCGGGCTCGGTGCCGAGGAGCGGGGGATCGGAGAGGCCATCGCCACGAACCTGCGCGAGATGGCGAGCCTCCGGGTCCCGCTCGTCTCGGCGGTGATCGGCGAGGGGATGTCGGGCGGCGCGCTCGGCATCGGCGTGACCGACCGGATCCTCATGCTCGAGCACGCGATCTACTCGGTGATCTCGCCCGAGGGGTGCGCGGCGATCCTCTGGCGATCCGCCGAGCACAAGGAGAAGGCCGCGGAGGCGCTCCGGCTCACCGCGCGCGACCTGCTCGACCTGGGGGTGGCCGACGAGGTCGTCCCGGAGCCGGAGGGCGGCGCGCACACGGACTGGGACGCCGCCGCCGAGAGTCTCGCAGGGGCGCTCGATCGCACGCTCGCCGAGCTGGAGGCGCTCCCGGTGGACGAGCTCCGCGAGCGTCGCTGGGGCAAGTACGACGCCATCGGCGCCTGGCGGGAGGCGCTCGCGTGAGCGGCTTCGCGGAGGTCCGGTTCAAGGGCACGCGCAAGGCATACTTCTCCTACGCCGGCCTCGAGGTGCGCACGGGCCAGCACGTGGTCGTGGAGGCGGACCGCGGGGAGGATCTCGGCCTCGTGTCGGCGATCGGCGTCGTGGCGGAGCGGAAGTGCTCGAGCTCGGGCGGCTGCGCCACCCCGCGGCCCACGAACCGGATCCTCCGGGTGGCCCGCGACGAGGAGGTGACCCGCCTCGACCGGCTGCGGGAGGACGAGCAGCGCGTGCGCCTCGAGACGAAGGCGCTGGTGCAGCGGCACGGCCTCCGCATGAAGGTGACGGAGGCCGAGTGGCAGTTCGACCGCAACAAGCTGATGATCTACTTCACGGCCGAGAAGCGCGTCGACTTCCGCGAGCTGGTGCGGGACCTCGCGCGCACCTTCCGGGCGCGGATCGAGCTGAAGCAGATCGGCGTGCGGGACGAGGCCGCCCTGCTCGGGGGCGTGGGCCGCTGCGGCCGCGAGCTGTGCTGCTCGACCTGGCTCCCGGAGCTGAAGCCCGTCTCGCTCCAGCTCGCCAAGGACCAGCGCCTCTCCCTCAATCCGGCGCAGATCAGCGGGTGCTGCGGTCGCCTCATGTGCTGCCTCATGTACGAGCACCGGACGTACGTCGAGGCGCGCCGCCGCTTCCCGCGCGAGGGCCGGAAGATCCGCACGGCGCGGGGCGAGGAGAAGGTGGTCGCGGTGGACATCTGGGCCGACACCGTCAGCCTGCGCGATCCCGAGGGGAACCGCCGCGTCGTCACCCTGGCCGAGCTCAAGGACGAGGTCGGGCCGGGCGCGATCCCGCCCACGCGGGAGAGCCGCGAGCGACGGGAGGGGCACGGGCGCAACGGCCGGGAGAAGGGGGCGCCGTGAGCGAGCCCCGGCGTCGCTACCTCACGACGCCCATCTACTATGCGACCGGCGAGCCGCACATCGGGCACGCCTACACGACGATCCTGGCCGACGTGCTGGCGCGCTTCGACCGCCAGGACGGGGCCGAGGTGCTCTTCCTGACCGGAACGGACGAGCACGGCCAGAAGATCCAGGAGGAGGCCCGCCGGCGGGGCATGGAGCCGATCGAGCTCTGCGACCTCATGGCCTCCCGGTTCCAGGCGGCGTGGGAGCGGCTCTCGATCTCGCACGACCGCTTCATCCGCACCACCGAGCGCGAGCACGTCGAGGTCGTGCGCGCGTTCCTCCAGCGGCTGCACGACCTCGGGCACGTCTACGAGGGCCGCTACACGGGCTGGTACTGCGTGCACGAGGAGCGCTACTGGACCGAGAAGGACCTCGGGCCCGACCGGACCTGCCCGGACTGCGGCCGGCCGGTCACGCACGTGGAGGAGAAGAACTACTTCTTCCGGATGAGCGCCTTCCAGGACGCGCTCGTGCGCCACATCGAGGCCAATCCCGACTGGATCGTGCCGGACATCCGGCGCAACGAGGTGCTCGGGTTCCTCCGCCGGCCGCTCGAGGACCTCTCGATCTCGCGGCCGCGCAGCCGGCTCGGCTGGGGGATCCCGCTCCCCTTCGACGACGAGCACGTGGCCTACGTCTGGGTCGACGCGCTCATCAACTACCTGACCGCGTCCGGCGCGATCCGCCCGGACCGGCCCGCGGGCGAGCAGGGCTTCGAGGACACCTCGGGCTCGTGGTGGCCGGCGGACCTGCACATCGTGGGCAAGGACATCCTCACCACGCACGCGGTCTACTGGCCGACGCTCCTCATGGCCGTCGGCCTGCCCCTCCCGCGCCAGATCCTCGCGCACGGCTGGTGGGTCGTGGGCGAGACCAAGATGTCCAAGTCGCTCGGCAACGTCGTGGATCCCCTGGCGCTCCGCGAGCGGTTCGGCACGGACGCGGTCCGCTGGTACCTGCTCCGCGAGATGCCCACCGGGAGCGACGCCTCCTACACGCCCGAGCGCTTCCTGGCGCGCTACGACGAGCTCGCCAACGTGCTCGGGAATCTCGCGAGCCGCGCGATCTCGATGATCGTGAAGTACCGGGACGGGCGGATCCCCGAGGCGCCGGGCGGAGGTCTCGACGAGGCGGTCGCCCGCACCGTGGAAGCGGCCCGGAGGTCGATGCGCGCCTACCGGGTGCACGAGGCGCTCGGGGCGGCGATGGACCTCGCGCGGGAGGCCAACGGCTACGTGGAGGAGCGGCAGCCCTGGAGCCAGGCGAAGGACCCCGCCCGGGCGAGCGAGCTCGACGAGACGCTCGCGACGCTCGCGCGGGTGCTCGCCTGCCTCGCCGCGCTCTTCGAGCCCGTGACGCCCGCGAAGATGATCGAGCTCGCCGAGCGCCTCGGGCTCGAGCGGGTGCCGACGCTCGCCGAAGCGCCGGGGCTCGGCCTCGGCGGCCGCGCGGTCCGGACCGGCGCGCCCCTGTTTCCGCGGGTCGAGGTGCCGGCGGGCGAGAGTTGAACGGTGCGGGGCGCGGCGCCGGCGTGCGGGCCCGAAGGGCGTTTCCCGCCCCCCCGGGGGTGCAAACTTCGTTGACACCGTCCTCCGGCGCCGTCTAGCTTGGAAGCGTCGGTCCGGCCGGGACGTCGCTCCCGATGCCATCCTGAAGTCCGGGTTTCATGCCCCTTCCCGAGCGCGCGTGGTGTTGTGGTCGCAGACGTGTGCGCGCTCCCGAGAGCGAACCTATGACGAAAGACAGGTGGACCTTCGTCGTCCTGCGAGGGGACGACGGGCCGGTCCGGCAGTACTCGATGTCCGGGCGGGCGCTGCGCCGAAGCCTCTGGATCGGCGGCGGGCTCCTGCTCGCGATCCTCACCTTCACCTTCGGGATCGGCCTGGACGGCAGCGGGCGGTTGCGGGCGGCGCTGCTCGAGGCCCGCAACGAGGCGCTCGAGGAGGAGCTGGCCGCGTTCCGCGGGCGGCTCGCCACGCTCGAGCAGACGCTCGACCGGATGGGTGAAGCGGACCAGCACTTCCGGACCATCGCCGGTCTCGAGGTGATCGAGCCCGAGGTGCTGCAGGCGGGCGTGGGCGGTCCGGGGCTCGGCTCGCCCCACGAGTCCGAGATCTGGGCGGTCGACTCGACCCTGTCCAAGACGCTCTTCGCGACCTCCTACGACCTCGACGCGCTGGAGCGGCGGGCACGCCTGCTCTCGGAGAGTCTCGAGGCCGTGACCGACTCCGTCGTCGCGCACCGCGACCTCCTGGAGTCCACGCCCTCGATCCTCCCGACGCCCGGCTGGGTGTCGAGCAGCTATTCCCGGGCGCGCATGCACCCGATCCACAACCGGCCGCTGCCGCACCACGGGGTGGACATCGCGGCGCCCAAGGGCACCCCGATCTACGCCGCGGCGAAGGGACGGGTCACGCGGGCCGGCTGGATGGTCGGGTACGGCCTCACGGTGGAGATCGACCACGGCTACGGTTACTCGACCCTCTACGGCCACGCCTCGAAGCTCATCGCGAAGGTGGGCCAGGAGGTGCAGCGCGGCGAGGTGATCGCGCAGGTGGGGAGCACC
Organism: uncultured Gemmatimonadaceae bacterium; assembly: GCA_964583815.1. Lineage (GTDB taxonomy): Bacteria > Gemmatimonadota > Gemmatimonadetes > Longimicrobiales > Gaopeijiaceae > JAWLHJ01. The sequence continues at coordinate 3,927 of CAZOYA010000018.1, read as the reverse complement.
GGGATCGCGACCGCTTCCCACGTCCACTACGAGGTGCGGGTGGAGGGCGTGGCGCAGGACCCGGTCAACTACATCCTGCCGGAGGTCCTCCGCTTCTGAGGGGGCCGAGGAGCCCCCGGGCACCCGCGGACCCGTGGCGGACCGGGCGTGTGCCGGACGGGCGCGGGTCGGTCCGAACACGGCGCGGGAGGCCGCGATCGGCCCTCCGCGGGGCGCCGTCGCCAACCTTGATGCGCTCCGGCGCGCGCTGTACCTTCGCATCTCGTTTCCCTGAAAGAACCGACGGACGGAGCTCACGATGAGGCGCATTCTCCCGTTCGCGACGGGCCTGGTGCTCGCTGCGGCCGCCTGTGGCCCCGCGGAAGTGGTCGTGACGGTGGAGGTCGACATGCCGGACCCGATGGGAGAGGGCATGGTCAGCCGTCCCCTTCCGGACATCGAGGTCCAGCTGCTCCCCTACGATCGGGACGCGATCTTCGACTCGCTGACGCAGGCGTTCGGCCAGCCGGAGCCCGAGGTGCCGCAGGAGCTCCTCGCGGCACGTGAGGAGGTCCAGCGGGCGCAGGCGGAGTGGGACCAGCGCCAGCGCGAGTGGAGCACGATTCGCGACACCCTGCAGACCATCACGAACCAGATGGAGCAGTTCAGCCGCGGAGAGGCCCAGTACGTGGCCCTCTTCAACGAGTGGCAGGACTTCGACCAGCGGCTCGGAGGGGTCGAGCGGCAGATGAACGCCGCGTTCGAGCGCTTCGACTCGCTCCAGCGGGGGACGATCCGCGCTTCGGACTCCGTGCGGATCCTCCAGGACCAGTGGGCCGACCAGGCCTTCGCCGACGTCGGCACGGTCTTCCTCGCCAAGCAGCGGGCGAGCGGGCTCGACATCGCCGTCGATACGACCGACGCGAACGGCGTCGCCCGCGGCAACCTGCGGGTGAAGCCCGGTCAGTACTGGGTGCACGCGCGCTACGAGCTGCCCTACACGGAGCTCTACTGGAACGTCCCGATTACCGTCGAGCGCGGGGATCCGGTGATGCTGCGACTCACGCGCGAGAACGCGCAGGAGCGCCTGAAGCTCTGATCGATGCGGACGCGCACGCGCGCGTCCGTGGAGCGTGAGCGACGGCCCGGACCCTCCAGGGGGTCCGGGCCGTCGGCCTTTCCGGGACCCGGCCCGCCCCGCCGCGCGATCGCCGACCCGCCCGCCCGCGACGTCCGCGCTTCCTTTCGGCGTCGCGCGTCGCAATTGTGAGGGTCCGAGTCCCAGTCCTCCCGCGAAGCCGAGGGGCCGCTCGTGCCGCAGCCATCCGATCGCCGTTCCGGACCCGATCCCCGGTTCGAGCTGGATGACGACCGTCTGGGGTGGATCGTCTTCGACGCGCCGAACCGTCCCGTCAACGTTCTCGACGAAGCGGTCATGGCCGACCTGGAGCGCGCGATCGCGCAGGCCGAGCAGGCCGCCGGCGAGGCCATGTTGCGCGCCGTGGTCGTGCGGAGCGGCAAGCCGGACTCCTTCATCGCCGGGGCGGACGTGGACGCCATCGCCGCGCTCGAGGACCCGGCCGAGGCCGAGCGGAAGATCAAGACGGGCCAGGCGATCCTGTCGCGGGTGACCGCGCTCCCCGTGCCCACCCTGGCGGCGATCCACGGCGTCTGCCTCGGGGGCGGCCTCGAGCTCGCCCTGGCCTGCCGACACCGTGTGGCGTCGGACTCCGAGCGCACGCGCCTCGGGCTCCCGGAGGTGATGCTCGGGATCCTCCCCGCCTGGGGCGGCACGACCCGGCTGCCCAGAACCGTCGGGCTGCAGGACGCGCTCGATCTCCTCCTCACGGGCCGGCAGATCGACGCGCGGCGCGCACGGCGGATCGGACTCGTCGACGACCTGCTCCCGGCGGAGCTCTTCCTGGCCGAGGTCCGGCGCTACGCCCTGGGCCTCGAGGGGCGGCGGAAGGGCGGCGCTCGCCGCCCCCGCAAGCCCGTGGCGAAGCGGATCCTCGACGGTACCGCCCCGGGCCGCCGGATCGTGCTCGGCGCCGCACGCCGGAAGGTCCGGGAGAGCACCGGCGGGCACTACCCCGCCCCCCTCCGCATCCTCGACGTCGTCTCCGCGCACGGCCGGGCGGGCATCGAGACGAGCCTGGCCGCCGAGGCGCGCGCGGCCGCGGAGCTCGCCGTCTCCGAGGTCTCGAAGAACCTCATCCACGTCTTCCACATGCGGGAGGCGGCGCGGAAGGGGAAGGGCCTGGCGGGCGGGAGCGCGGAGGCGCGCTCGGCGGCCGAGGGAGTCTCGCTCCTGGGCGTGCTCGGCGCCGGGGTGATGGGCGGCGGCATCGGCCAGCTCGCCGCGCGCCGCGGCATCGCGGTCTATCTCAAGGACATCCGTCACGAGGCCGTGGCGAACGGCCTCCGGCACGCCCGCGAGCTCTTCGACGCCGCGGTCCGGCGGCGGCGCACGGACCGGCGCGAGGCGGAGCGGGCCATGGAGCGGATCGGCGGCGGCGTCGGTTACGCGGGGCTCTCCGGGGCCGACGTCGTGGTGGAGGCGGTCGTCGAGCGGCTCGAGGTCAAGCGCGAGGTGCTCCAGGAGGTCGAGCAGCACGTGCGCCCCGGCTGCCTGATCGCCACCAACACCTCCTCCCTGTCCGTCGCCGACATGGCGACCGCGCTCGAGCACCCGGAGCGCTTCCTCGGGATGCACTTCTTCAACCCGGTCGACCGGATGCCGCTCGTGGAGGTCGTCCGCGCCCCGCGCACCGCGGAGCGGGCCGTCGCCACGATCTACGGGCTCGCGCTGCGGCTGGGGAAGGTGCCCATCGTCGTCGCAGACGGTCCCGGCTTCCTCGTGAACCGGATCCTCGGACCGTACCTGAACGAGGGCGGCTTCCTGCTCGGAGAAGGCCTCGGCATCGAGGAGATCGACCGGGTGGCGGTGGCGTTCGGCATGCCCATGGGACCGCTGCGGCTCATCGACGAGGTCGGGATCGACGTGGCGACCCACGCCGGCGCGAGCCTGCACGCGGCGCTCGGGGAGCGGCTCGCGCCGGCGCCCGCGCTGGTGGAGATCGCGGCCACGGGGCGGCTCGGCCGGAAGGGCGGGCGCGGCTTCTACGTGTACGAGAAGGGGAAGGAGCGCGGGCCCGATCCGGAGGTTCGGCGCGAGCTGCGGCTCGAGCGGAGCCGGGTGCCCGCGGGCGGGCGGCCCGACGAGCGGGAGATCCGTCAGCGCCTCGTGCTCTCGATGGTCAACGAGGCGGCACGGGTGCTGGAGGACGGCATCGTGCCCCGGGCCGCGGACGTCGATCTCGCGATGATCATGGGCACCGGCTTTCCGCCCTTCCGCGGCGGGCTGCTGCGGTGCGCGGACCAGCTCCACCCGCGGACCGCGCTCGACGCGCTGCGCGCGCTCGAGGCCCGTCACGGACCCCGCTTCGCGCCGGCGCCCCTCCTCGTGCGCCTGGCGGAGGAGGACCGCGGCTTCTACGACGCGTTCCCCTCGGAGCCCCGTTGATCGGGATCGCGGGCGTGATTCCGGCTGCCGGATCGTCGCGCCGGATGGGACGTCCGAAGGCGCTCCTCGAGCTCGAGGGGCGGCCCTTCGTGCACCACGCCGTGCGGGCGCTCGTGGAGGGCGGGTGCGTCCCGGTGCTCGTGGTGGTCGCGGACGACGGGACCACGGGCGGCCCCGGCACGCGCGTCGCCGAGGCGGCCCGCGCCGCCGGCGCACGGGTGGTCGTGAACCCGGATCCGGGCGAGGGTCCGATCACCTCGATCCGGCGGGCGCTCGGGGCGCTCGCCGCGGACGGCGCGCCGCCCGGGCCCCCCGTGCCGACCGGCGCCCGCGGGCCGGCTGCCCCGCCCCGGTACCTGGCGCTCCTGCCGGTCGACCACCCGGCCGTCGCGCGCGACACGGTCGCGGCGCTCGTGCGGGCC
>CAZOYA010000017.1:23631-27524 GCA_964583815.1 uncultured Gemmatimonadaceae bacterium | reverse complement strand
CCTTCCTCGATTTCGCGCATCTCGTCCTCGATCAGACGGGCGAGGACGATCTGTCCCGCGCCTCCTTCCCCGTTGCCGCCGCCGAGCGGGAGCCCGTCGTCACTCATACCGATGTCATCCTGGATCGAGGATCGAAGATCGTGTGCTGCGATCGCGCGCGCGGGCCTCGGGCCCGGCGTCCGGATCCATCCATGGGATCCCGCTCACGACCGACCGCCGCGGGCATGCCCCGCCCGTTCGCGGCGGGATGTGGGGTCGGGACGGGCTCCGTGGATGCGGCGCCCGAGGCGCGGGAAGGGAAGATTCCCGGACCAGGAAAAATAACGCCTGACGCGACCTCGCGGCAACCCGCGAAGGCCGCTCCGCGAAAGGCTTTCCGCTCGTTTTCCACAGGGTGGCGCGTCGCGGCTCCGCGCCGGGGGGCGGGGCGGCTCGCGCGGGGCTCGGCGGGCCGGCGGGCCGGCTCGGCTCGTGGCCGGCAGGAGCGGGTGAGTCGGAGCCGGCAGACCGCGCCTTCCGGCCGAGCGGGTCAGTCGGCCGCGGCAGACCGCGCGCCTTCCGACGGGCGGGAGCGGGTCAGTCGGCTCCGGAGACCCCGCTCGGCTCGCGGTCCGCGCGCGCGGGCTCGAGCGCCTCGCGGAGCCAGCGGGCGGTCACGCTCTCCGGCACCGAGGCGACCGCCTCGGGCGGCCCCATCGCGACCACCTGCCCCCCGCGCACCCCGGCACCCGGCCCCATGTCGACGATCCAGTCCGCCACCTTGGCCACCTCGATGTCGTGCTCCACCACGACCACGGTGTGGCCGGCGTCCACGAGCCGGCCGAGCACGTCGACGAGGCGGCGCACGTCCTCGCCCGCGAGGAACGTCGTCGGCTCGTCGAGCACGTAGAGCTTCCGGCCCTTCCGGCCCGTGGCGCCCGAGAGCTCGCGCGCGATCTTGAGCCGCTGGGCCTCGCCGCCCGAGAGCGTCGGCGCGGGCTGCCCGAGGCGCAGATAGCCGAGCCCGACCTGCTGCAGGTGCCAGAGCGCCCGTCCGAGGCGCCGCTCGCGGATGAAGAAGCGGATCGCCTCGTCGACGGTCATCGCGAGGATGTCCGAGACGTTCCGGCCGCGCACCTTCACGTCGAGCACCGCACGGTCGTAGCGCCGGCCGCCGCAGACGTCGCACGGCACGAAGACGTCGGCCATGAAGATCATCTCGATCTCCACGTAGCCGGCGCCCTTGCACGCCTCGCAGCGCCCGCCCGCCACGTTGAAGCTGAAGTGGCCGGGTCCGTAGCCGCGCTCGCGGGCCACCGGCTGGTCGGCGAGGATCTTCCGCACGTGATCCCACGCCTTCACGTACGTGACCGGGTTCGAGCGAGGCGTGCGGCCGATGGGGGACTGATCGACGAGCACGACCTCGTCCAGGTGCTGCACGCCCGAGAGGCTCCGGTACGAGCCCACGAGCTCGCCCAGGTACTCCTTCGCGCTCGTCTCGCCCCCGAGCTCGCGCTCCACCGCCCGGAAGAGCACGTCGTGCACCAGCGTGGACTTGCCCGATCCCGACACCCCGGTCACGACCGTGAGCGCGCCGAGCGGGATCTCGACGTCGACGTCCCGCAGGTTGTGGAGGCTCGCGCCCTCGAGCACGAGGCGGCGCCCGCGGACGTCGCGGCGGCGGTCCGGCACCGGGACGCCGGAGCGCCCGGAGAGATAGCGGCCGGTCGCGGTGTCCTGATCGAGCAAGCCGGCCGGCGGGCCCTCGTAGACGATGCGCCCCCCGTGCTCTCCGGAGCCCGGCCCGAGCTCGACCACGTGGTCGGCGCTGAGGATCGCGTGCGCGTCGTGCTCCACGACCACGACCGTGTTGCCGCCGTCCCGGAGGCGCTCGAGGAGCCCGAGGAGCGCCGCCGTGTCGCGGGGGTGCAGGCCGATGGTCGGCTCGTCGAGCACGTAGAGCGTGTCGACGAGCGCCGATCCGAGGGCGTTGGCCAGGTTGATCCGCTGCGCCTCGCCGCCCGAGAGCGTGCGGGTCTGGCGCGAGAGCGTGAGGTACCCGAGGCCGACGTCGACCAGGAAGCCCGTGCGGGCGCGGAGCTCGCGGAGGACCGTCTGCGCGATCTCCGCCTCCATCGGCGCCAGCTCGAGCGCGTCGAGCCATGGCGCGAGCTCCTCGAGCGGCAGATCCGAGACTGCGGCGATCGTGCGGTTGCCCACGCGGACCCGGAGCGCCTCCGGCCGCAGCCGCGCGCCGCCGCACGCACGACAGGTGCGGGGGCTCTGGTACTGCCGGAGGAAGACGCGGATGTACTGCTTGTACTTCTTCCGCTCGCGGGAGACGAGGAACGGGATCACGCCGCGGAAGCCCTTCGTGCCCTCGAGCACGTCCTTCCGGAAATCCTCCGGGAGGTCGCGCCAGGGGCGATCGTGCGGCACGCCCCGCTCGCGGGCGAAGGCGCGCAGGCGGTCGCGCTCCTTCCGGTAGCGGGGCTTCGACCACGGGTCCACCGCCCCGCGCGCGAGCGAGCGGCCCTCGTCGGGCACGATCAGCGCGGGATCGTACTCGAGTGTCGCGCCGAAGCCCGTGCACTCGGGGCAGCTCCCGTACGGGTTGTTGAAGCTGAAGAGCTGCGGGGTGAGGCGCGCGAAGCGGACGTCCGGGTGGTCGGGGCAGCGGAAGCGCTCCGTGAAGCGCAGGATCGGCTTGCCGTCGCGCCCGAGCACGAGCGCCTCCCCCTCTCCCGCGACGAAGCAGGTGCCGAGCGAGTCCGCGATCCGCTCGCGGTCCGCCGGGTCGACCTTCAGGCGGTCGACGATCACGAGCACCGTGCGCGCCTCCACGAGATCGGCGCCGAGCGCGCCCGCGTCGATCGCGTCGGGGTCCGTGACGTCGAGCGGCACGCCGTCGGCGAGCACGCGCACGAAGCCCAGCTGGCGGAGGTTCTCGACGATCGCGCGGTGCGCGATCCGCTCTCCGCGCGGGAGCGGGAAGGCGGCCTGGATCGCCGTGCCCGGCTCGAGCTCGAGCACCCGGTCCACCGAGCCGCTCACCGTGTCCGGGCGGACGCGCCGGTCGCAGACCGGACAGTGCGTGTGGCCCACCCGCGCCCACAGGAGCCGGAGGTAGTCGTAGACCTCCGTGGCCGTGCCGACCGTGGAGCGGCTCGTCTTGGTCGGGTTCTTCTGCTCGATCGCGACGGCCGGCGAGACGCCCTCGACCGCATCGACGTCGGGCTTCTCCATCCGCTCCAGGAACTGCTTCGCGTACGTGGAGAGCGACTCCACATAACGGCGCTGGCCCTCTGCGAAGAGCGTGTCGAGCGCGAGCGAGCTCTTGCCGGATCCGGACGGGCCGGTGACGACCGTGAGGCTCCGCCGCGGGAGGTCGAGATCGACGTCCTTGAGGTTGTGCTGGCGGGCGCCGCGGATGCGGATGGGGGAATCCATGGGTAGGAATGATACAAAGACTCGCCGGGGTTCTGTGGGTCGGGTCTCTGGTGGTCGGGGACGCGGGTGCGCGCTCCCTCTTCGCTGCGCCGGACGTCGGGGGTCGCGGTGGATTCGGGTTCGCGGGGTTGGTGGGTCTCCGGGAGTCCGCTGCCCGGGGGTGGTGCGGGTGGGCTCGTCCTCAGGGTGGGCCCGGGCGTTCGCGGGCGCGGCGGCTCCGCTCCTCGGGAGCACGCACCCGCGTCCCTCCGACCTCGGTGGCGTCCCTCCTCCCCCTCCGGGTCGGTTGAATGGGGCGGACGGGACGGGCGGGTGCGCGGGCGTGCCCGGTCGACGCCCGGGCGCGGGATCCCAACGACCATTCCGCGCCCCGCGAGGGGGGTACGGCGCACGTGGGGCGAGCTTTGGCTGCTATACGACCATTTCGCGCCCCAGGACGCGCGGGGCGGCCATCGAGTGCGACG
>CAZOYA010000017.1:7152-23531 GCA_964583815.1 uncultured Gemmatimonadaceae bacterium | reverse complement strand
GGTTGAATGGGGCGGACGGGACGGGCGGGTGCGCGGGCGTGCCCGGTCGACGCCCGGGCGCGGGGGGACGCGGGCGCGCGCTCCCTCTTCGCTGCGCCGGACGTCGGGGGTCGCGGCGGCGTCAGGCTCGCGGGCTCCGTCGTGTATCCGGGCGTCCGCTGCCCTGGGTGGTGCGGGTGGGCTCGTCCTCCGGGTGGGCCCGGGCGTTCGCGGGCGCGGCGGCTCCGCTCCTCGGGAGCACGCGCCCGCGTCCCCTCGACCTCGGTGGCGCCCCCACCTCCACCGGGTCGGTTGGATGGGCGGGCAGGACGGGCGGATGCGTGGATGCGCCCGGTCGGCGCCCGAGCGCGGGATCCCAACGACCATTCCGCGCCCCGCGAGGGGGGTACGGCGCACGTGGGGCGAGCTTTGGCTGCTATACGACCATTTCGCGCCCCAGGACGCGCGGGGCGGCCATCGAGTGCGACGAATTGGTCGTATAGCGACCATTTCGCGCCCCTTGCGGACCCGACCCCCCTCGCGGGGCGCGGTTTGGCACCCGCCCCCTCCGGTCGCCGACCGCGATCCGCCGCGGCAGGCTTGACGTGCCCACGCGCCCGAACGAGCTTCCGCAGACCATGAGCAATCGGCACCACCACCGGCATCATCACCATCACGCGACCCCCACGGGTGGCGGGGAGCCGGTGCGCGCGTAGGACGCGTTCAGAGCCGGTCCATCTCACCGCGGCCCGTTTACGAACGGGGCGCGGTTTTTTCTTTTCCGGCCCCTCCGCCCGAGCCGCCTTCCGCAGCCGAAACGACGAGCACGACATGAGAGAACGCAGGATCCGGATCGCGATCCCGAACAAGGGACGCCTCTCGGAGCAGACCCTCGACCTCTTCGAGCAGGCGGGCCTCCGGGCGGCGTTCCGGGCGGACCGGGCGCTGATCGCGGCGATCGGGGACGACTTCGAGGCGATCTTCGTGCGGGCGCAGGACGTGCCGGAATACGTGGCGGACGGGGCCGCCGACCTGGGCGTGACCGGCTCCGACCTCGTGCGTGAGAGCGGGCGCGAGGTGGAGGAGCTCCTCGATCTCGGGTACGGGCGCTGCCGGCTCATCGTCGCCGTGCGCGACGAAGGACCGGTCCACTCCTCCGCCGACCTCCCGCCGGGAACGCGGGTCGCGACCTCCTTCCCGCGCACCGCCGCCGCGCACTTCCAGGCGCTCGGGATCCCCATCCGCATCGCGCAGGTGAGCGGCGCCGCGGAGATCGCACCGCACCTCGGCGTCGCGGACGTGATCGTCGACCTCACCTCGACAGGTTCCACCCTCCGCGTGAACGGGCTTCGGGAGATCGACACGATCCTCCACTCCTCCGCGCGCCTGGTGGCGAGCCCGTCGGTGCTCGCCGACGACGATCTCCGGCACGAGGTGGACGTCCTGCGCACGGCGCTCGAGTCCGTGCTGCGCGCCGAGCAGAAGCGGTATCTCATGACGAACGTGCCGAAGGCACGGCTGGAGGAGGTCCGGAAGATCCTGCCGGGGATCTCCGGACCGACGATCGTCGAGGTGCTGGACGAGGGGGCGTGGGTGGCCGCGCACGCGGTCGTGGACGCGGACCAGGTCTACCAGACGATCGCGCGCCTGAAGGAGCTCGGCGCCGAGGGGATCCTCGTGACCCGCATCGAGAGGCTGATGCCGTGAGGGGCCCGTCGAAGGAGGGCGTGCGCGTGAGCGCGGACGGCCGGACGGCGACCGGGGACGCCGGGCGTGCCTCCTCCGACGGAGCGGTGCGCCTCTTCCGCCGCGGGCCCCTCGTGGCGCTGGACGCGGAGGGCCGCGCGGCCCTGCTCGCCCGAGAGGTCCCGGACCCCGGAGCGCTCCGGGACCAGGTGGCCGCGCTCGTCGAGGAGGTCCGCTCGGGCGGCGACGAGGCGCTCCTCCGGATGGCGGAGCGGTACGACGGCGTCCGGCTCGAGTCGCTCGAGGTGCCGCGGGAGGCGTGGGAGGAAGCGGCCGCCGCGCTCGACGAGGGCGTCCGGGCCGCGCTCGAGCGCGCCGCCCGGAACATCCGCGCCTTCCACGAGGCCCAGGTCCCGCCCGAGGTGCGGGTCGAGGTGGAGCCGGGCGTCGCGGTGACGCGCGTCTCCGTCCCGCTCGCCCGCGCGGGGGTCTACGCGCCGGGCGGACGCGCGGCCTACCCGAGCTCCGTCCTGATGGGCGTGGTGCCGGCCCGCGCGGCGGGCGTCCGCGAGGTCGTGGTCTGCTCGCCTCCGGGCCGGTCCGGGCGGCCGCCCGCGGAGGTCCTCGCCGCCTGCCTGATCGGCGGGGCGGACCGTCTCTTCGCGATCGGGGGCGCGGGCGCGGTCGCCGCGATGGCGTACGGGACGGGGTCCGTGCCGCGCGTGGATGCGGTCGTGGGTCCGGGCAACCGCTGGGTCACCGAGGCGAAGCGGCAGGTGGCGGGCGACGTCGTGATCGATGCGCCCGCGGGCCCCTCGGAGGTCCTGGTGCTCGCCGACGAGACCGCCCCGCCCGCGCTCGCCGCCGCCGAGCTCCTCGCGCAGGCGGAGCACGACCCGGACGCGGCCTGCGTCCTGGTGACGACCTCCGAGGCGGTCGCGGAGGGCACCGAGGCGGAGCTCGCGCGGATGCTCGAGAGCGCGCCGCGGCGCGAGGTGGCCGCGGCGGCGCTCGCGGCGGCCGGGGCGATCCTGCTCGCCCGCGATCTCGACGAGGCGGTCGCCTTCGCCACCGACTACGCGCCCGAGCACCTGTCGGTCATGACGCGCGAGGCGGCCGCGGTGGCGCGCCGGGTCCCGACCGCCGGCACGACCTTCGTCGGCCCGGCGGCCTCCGTCGCGTTCGGCGACTACCTGACCGGGGGCAACCACGTCCTCCCGACCGCCGGCCGCGCGCGGAGCTTCTCGGGGCTCGCGACCGCGCATTTCCTGCGCTCGCTCACGATCCAGGAGATCGACGCGGCGGGCGCCGCGCGCATGGCGGGTGACGTCGCGCTGCTGGCCGAGGCGGAGGGGCTGCCGGCGCACGCGGCGGCGGCGCTGCTGCGGAGGGACGGCCGGGGAGGCGCGCGATGAGCCCTCACCGCAGGCCGGCCCGGCGGAGCCCGGTCGCCTTCGAGACTCCCGACCGGAGGCACGACCCGTGAGCCCCTTCCCCCGCGAGGACTACCAGGCGCTCGCGCGCTACGAGCCCGATCGGCGTCCGGTCGAGGTCGATCTCAGCGACAACACGAACCTCTGGGGCACGCACCCCGAGGCGCTCGAGCGGATCCGCGCGGCGACCACGGACGACCTCGCGCGCTACCCGGAGCTCTACGCGGACGTGCTCCGGGACGCCGTGGCCGAGCGCTTCGGCGTGGACCCGGAGTGCGTCACGACCGGCGCCGGATCGGACGACGTCCTCGACTCCGCCTTCCGGGCGGCGGCCGGGCCGGGCGCGGTCGTCGCGTACGCCGCGCCGACCTTCTCCATGGTGGAGCCGCTCGCGCGCATGAACGGGATGGAGGCGCGGGCGGTGCCGTGGCCCGACGCGCTCGAAGCACCGGAGACGCTGCTCGAGCCGGATCCCGCCGTCGTCTACGTCTGCCGGCCGAACAACCCGACGGGCGAGAGCGCGCCGGTCGGCTGGCTCGACGCGCTGCTCGCGGCCCGCGAGGCCGCGGAGGCCCGGGGACGGCCGCGTCCGCTCGTCGTGCTCGACGAGGCGTACGGGGACTTCGCGGAGGACACCCTCGCGTCCCGCGCGCCCGACGCCCCGGCGCTTCTGGTGGCCCGCACCGCCTCGAAGGCCTACGGGCTCGCGGGGCTCCGCGTCGGGTTCGGCGTCGCGGACCCGGCGACCGCGCTCGAGGTGGAGAAGGCGCGCGGGCCGTACAAGGTCGCTCGTCTCGCGGCCGAGGCGGCGGCCGCCGCGGTACGCGACCGGAGCGGCTGGATGACCGCGCGCGCGGCGGAGGCCCGGGTGCAGCGACGGTGGCTCCGCGACGCGCTCGAGGCCCGGGGGCTCGCCCCCCTTCCCTCGCAGGCGAATTTCCTGCTCTTCCCCGCGCCGACGGGCTCGGCCGCGGCGGACGTGCGCGCGCTCCGCGCGCACGGCGTGGGCGTGCGGCCCTTCACCGGCATCCCGGAAATGGGCGAGGGGCTGCGGGTGACGGTCGGCCCGCGCCCGCTCATGGACCGGTTCCTGGCCGCGCTCGACGCGGTGCTGGAGGAGGTGGCACGGACGTGAAGATCGCGCTCTGGGACTATGGCGCGGGTAACCTGCACTCGCTCGGCAAGGCGCTCGAGAGGGCGGGCTCCTCGGTGCACGTCACCGCGAGATGGGACGAAGCGCTCGCGCTCGACGCGCTCGTCCTCCCCGGCGTCGGGGCGTTCGGCCCGGCGGCCGCATCGCTCCCGCGGGATCCCGAGCCGCTCCGGCGGGCGCTCGAGGACGGCCTGCCCTGCCTCGGCATCTGTCTCGGGATGCAGCTCCTCTTCGACTCCTCGGAGGAGTCCGCAGGGGACGGCATCGGCTTCGTCCGGGGGCGGGTGGAGCGCCTGGCCGGGCGCGTGGTCCCCCAGATGGGCTGGAACGACGTGGCGACCGTCGAGGACCCGCTCTTCGAGGGCGCCACGCCGCTCGTCGCCTACTACGCCAACTCCTACGTGTGCGTCCCGGCCGACGAGGGCGCGGTGATCGCATGCTCCGAGTACGAGGGACGCGACTACGCTGCGGGGGTCCGCCGGCGCAACACGTGGGGCGTGCAGTTCCACCCGGAGAAGAGCTCGGACGCGGGCCGGCGCATCATCCGGAACTTCGTCGACCTCGCCCGGGAGGTGGCGCGATGATCGCCGTCCCGGCGGTCGACCTCCGCGGCGGGCGCTGCGTGCAGCTCGTGGGCGGTCGGCCGGAGGAGGAGCGCGTGTCGCTCCCCGATCCCGTGGCGGTCGCCGAGCGCTGGTGGGCCGCGGGGTTCACGACGCTCCACGTCGTAGATCTCGACGCCGCCCTGGGGGTGGGCGACAACCTGCCGGTTCTGGAGCGGCTCCTCGGGGCCACGCCCGCGACGACGCAGGTGGGCGGCGGCGTGCGCGACCATGCGCGGATCGAGCGGCTGCTGGGCGCCGGAGCGGACCGGGTCGTCGTCGGTACGAAGGCGATCGACGATCCCGACTGGCTCGCCTCGGCCGCCGCGCGGCACCCCGGCCGCCTCGTCCTCGCGCTCGACACGCGCGAGGGGCACGTGCTCCGGAAGGGCTGGACCGACGACACGGGCGTGCCGCTCGAGCGCTTCCTCGAGCGCACGGCGGACCTCCCCCTCGCGGGCATCCTCTCCACGGACGTGGGCCGCGAGGGCCGGCTCCGCGGGATCGACCGGGACGCCGTGGCGCACACCGTCGCGTCCTCCACCCACCCCGTGTGGATCTCCGGCGGAGTCACGACCCCGGAGGATCTCGAGCACCTCGAGCAGGTCGGCGCCGCCGGCGCCGTGCTCGGGATGGCGATCTACACGGGGGCCCTCGACCCCGACGAGACGGCCCGCCGCTGGGGCGGCGCGCGCGACCACGACGACTCCACCACCGCACCGGAGAGACAGGCATGAGCAGGCTCAGGAGGGAGACCCGCGAGACCCGGATCACGATCGACGTCCGGCGGGGCACGGGCGAGGCGCGCGTCCAGGTCGACGACGGCTTCCTCGCGCACATGGTCGAGACGCTCGCGCGCTACTCCGGGCTCGACATCGAGCTCGAGGCCTCCGGCGATCTCCGGCACCACCTGGTGGAGGACGTGGGGATCGCGCTCGGCCGGGCGCTCCGCGACGAGGTCCCGGAACGGGCGGCGCGCTACGGGTGGGCCCAGGTCCCCATGGACGAGGCCCTCGTCGAGGCGGCGATCGACGTCGGCGGACGCCCCTACTACGTCGGCCCCCTCCCCTCGGGGCTCTACCGGCACTTCCTCCAGTCCTTCGCGGACAACCTGGGCGCCACGCTGCACGTGCGCGTGATCCGCGGCCGGGACCGGCACCACATGGTCGAGGCCGCGGTGAAGGCGACGGGCCTCGCGATCCGGCAGGCGCTCGTGGAGGGCGACCGCGTGTTCAGCACCAAGGGATCCGTGGCGTGGGAGCGACTCGACTGATGCTCCGGCCGCGCGTGGTCGTCTGCCTCGACGTGAAGGACGGGCGGGTCGTGAAGGGCACCCGGTTCCGCGACCTCCGCGACGTGGGCGATCCGGTGGAGCTCGCCGAGCGCTACGAGCGCGAGGGCGCCGACGAGATCGTCTTCCTGGACGTGAGCGCCTCGACGGAGGCCCGCGGCACCCTGCTCGACGTGGTCCGGCGCACGGCGGAGCGCCTGTTCGTCCCGCTCACGGTGGGCGGAGGGGTGCGGGGCGTCGACGACATCGGGCCGCTCCTGCGCGCCGGCGCGGACAAGATCAGCGTGAACAGCGCCGCGGTGAGGGATCCCGGGCTCCTCGCCGCCGGCGCCGAGCGCTTCGGCAGCCAGTGCATCGTCGCGAGCATCGACGCGGCGCGGGAGGAGGGCTTCGGCTGGCGGTGCTACACGCACGGCGGGACCCGGCCCACCGAGCTCGAGGCCGTCGCATGGGCGGAGGAGTGCGAGCGGCTCGGAGCCGGCGAGATCCTCCTCACCTCGATCGACCAGGACGGCGCCCGGAGCGGATACGACCTCGCGCTCACGCGGGCCGTGGCGGACCGGGTGCCCGTGCCCGTCATCGCGTCGGGTGGCGCGGGGCGCGCCGAGCACCTGCGCGACGCGTTCCGCGAGGGCGGCGCTTCGGCCGCACTCGTCGCGGGTATCCTGCACGAAGGGCTCACGACCGTCGGCGAGCTCAAGGCGGCGCTCGCGGACTGGGACGTGCCCGTGCGGCCGGCGGTGCGATGAGCCGCGACTCGATGACCCCGAACCCGGAGCACGGACGATGACCGACCGGCGCCTGCGCGAGCCCGACGACCTCGCGGCGCTCGATTTCGACAAGGGAGACGGGCTCGTGCCGGTGGTGGCGCAGGACGCCGGCACCGGGGCCGTCCTGATGGTGGCATGGGCGACCCGCGAGGCGCTCGCCCGCTCCCTCGCCACGGGACGGATGCACTACTGGTCCCGCTCGCGGGGGGCCTTGTGGCGGAAGGGCGACACGTCCGGTCACGTGCAGCATCTCGTGCGCCTGCACGCCGACTGCGACGGAGACACCGTCCTCGCGCTCGTGCGACAGGAAGGTCCCGCGTGCCATACCGGGGAGTCCACGTGCTTCGGCGAGGCGGCCGCGCCCATCCTCCCCCGCCTCGACGTCGTCCTCGCCGATCGCGCGCGCGCGCGTCCGGCCGGCAGCTACACGACCCGGCTCCTCGAGGACGAGAACCTTCGGCTCAAGAAGCTCGGAGAGGAGTGCGCCGAGCTCGTGACGGCGCTCGCGAAGGGGGACCGGACGCGGGCCGCCGAGGAGGCGGCCGATCTCCTGTACCACGTGCTCGCGGCCGCGCGCGCGTCGGGGGTCGGGCTCGGGGAGATCGCGGCGGTGCTGGAGGAGCGGGCGGGCTGACCGCGGGGGCGAGAGCCCGCCCGACGAAGACGGCGAGCGACCCGCAGCCCCTCCGCCCCTCGACAATCCCGCACCCCGGGCCGATTCCCGCCGCCCGCCCCCGGCTGGCCCGGTTCTTGTACGGCTGCGGGGCATGCGACGAAACTGGACCCCCGCCCTGCTCTTCGCGGCCTTCCTGCCGCTCTATCTCCCGTTCCGCTCCCGCTTCCTCGTCAACTGGGACGCGGTGAACTTCGCGCTCGGGACGCTGTCCTTCGATCTCGAGCACCACCAGCCGCATCCGCCGGGCTACATCGGATACGTGTGGGCGGGCTGGCTGCTCAACCACCTGACCGGCGACGCGAACACGAGCCTCGCGCTGCTCAGCGTCGTGAGCACGGCCGGGGCCGTCGCGGCCTTCTATCTCCTGGCGAAGCTCTTCGTCGAGCACCGCTGGGCCCTGTGGAGCGCGGTCCTGCTCGGGCTCTCGCCCCTCGTCTGGTACTACAGCGGGGTCGCGCTCACCTACGCGGTGGAGCTCGGGCTGGGGCTCTTCCTCCTGTGGACCGGCTACGAGGGCCGGATCCGCCGGAACACGCGGCTCGCCCTCGTGTCCACCGCGCTCCTGGTCGTGCTCGGCGCGATGCGCCCGAGCGGCGCGCTCTTCCTGATGCCGCTCTGGCTCTACCTCGTCTGGCCGCTGGGTTGGAGGGGCCGGTTCGCCACGGCGGGGCTGCTCGTCGCCGGCAATCTCGCGTGGCTGGTGCCGCTCTTCGCGCTCTCCGGCGGCGTCGAGAGCTTCTTCCGCATCTCGCGCGAGCTCGTGGATCTCGTCGTGGTGCCCACCTCCGTCTTCGGCGCGGGGCCGAGCCTCCCGGGTCCGGTCCGGAACCTGGTGTTCGTGGGGATGGGCGTGATGATCGGCGTGAACCTCGGGCTCCTGGTGATCCTGGCGGCGCTCGCGCTGAACCCCTCGGGCTTCCGGCCCCTGCGGCGGCATCTCGCGTTCCTCGTCCTCTGGGCCGGTCCCTCGATCGCGACCTACGTCCTCGTGCACACGGGCCAGGTCGGGTACGTGCTGCTGATCCTGCCGATCTTCTTCCTGCTCACCGCCGTCGCGATGCAGGCGCTCGCGGCCCGTTGGGCGGAGGCTCGGGAGGCCGACCGCGCCCGCGCGCCCGCCACGCCGGCCTTCGCGCCGGCGCCCGAACCGGGCGCTCCTGCACCATGCCCCCTCCCGCCCGCACCCGCCGACCGCCTGGTGCCGGCCGGGAGCCGCGTGCTCCTCGCGCTCGGCCACGTCGGGATCTTCCTCCTCGTGCCGCCCCTCGTGGGCGGCCTCACGCGAGGCGGCGGGGAGCCGGCGGAGCCTCCGAGCGGCGTCCGCGAGAGCGCGCTCCACCACGTCGCGACGGTCCTCGAGCGGGGCGGCGTCGGCACCTATCCGCGGCAGTTCGACGTGCGCCGCAACGACCGCCACTGGGGCTCGCTGGTCGAGTTCGCCGAGAGCTACGATCCCGAGCGCACCGTGGTGCTGACCGCCGCCGACCCGGCCGGCAGCTTCCGCCATCTCACGTACTACCTGCCGCGCCACCGGGTCTACGGGCTCGGCTGGGACCTCCGCGGCCAGTTCGGGCACCTGTTCACGGCGATGGGCGGCACGAGCGACTACTCGCCCCACGGGCTGCTCGCCTCGGAGGCCTCCCTCGAGCTACCGCCCGACGTGGACACGGTGATCATCCCGGACGCGAGCATCCAGTCGCTGCTGCGGCCCGGCACCGGCACGCCCGTCGCGCTCGAGAGCGGGCACCTCGTCGTCGTCGTGCAGGTGCGCCCGATGGCGACCCTGGTCGTGCGACACGTCCCCGAGACGGGCCCGATCTACGGCTTGTCGGTGGCCTCCACTCCGCTCGTCGAGGACTGAGCCGCGTGAAGGGAGGCGCCCGCCTCGCCGGATGGGGCAATCTGCCCGTGCCCGGCGTGGAGATCCGCTCCGAGCGCCTGGAGGGCGCCGTGCGCGGTCTGCCGCTCACCCGCGGCCTCGGTCGCTCGTACGGCGACGCATCGCTGCCGCCCCCCGATGCCCGCGCCGTCGCGGGGAGCGTCCTCGCCGACCGGATCCTCGCGTTCGACGCCGAGCGGGGGGTGCTCCGCGCCGAGGCCGGCTTCACGCTCCTCGAGATGAACCGGATCCTGCTGCCGCGCGGGTGGTTCACGCCCGTGAGCCCCGGGACGAAGTTCGTCACGCTCGGCGGGATGGTCGCCGCGGACGTGCACGGGAAGAACCACCACGTACGGGGCACGTTCGGCGCGCACGTCCGCGCGCTGCGCCTGGCGCTGCCGAGCGGCCGCGTCATCGAGTGCTCGCGCACGCGACACCCGGATCTCTTCCGCGCGACGGTCGGCGGGATGGGCCTCACCGGGCACATCCTCGAAGTGGAGGTCCAGCTCGAGCAGGTCCCCACGCCGTGGATCCTCATGGAGAGCCGGCGCGCCGCCTCGCTCGACGACTTCGTGCGCGGGCTGGACGAGGCGGGCCGGGACTGGCCCTTCACGATGGGGTGGCTCGACTGCGCGTCGCGCGGGCGCGCCATGGGCCGCGGCATCCTCATGGCCGGCCGCTGGGCCGAGCGTCACGAGGCGCCGCCGGGGCCGCCACCGCCGCTCTCCCGGAGGAGCGTCCCGTTCATGCTGCCCTCGCGGACCATCAACCGCGCGAGCGTGCGGGCCTTCAACGAGCTCTACTACCGCGCGCACCCCCGCCGCACGAGGCGGCGGGTCGTGCACCCGGACCGCTTCTTCTATCCGCTCGACGCGGTCCACGCCTGGAACCGGGTCTACGGCCGGCGCGGCTTCACGCAGTACCAGTGCGTGCTCCCCTTCGACGGGAGCGACGAGGCGGGCACGCCCGACGCGCTCCGCCGGGTCATGGACACGATCACCCGGAGCGGGCTCGCCTCGCCCCTCTGCGTCATCAAGAACTGCGGCGCCGAGGGGGACGGGATGCTCTCGTTCCCGATGCCGGGCGTGAGCATCGCCGTGGACTTCCCGGTCACCCCGCGGATCCAGGGGCTGGTGGACGAGCTGAACGAGGTCGTGCTCGCGCACGGCGGGCGGATCTATCTCGCGAAGGACGCCTTCACGCGCCCCGAGCACTTCCGCGCGATGGAGGGCGAGCGGCTCGCGCGCTTCCAGGAGGCGCGGGGCCGGTGGGACCCGGAGCACCGGCTCCGGAGCCGGCTCTCCGTGCGGCTCCTCGGCGACGAGGCTCCGGAGCCGGCATCCGGGCGCGGCCGGTCCGCCCAGGTGGCGCCCGGCCTCCGCACGCCCCGGCCCGGCTCCCGCCCGGCGCCTTCCCCGACCGGCGCCGCGGGTGCGACCGTCCCCACGCACGGAGGCCCCGCGGGCGTGCGGGCGCCGTCCCCGTGAAGGTCGCGTTCCTCGGCGCCACGCGCGGCATGGGCCGCGCGCTCGCGCGCCGCATGGTCGAGGCGGGCCACGAGGTCTTCCTGCTCGGCCGCGACGAGGAGGAGCTCGCGCGGAGCGCGCGGGACCTCGAGGTGCGCGCGGGAGACGGCCGCACGGTCGGGCACGCGCGCTGCGACCTCGAGGATCCGACCACCTTCGCGCCCGCGCTCGACGCGGCCGACCGCGCGCTCGGCGGCTTCGACACGGTCGTGGTCACGGCGGGCCTCTACGGCACGCAGCAGCGTCTCGAGGAGGACCCCGAGCTCGCCCGCCGCGTGCTCACCGTGAACTACGTCGGCACCATCGGCTTCTCGGAGGAGGCGCGCGTGCGCCTGCTCGAGCGCGGCGGGGGCACGCTCTGCGTCTTCTCCTCGGTGGCGGGCGAGCGCGGCCGCAAGCCGGTCGTGCTCTACGGCTCCACGAAGGCGGGGCTCTCCGCCTACCTCGAGGGGCTCGACCACCGGTACCACGCCGAGGGGCTGCGCACGGTGTGCGTGAAGCCCGGGTTCGTCCGCACCGGCATGACCCACGGGCTCGACGGCCCGCCCGGCCCGCTCCAGGGCACGCCAGAGGGCGTGGCCGCGCGCGTGCTCACCGCGATCGAGCGGGGCCGCCCGGTGGTCTACGCACCGGGCGTCTGGGCTCCGACCATGGCGGTCATCCGGGCGCTGCCGCGCTTCGTCATGCGCCGGGTTTCCTTCTAGGACGCGGAGAATCCGGCGTGGCACCTCGTTTGCAATTGCTCACCGCCTAGCCCGAACCACTCCTGTGGAGCGGCCGGGCCGGCGGCGCTCCAGGGGATGGACGACCCGCTTCGACCGACGATCGGCATACGACCCAGGAACCGACGCGGGCGCCTTCCCGGCGCCGCTGGAGGAGATCGATGGCAACGAGAGAAGCACGAGCATCGGCGCCGGCCACGGTCATCGTGGTCTCGCGCGATGGGAGCGGCGACGTCCGGATCCTTCCCCACCGTTCGCGGGGCCTGGTCCTGGAGTCGATCGCGCTCCTGCGCCCCCACCATTGGGTGAAGAACATCTTCGTGCTCGTGCCGCTCCTGCTCACGCCCTCGGCGCTGAGCTGGCCCGCGATCGGCGCGGCGCTCATGGGGGTGGCCGCGTTCTGCCTCGTCGCGAGCGCCGTGTACGTGATGAACGACTACATGGACCGCGAGGCCGACCGGCTGCATCCCGAGAAGCGGTTCCGGCCGCTCGCCTCGGGCACGGTGCCCGTTCCGGTCGCGCTCGGGATGCTCGCGCTGCTGGTGGGCGGCGGCTTCACGATCGCCCTCTCGCTCAACACGCACTTCGCGATCCTGCTCGGCACGTACTTCGGCCTCAACGTCGGCTACTCGATGGGCCTCAAGGCGCTGCCCATCGTCGACGTGCTCATCATCACGCTCGGATTCGTGCTGCGGGTGGAGGCGGGCGCGAGCCTCATCGGGGTCGCGACCACGCAGTGGATCACGATCATGACCGGTCTGCTCGCCCTCCTGCTCGCGCTGGGCAAGCGGCGGGACGACATCATCAACAGCCGCGACGAGGGCCACCGGTCCGCCCTCGTCGGATACAACCGGCCCTTCATCGACAACGCCATGACGGCGGTGCTCGGCGCCCTGCTCGTCACCTACATCATCTACACGACGGATCCGCAGGTCGCCGACCGGATGGACACGACGTACCTGTTCTACACGACGCCGTTCGTGGCCGCCGGGATCATGCGCTACCTCCAGCTCCTCTTCGTCGAGCAGCGCTCCTCCGATCCGACGGACGTGGTCCTCGGCGACCGCGTGCTCCAGGGCACCATCCTGGGGTGGGCGCTCTGCTTCGGAATCCTCCTGTACGCCTGATCTCCCCAACGCCTGGAGCCGGAGGCCTCCGTGTTCGAGTCGAACGTGAACAGCGAGCGAGCCGCACGGCCCGGCCCGGGCCCGCGCGCGCAGGCGGCCGGGGGAAGCGCCGCTTCCTCCCTCGCGGACCGCCTCCTGAAGGGCGCCTCGATCGTGAGCCTGTGCTTCCTCACCTTCGTGGCCGGCGCGTTCATGACCGAGGCGAACGTCTTCCCGGCGAGCCTCGTCGGGCGCGCCTACTACGGGGCGGTGGCGGCGTACGAGAACATGACGATGTACCGGGACGTCTACAAAAGCCGGCTGTGGTATCCCGGCCGCACGACGGACGTCGGCGTCACCGTGCACGATCCCGCGCGCACCGAGCCCGGCCTCACGCTCTACACCTCGGGGCACGGCTCGGAGGCGCTCCTCATCGACCTCGACGGGCGCGAGCTCCACCGCTGGAGCCGGCCGTACAGCTCGCTCGAGCGGGACGGACAGGCGCGCCCCGCCCCGAAGTCGGACCGGCACGTGTGGTTCCACTCGGCCCGCGCGATGCCGAACGGGGATCTCATCGCGGTCTACGAGTCGGTCGGCCAGACGCCGTACGGCTACGGGATGGTCAAGCTCGACCGCGACTCGAACGTCGTCTGGTCCTACCTGCGGAACGTGCACCACGTGTTCGACGTGGCGCCCGACGGCACGATCTACGCGCTCTCCCAGGACATCGTCGACCACCCGCTCGAGGGCTACCACGCGGTCGGCTATCCCCGCCTCGAGGACTACCTGGTCGTGCTCTCGCCGGAAGGCGAGGAGATCACGCGCATCTCGCTGGTCGACGCGCTCGCGGGCTCGGGCTTCCGGTTCCTGCTACAGAACGTGACGTGGTACGGCTCGGAGGACCCGACCCACGCGAACGCCGTGCAGGTCATCACGCCCGAGATGGACGCCGCGTTCCCCTACGGCGAGGCCGGCGACGTCATCATCTCGATGCGCGAGCTGAGCACCGTGGCCGTCGTGGACGTGGCGGAGCGGCGGGTGCAGTGGGCCCTGCGCGGGAGCTGGATCCAGCAGCACGACGCGCAGCTCCTGCCCGACGGGCACTTCCTGATGTTCGACAACTGGGGCGACTACGAAGGCCCCACCGGTATCTCCCGAATCGTCGAGGTGGACCCGGTCTCGAGCGAGATCACCTGGGTCTACCGCGGCACGGAGCAGGAGCCGCTGGCGAGCGAGGTGCGCTCGAACGTCCAGCGCCTGCCGAACGGCAACACGCTGATCTCGGAGTCCGACGGCGGCCGCCTGCTCGAGATCACCCCGGACGGCACGATCGTCTGGGAGTTCCACAACCCACGACGCGGGGGGCCCGAGGGCGGGCTGGTCGCGGTGGTGAACGGGGGCGAGCGCATCCCGTGGAGCCACTTCGACCCCGACTTCGCGGAGCGGCTCCGCCGCGCAGGCGCGGACGTTGGAGCCACCGGTGGGGAAACGAGAACAGGAGAGAGATGATGATTTCGACGAAGCGACATCCCCGGACGATCCGGTCGAGGACGAGCCGATCCCGAACGCACGGCGCGGTCGCCGTGGCCGTCGCGGCCCTCGCCCTCGTGGCGGTCCCTTCCCACGCCGCGGCCTACATCGGTCCGGGCGCGGCGCTGAGCCTGCTCGGCGCCTTCTGGGGCGTGCTCGTCGCGATCGGCGCCGCGGTGGCCTTCGCGGTGGCGTGGCCCGTGCGCCGCTACCTCCGCATGCGCCGCGAGCGGAAGGCGGCCGGGCAGGCTCCCGCCCCGGCCCCCGAGACGGCCGCCCCGGCGCGCGCCTCCACCCCGGGCACGGCACGCGGCGGAGCCGGCGCGGCCGCCAGCCCCTACCCCGCTTCGCGGGCCTGACCCGATGGCCGGCCGCGGGCGGCGCCCTCGCCGCTCGTGGCCGCCCGCGGGGGCCACGACCCACCGCCACGACCGCCTACGCGAGCCACCGTCCATAGAGCCCCGCCCATCGAACCCCGCCCATAAAGCCATGGACACGCCCCTCTCGATCTTCTCCTGGCTGGACAGCCAGCTGGCGCGCGTCCTGCCCCTCGCCCTCCGCATCGTGGTCTGGGGGGCCGCCGCGGCGTTCGTCTCGATGGAGATCTACCGCGCCCTCTCGCCCCAGAAGCGGATCCGGGAGACCGAGGCCGCGATGCGCGCCGTACGCGCGCAGCTCGACGTACACGACGGGAGCTTCGAGGAGGGATGGGGGCTAGTGCGCGACTCGCTCCGGCTCGCGATGCGGCGCCTCGCGCTCGTGGCGCCCGCCGCGATCGCGGCCGCGCTCCCGCTCCTCCTCCTCGCCTGGTCCATGTCCCAGGCATACGCGGGCGCGCGCATCCTCGACGTCGGCCCCGCCTGGGCGGGCGGCTGGGAGCTGCCGTTCGTCCTGTCGATGAGCGCCGCCGGCTTCGCGACCAAGGCGCTCCGCGACATCGCGTGAGCACCCCCGCCTCGATGCACGTCCCTGCCTGGACCGATCGCCTCAGCGGACACGTCGAGCGGCATCCCCGGTTCTGGACCGGCCTCGGCCGCTGGGAGACCCGCATGCTCGAGGACCGCCTGGAGGACGTGCGGCTCGACCGCCCGATCTGGGTGACCGGCCTCGCGCGCTCCGGCACGACCGTGGTGCTCGAGCTGCTCGCGCGGGTCCCGGGCGTGGCCACGCACCGCTACCGCGACTTCCCCGGCGTGCTCGCGCCCTGGTTCTGGGGACGCTTCCGCAACCGGGCCGTGAAGCAGGACGAGGAGCCGGCCGAGCGGGCGCACGGCGACCGCATCGTGGTCACGGCCGAGAGCCCCGAGGCCTTCGAGGAGGTCGTGTGGATGGCCTTCTTCCCCGAGGCTCACGATCCGCGGCGCTCCGCGGTGCTCGACGGCGGCACCGAGCGCCCCGAGTTCGAGCGGTTCTACCGGGACCACCTGAGGAAGATGCTCCTCCTGCGGGGCGGCACGCGGTACGTGGCCAAGGGGAACTACAACGTCACTCGCCTCCCCTACTTGCGGCGGATCGCGCCGGACGCCCGCTTCGTCGTCCCGGTGCGGGACCCGGTCGCGCACATCGCGTCGCTCGTGCGCCAGCACGAGCGCTTCCTCGCCGAGGGCGGGCGCGACGAGCGCATCCGGCGCCACCTGCGGCGGACCGGCCACTTCGAGTTCGGCCCGGACCGCCGGCCGATCCACACCGGCGACGACGCGGGCGTGGAGGAGGTGCTCGGGCTCTGGTCGGAGGGCCGGGAGATCGAGGGATGGGCGGCCTACTGGGCCCTCGTGTACGGGCACGTCCGGCGCACCCTCGACGCGGATCCGGAGCTCGCGGCGGCCACGCGGGTCCTGCGCTACGAGGATCTCTGCACCCGGCCCGCCGACGAGACCGAAGCGCTGCTCGCGCACTGCGCGCTCGAGGATCCCGACCTGCCGCGCCACGCGGCCGCGCGGATCCGCGCGCCCGACTACTACCAGGTGCCGTTCGGCGCGTCCGAGGTCGAGACGATCCGGCGCCGCACGCGCGCGGTGGCGGAGGC
>CAZOYA010000017.1:0-7052 GCA_964583815.1 uncultured Gemmatimonadaceae bacterium | reverse complement strand
CGAGAGCCACGCGCCGTCCTCGGCCTGCGCCGGGGTCCCGGCCGGGCTCTCCGGCGTAGCCTCCACCGGATCGGCGTCCTCCGCGGCGCCCTCCCCGGCCTCGGGCGATCCCTCCGCGTCCTCGCCCCCGCGCATCGCCTCGTCCTTCCCGGCGAGCTCCGTCACGACCGGCTCGCGGAGCCGGATGTGCGCCTGGAGCTCCTCGTTGCCCAGCTCCAGCACGCTCCCCGGCGGCACGCGGGCGATCGTCACCGAGGCCCCGCCCGGCAGGTCCCACCGCTCGGTCTCCAGGGTCGAGCGGTCGAGCATCGCGGCCACGTCGGCGTCCGGCACGATGAGCAGGCGGACGTCGTCGGGGAGGCGGAGCCGGGGAGCCGCGCGCTCGAGCCCCTGCACGGAGTAGTCGCTCTCGCGCTCGCGGGTCCGGAACAGGTGGCCGAACGCCCCGCGCCGGTCCCATCCCACGCCGTAGACCCGGTACTCGGGCAGGTAGTAGCCGAGCTGGCGGAAGCTCCCGCTCGCGATCGGCCCGCCGATCCCCGTGATGAGCGCCGTGTGCCCCTCGGGGTAGGCGCCGATGAACTCGAGCAGGTTGCCCCAGTAGACGTCGTTCCGGCGTGTGTTGTACTGGCGGAGCGCGGTCGCGAGCGGTGACTGGCTGGGCACCTCGCTCGCCTGCAGGCCCGTCAGGTCGGCCGGCGAGCGGAGCCCGACCCGCTCCTGGATCGCCGCCCCCGTCTCGGAAGCGACGGCCCGGTACGCGAGCTCGGGGAGCAGGACGAGCGTGAGCGCGCCCGCCGCGGAGAAGGCTCCGACCGTCCGCCACAGGTGGCGCCGCCGGCGCGGGCCCGGGTTCCGCCCCGAGGGGTCGTCCACGAGCGGAAGCGGGGGCGGCCCGAGCCGGTCGCGACGGGCCGCGCGCCCGCCGGGAACGTCCGCCCCGCCCCGGTAGCGCACGAGCTGCGCGAGCGCCGAGCCGACCCAGAGATATCCCACGGGGAGCACGAGCAGCGCGTAGCCCGGCTGGCCGGTGTGGACGAGCAGGAAGAAGAGGAGCGGGAGCGCGGCCCACAAGGCGAGGAACTGCCGGTCCCCCGCGGTGAGCGCGCCCAGCGCGCCCCCGGGCATGCGCCGCGCGCGGAGGAGGAGGAGCGGAGTGAGGTGCAGCCCCACGAGCACGCCGACCGCGAGGATCCCGACGTTCTGGAGCACGCCCGTGATCGAGGCCGTCGAGAGCGCCGTGCGCGCGACCGCCAGATCCACCAGCGCGGAGCCGTCCCGCACGTAGGAGACCACGCCGCCGGAGACGCGCACCAGGGGGATCGCCCAGGCCAGGCACGCGCCCACGAGGAGGGCCGTCCCGCCGAGACGGGCGCCGGTCCGGTAGCGCCGGAGCGCCAGCGGCCAGAGCGGCGCGAGCAGGAGCAGCGCGGTCTGGCGCACCGCCCCGAGCGCGGCGAAGACGAGCGCCGCCCCGAGCAGGTCCAGGAGCCGCCCTTCCGCGCGGGCCCGGTGCACGAGCAGCACGAAGGGGAGGCTCAGCGCGACCTCGGGCGCGTAGGTGAGCGCGACCCCGCCGTAGTGCCAGAGGAGCGGCGAGAAGCCGAAGAGGATGGCCGTGCCGAGCGCGTAGCGGTCGGGGAGCATCCGCCGCGCCAACAGATAGAGGAAGGCCGGAGCCAGAGCGCCGCTCACGACGCTCACGAGCGTGAGCGCGAGCGGGACGTCCCCGACGAGCGAGGCCACGGCGCGGCCGAGCCACTCGTATCCGATGTATCCGGGGGGGTGCGGCTGGTGCGCCTGGACGTCGAACGCCTCGACGCCCAGCGCGTACTGCACCGAATCCCAGTTCACGAGGAACCGCCCGCGACCCAGCCACAGGGGCACGAGGAACGATGCGAAGAGAAGCGCCGCGACGGCCGGCGCCCCGGGATCCTCCGCTCCGTGATGCCGCCCGTCGGCGCTCAGGTCCACCATCCTGTCCGACACACGAAGCCTCCGGGGTTGGGGCTCGTGTGGATCAGGAATCGTGCCAGGGCGGCCGCGCCCTCAGGAGGGGCGCGCTTCCTCCGGCTCCGCGCCCGCCTGCGCCTTCGCCGACGCGTTCCCCCGCGCCGGCGCCTCGCCGGACCGGGACTCGCGGCGGAGCAGCTCGTCCGTCCGGCGCACGAAATCGAGGATGAGCGCGAGCTCCTCCTCGCTGTAGCTGCGGACGAGCGCGCCGAAGGAGCGCGCGAGCGGCCCGAAGAGGCGCTGCACCTCCTTCGCCTTGTTGCCCTCGTCCGTGGGCACGACGAGCACGCGCCGCCGGTCCTCGGGGTCGGACTCCCGGCGGACGAGGCCCGCGCCCTCGAGGTGGTCGAGGACCCCGGTGATCGCGCCGGTCGTGAGGTCCATCAGCTCGGCGAGCCGCCCGGCGGGGATCGGACCCGTCTCGGCGAGGAAGCCCATGGCCCGCGCGTCCGTCGGATTCAGGCCCAGCTTCTCGGCCTGGCTCTGGTGATGGAGCAGCAAGCCGCCCCCGAGCCTCCGCAGCGCCGCGGCGAGATCGTCGATCCGCCGCCTGTGCGTGCCCCGCTTCCGTCGTTCCACGTGCTCCACGGTGGTTGACACCGGGCCCCTTCGTCTTAGGTTCCCCGACATCTCAGCCGGCCAAGATATTTGGCTCACTGAGTGAGTATTCCAAGTTAACCAGCCGATCGAGGGAAAGCCATGCCGCGGACGACGCGTTCCCCCGTTTCCGGAATCGCCGTCCCGGCGCCCGATCCCACCGCTTTCCCGGCACGGGCGTTGCTGCTCGGTGTCTCGCTCGTGCTCGCGCTGGCGACCGCCGTGCCCGTGCGCGTGGCCGGGCAGACCTTCCAGAACGCGGCCGCCCGGACCGGCCCCGCGCCGGACCCGGGAGAGGTCGCGGAAGACGCCGCGGGAGGTGCGATGGCCGCCGCCGAACGGTCCGCCGCCGATCGCAGCCGCATGCTGCTGAACGTCTCCGGCTTCTCGGAGCTGCTGGCGCTCACCGGCCCGACCGCCCTCACGCCGACCAACACGGACTGGAACGTCCACGGGACGGATCTCGGGCACATGTTCTGGCACCGCGGCACCCTCTACGCGGTGTTCGGCGACACCTTCGGCCAGGGCTCGCGGTTCCAGGGCCGAGGCTGGCGGAGCAACGTCGTGGCCCGCCTCGCGCCGCCCGACCTCGAGCAGGGCGTGCTCCGCATCGAGTCGATGATCACCGGTCCCGACGGGACCGCGAAGGAGGTCATCCCCTCCCGGAAGGTGGACGGCGTCGAGCGGACCGTCATCCCGACGAACGGCATCTCGACCGGCGACCGGATGTTCCTCCACTACATGTCCGTGCGCACCTGGCACGGACACGGGCAGTGGGACGTCCGCCACTCCGGGCTCGCCTACTCGGACGACGACGGCCAGACGTGGGTCATCCCCGAGACCGCCACCTGGCCCGCTTCCACCGGGTTCGAGCAGGTCGCGTTCGTGCGCGCCGAGGGTTGGGTGTACTCCTTCGGGATCCCCGCCGGCCGGCACGGGAACGTGAAGCTCCGCCGCGTACCCGAGGACCGGATGCTCGAGCCCGCCGCGCGCGAGTACTGGAACGGGAACGGCTGGTCCCCGGAGCTCGCGGCCGCCGTCCCCGTGGCGGAAGGCCCCGCCGGCGAGCTCTCGGTGGCATGGAACGAGCGCTACCAGCGCTGGATGATGATGTACCTGGACGCGAGCCGGAACGGCGTCGTGCTCCGCTTCGCCCCGGAGCTCACCGGCCCCTGGAGCGAGCCGCAGCTCGTCGTGAGCGCGCACGACCACCCCGGCCTGTACGCGCCCTACATCGTGCCGCTCCCCCACCTCGGCGACGAGATCTGGTTCACCATGTCGAAGTGGGGCCCGTACAACGTCTTCCTCATGAAGATGACGCTCGGCGCGATCCCCGCGACGGCGGCTCGCTGAGGTCTCCCGCAGGTCCTGCCGGCCCGTCGCGCCCCACCAGTCGGGCGCGGCGGGCGTCGGCGCCGGGGATCCGCTCCGGCCAACGCCCCCGGGCCGCGCGCCAGCGCGGCTCCGGCTCCACCACCCGCACGTCGGTCACGACGAAGCCGCTCCGCGGCGCGGCCGGCGCGCGCCGCATGTCGATCCGGAGGTCCCGCTCCGGCACCCGGTAGGCCACGTCCCGCGCGATCCGCGCCAGGCCGTGGGCCATCAGCTCGACCGTGAGCGGCTCGCCGGCGCACCGGTGGCCTGTGGGGCGGTCGCCGCCGCCCTGGGGGACGAGGGCGGAGAGCGCGGGCGGTTCCGCGTCCGTGGCCGTGACCGGCGTGCCGCTCGCCCGCGCGGCGTCCCCATCCTCCAGGAACCGCTCCGGCCGGAACTCCTCCGGCCGCTCCCACGAGCGCGGGTCCCGGTTCGTCCCGTAGAGGTCGAGCAGGACGCGCGCGCCCGCCGGCAGCAGCATCCCCTTCCAGGCCGCGTCCTCCACGAGCCGCGCCGCCACCGCCGGGAAGAACGGATAGAACCGCCGTACCTCGTGCACGAAGGCCCGCGTGCCGGGCGCGCCCGGCTCCCCGATCAGGTCCCAGGCGCCCGGATGGTGGTGGAGCGCGTGCATCCCGAACACCAGGTAGCGACCGACCGCCACCGTCGGCCGGAGCAGGTTCAGCAGCTCGACCGCCGCCACTCGCGCGTCGAGCGGCCGTCCGTCGGGCCCGTGGAACCGCGCGATCCGCTCGAGCGCCGAGCCCGCGGGCGGCCATCGCCGGCCCGACCGTACGTCGTCCACGACGTGCGCCAGCCGCCGCTCGAGCCGCGCCCGCGCCAGCGTTCCCCGCCGGTAGGTCGGCCCGACCGCCGCCGCCGACTCGAAGAGCGCCACCAGGTCGCCGGTCCAGCCCGGCATCTCCGACTCGGGAACGTCGAGCCCGGCCCACGCCGTGACCGCCCGCGCGAGCACGCCGTGGAAGGCGTCGAGGAGCACCACCCGCTCCATCCCCTGCCAGCTCCGGATCGCCTCGTCGAGCCCGAGGACGAACAGCCCGACCAGATGCTCGACCTCCTCCGGTGCGAGGATCGCGAGCAGGAGCGCCTTCCGCGCGCGGTGAGCCGCGCCGTCGAGCCCCTGCACCCCGTCCTCGCCGAAGAGCGTGCGGCGGATCCGACCCGGCGCGCCCCCCGCACGGCGCAGCGCCGGGGATCCGTAGAAGAACCGCACCGCGTCCGGCCCGCTCATGCAGATCGTCCGGCGCCCCAGGATCCGCGCCTCGAACACGTCCGATGCGTGCGCCTCGCACCGCCGCCCGATGAAGCGATACGGATCGAGTACGAACGGAACCGTGCTGTCCGGCAGCGTCTCGCGCGGAATGGACGACATGAACCGTGGCCTGGGAAACGGATCGGAAGGCGCGTGCGCTCATGTCGCAGGAAGCGGGCCGGACGCCCGCAGGATCCACCCGGGAGCCGCACACGACCGGGCTTTCCGGTGCCCACCCGGCCATGTCTCCGCCCCATGGTCGGTCGCTTCGTGAGACATGACGCAGCAGCCCGTCGCAACCGTCCACGTGCGCGCGGACCCGGACCGGCTCGAGATCTCCCTCCGGTCCGGGTTCACCCGCACGCACCTCGCCGTCATCCGCGCGCTCCCCGGCCGCCGCTGGGACCCGCAGCGGCACCTGTGGGTGGTGCCCGGCGGAACGGACGTCGTGGAGCTGCTCCGGCGGGCGTTCGGAGCGGGAGGGGTGAGGGTGGTGGGCGGGGCGCCTGCACCGCCTGCACCGTCCGCGTCGCCCGCGTCGCCCGCTCCGTCCGCGTTGCCGGCGTCGCCCGAGTCGCCCGAGTCGCCTGCGTCGCCGGAGTCCTCGTCCGCACCTTACACGCGCGACCCGATGCCGCCCGTTCTCGAGCAGGTACGCCATGCCCTGACGATCCGTGGATACAGCCCCCGCACCCGGAAGGCGTATCTGCGGCACGTCGAGACATTCCTGCGCTGGTGCGGGGGCGGTACCCCCGCGCTCCCCTCCGACGCCGCCGAGCGCGGGCAGGCCTGGGTGCTCGAGCTCGTCGACGGCCGCGGCATCTCGCGCAGCTACCAGAACCAGGTCGTCAGCGCGCTCCGCTTCCTGTGCGAGGACGTGCTCGGCCAGCCCACGCTCGCGCTCCGCATCCCGCGCCCCCGGAAGGAGCGGCGCCTCCCCGCCGTCCTCGCTCCCGAGGAGGTGGCGCGCATGATCGCCCGCACGCGTAACACGAAGCACCGGACGCTGATCGTGCTCCTGTACTCCGCGGGTCTGCGCGTCAGCGAGGTCGTACGGCTGCGCCCCGCGGATCTCGATCTCGAGCGCAGGCTCATCCGCGTGCGCCACGGGAAGGGTGCGAAGGATCGCTACACGATCCTCGCCCAGAAGGCGGTCGACGCGCTGCGCCTCTACCGGGACGCCTATCCCAGCAGCACGTGGCTATTCCCTGGCATGAGGCCCGACCGCCCGCTCGCGACGCGCACGGTGCAGCGGATCGTGAGCGAAGCCGCCGCGAACGCCGGGATCGAGAAGCGCGTCACCACCCACACGCTCCGGCACAGCTTCGCGACCCACCTGCTCGAGGGCGGCACGAACCTGCGGATCATCCAGGAGCTCCTCGGCCACGAGAGCGCCCGCACGACGCAGATCTACACCCACGTCGCCCGCTCCACGCTCGAGTCGATTCGCAGCCCGCTCGACAACCTGGAGTGACGTCAGGGCCGGGACGCGGCCTTACGTGTCTCACTTCGGCGCCCCCGGGGCCCCCGCCCATCACCCGCTCGCTGGTTGCGTGCCGCCCCGTCAGGGCCAATGATGCAAAGGCACCCACCCCCGCAGCTCGCAAGGCATCCGCGACACGCCCCGCGAATCCCGCGGGACGGTCAACCGTCGTAGATCACCGGGCGGTGAGGGGTGGGTGAGATGGGTTGATGCAGCAACAACCAGTTAACCGACACTGAGCCCGGGTTCGTTTCGATGTGCAGGTGAAGGAAGGAGGGGCGAAGCGGTGGCGAACGAATTCCCGGGCGTTTG
>CAZOYA010000016.1:16018-29040 GCA_964583815.1 uncultured Gemmatimonadaceae bacterium | reverse complement strand
TTCATAACCCCCTCGGGTCGGAACGCCTGGGTAGCGATTCCTCGCCGTCGCAGCTCCTCGGCTGCATGGGTAGCCGCGCATGGCGTGATTTCGGAGAGCACCTCTAATGCTTGGGCTAGCGCGGGGAGATAAGCAGGGTGTCCTGGACCCCCCTTGACGAGCCGCTTCTCGAGTTGCCTCGCCCGCTCTCGGCTTACGCCAAGATTTCTTCCGATCTGCTCAAGTGTTTCACCGAACTCGTCCCCCCAGCCTAGCCGTCGATAGAAGGCGCGTAGCCGTGTGATGTCCCAATTGGTGAGCTGAAGGAAGTAGTCTTCGAGCGCCTCGTCTAAGGTCAGCCGCTCGATCTCTTCAGCCCTTCTCTGTACATCCGCAGCGGCTCTCACAAGCGCGTGGTATCGCGCGGCCGATAGAGGTGAGAGGTCAAAGAGATCTGCGATCGCCTCGAGAAGTGTGTCTGATCGCAACTCCTTCGGAAGGACATCGCGGAACCGGGGATCCCCGCGTGACACCATGCCCACCCAAGGGTGATCGACAAGCTCCAATAAGGCCTCCGAAGCTGCCTCGACCTTCGTCGATTCCGTCGGCGCATCATTCGGATCCAATTGGCTCCCAGGCACGGCCGTCTCCGCAGCAGCGTCGGACGAAAGGGCGTTCACGACATCAATCGCCGCCTCCAGGACACACGCGAAATCGAGAATACTGGCGGCGCCCAACTGACGTATCTCGAAGAGATGCCGGTAGGTGATTGTCTCGAGTTCCAAGAGACGTCCAAGGAGGCGACCCCTGGCGATCGCGTTGAAAGTCCTCACGGACCAGGGAAGATCAACCGGATCCAACGGCTCAGGCCATTCCTCGGAGATCACGGGAACATCGGAAACAGCGTCCCTTGAACGGGTCACCCTCCGCTGGAGGAACTCGAGAGCTCTTTCTCGCACGTCGGCTGTGATGGGCACCGATACGCGACCGAGGACGCCGTAGGTCGCGCCGTCGCTGAGGTGGAGATCCCTCGATAGCCAGCGTGGCAACCGCTCATCTGACCACACTCTGCGCAGGGACCGTGGCAATAGGGGAATGCCAGCTCGGTCACCATTCGCACGTAAGGTTCTGGATAATTCTGCCTTGACAAATGAGCTCATGAGGCCAATGCTAGGCGCTTGGCACCAAGAAACGCAAGAGGCAGGCTTGTCGTGAGTCAGAATGTGGACGCTGTAGTCCTAGCGCTGTACCTCCTAGGTGGTCACTCGAAGGCCGTCGATACGGAGGACGTAGCCAAGAAGGCGCACGAGATTGCGCCCGACCGTTTCTCTTGGAAGAAGTACAGCGACCAGATCAACCTGGAGTTGGTCCGAGTTTCACTTTCTGATGGCAAGAAGGAGAGTCTCGGCGAGCTAATCGAAGGCTCGGGCAGAGATGGATGGCGTCTCACACCGAAGGGGGCCCGGTGGGCCACTGAGAACGCCCACCTCCTTACCGACGAGACGTTTGCAAGGCCTAGAGAGTCCGGCCTGGGCGGGAGCATAGATGAGCGTCGATGGCGATCTGAGCGGCAGCGAATCCTTCGGAGCAACGCATGGACCTCATGGTCAGGGGGCAGAGATATCGATCCCAAGGATGCGTTGGCGCTTTTCCGAATCGACATCTATGCGGTGGGCGGCCTTCGGGCAACTAAGGTAGCCAGACTTGTGTCGCAGTTCGCGGAGGACCCTGAGGTTAGCGAATTCCTACATGCGGCCGAGCAAGCATTGCCCGCCTCGTCAGGACCCGTCTCGCACTCATAGGAGGAGTGATGCTCGAGGTCACCAGCCACGTCGGACGCGACCTACTCCAGTCGGCACGTTTGTTCAAGGAGGACAAGGATGTCGTGTGGGAGTACGTGGTAAACTCGCTGCAGTACGTTGAGCGAGGTACCAAGCCGAAAGTACAGGTCACGATAAGGCCTCGGAGCGGGGAGATCCGGATCGCCGACAACGGACGTGGCATGAGCGCGGCGGATCTCGGGCATTTCTTCCAGATGCACGGGGAGAATCAGGAGCGACAGCGCGGACGACCCGGGCGAGGGAAGTTCGGCACTGGGAAGTCGGCCGCGTTCGGCATCGCTCGGACCCTCCGGGTCGACACCCGCAGGAATGGACTTCGGAACGTGGTCGAGCTGACTCGAGAGGATATCGACGCAAGTCAAGGCGAGAGTATTCCGGTGCGATGGCTGGTCAAGGATGATCCGACGTCCCAGCCCGATGGCACCGAGGTCTCCATCGAAGATATCACGGTAAAGAAGCTGAACGTGCAGCGCGTCGTGGAATACATCGAGCGTCACCTGCAGTCGTTCCGAGCATCCGAGCCTGAGGTCGCGGTCAACGACCACATCTGTGCGTACAAGATGCCGGAGACAGAGGGAGCGCCCCGCACCTTCACACCACCTACGGAGCTGCAGGCGAGGATGGGAGACGCAACCCTCACGATAAACGTCTCTCGAGCACCCCTGACGGAATCCGAACGCGGCGTACTCGTCACCGCAGGTGAGGGCAACACGATCGCCATCGAAACCGGCGGCATCGAAGGCAAGGAGTTCGGCGATTATCTCTTTGGACACATCGACGTGCCAGTTCTTGATCGCGAGATGGATGGAGTCGAGGCCTTCGATTCGACTAGATCGATGAAACTGAATCTGCAGCACCCCGTGGCCGCGGCCGTCGGTGTCTTCATTGCGACGAGCCTTGAGAGTGTCCGTCGAGAGCTTGCAGCACGCGCACGAGAGGCGGCCAAGTCTGAACAGGCCAGGAGGTTAGCGAAGGAAGCTAACCGCATCGCCGATATGCTGAACCAAGATTTTGAAACCCTCCGCACGCGCCTCAATGAGATCCGAGCAGCGGCAAAGACGTCCGGACCCGTGGGTGGTGCGTTTGGCTCGGCCGGGGCGAGTGGCGACGAAGTGACTGACTTTGTCGAGGGAGAGCAGACACCGGGCGATATACTGTCCACAGATCCAGGGTCTAACACCGGAAAGGGTATGGGACGGCCTGCTCCTGAAGTACGAACGGCAGGGACACCCAATCCGGTGGGTACGGTGGCCTTGGATCCCGCCGGAGGTGAGGGGAAGAGACGGCATCGGCCTCAAGGTGGGTTCTCCGTCGAATACCGACCGATGGGACGCGAAGGAGACCGTTCTCAGTTTAACGCCGATCGCCTGACCATTCTGATCAATCTTGATCATCCCGTGGTATCGGCAGCGTTGGGCAATGGAGGAGTGGAGGATCCCGCGTTCCGGAGGCTTTCCTACGAGGTGGCCTTCGCCGAGTATGCTATGGGCATCGGCTATCGTATGCTACTCGAAGATCCCGAAATGCCTGCAGACGATCTGATGTACGAGGTTAGGACGACCCTAAATCGCGTATCACGGGCTGCATCGACTCTTTACGGTTGATGTCTGTCCAACGCATAAGAGGAGCGGCGAAGCCAGTCAGTGGCCGGTGATGGGGTCCTGTACGTCGGCGGAACCGCACGTCCAGTCCAGGATGACGTGCGGCGCCGGGGTGATCGTTCGAGTGACTGATCTGCCATCGACTACGCCGACCTTGACCTTCACTTCTCCAACGGCAGTCGTGAGCCGCTCGCCGAGAACCGGCACCTTCCCGCCGCCTGAGTCGCCCGATGCTCGTCTACCACCGCCCCCTCTCCGTTTCCGCGAGGACGCCCGCTCCGGTGACATCGACTGGATCGTCCTGACGGAGGTCCAGCGGGTCCTCGGGCACGGCGTCTCCGAATCCGAACGGCGAGCCTGGCACCAGTCCCTCACGCATCTGCACGCCGCCCTCGACGATCCGGACATTCCGGACGATGCTGGCGTGGGGATCGAGTTTCAGATCCCGCAGACCTCGAAGCGGATCGACGTGATCCTCTCGGGGCGTGACGAGGGGCCGCACGACCAGGCGGTGATCGTCGAGCTGAAGCAGTGGGAGACGGCCGAGGCGACCGAGATGGACGGGATCGTGCGGACGTTCCTCGGCGGCACGGAGCGCGAGACGCCGCATCCGTCCTACCAGGCGTGGTCGTACGCGGAGTTGCTCCGCGGCTTCAACGAGGCCGTATACGAGGGCGAGATCGAGCTCCATCCGTGCGCGTATCTGCACAACTTCCTGCTCGCCGAGCGGATCCGGGGCGCGCGCTACTGCGACTGGGTCGAGCAGGCGCCGCTCTTCGGGAAGGCCGAGGCAGTGCGGCTCCGGGAGTTCGTGAAGAAGTGGATCCGGTACGGCGACCGGAACGAGATCCTGGTGCGGATCGACGGGGGCAGGCTCCGGCCCTCGAAGTCGCTCGCGGACAGCCTGGCATCGCTCATGAAGGGCAACCGCGAGTTCACGATGATCGACGAGCAGAAGATCGTCTACGAGCGGGCGCTCGACCTGGTGCGCCGGACGCCCTCGGGCGAGAAGCGCGTGCTGATCGTGCACGGCGGGCCGGGCACGGGGAAGTCCGTGGTGGCGGTCAACCTGCTGGTGGCGCTCACGAAGGACCGCGAGCTGGTGCAGTACGTCACCAAGAACGCGGCGCCGCGCGCGGTCTACGAGTCGATGCTCACGGGCACGATGTCGAAGAGCCGCTACTCGAACCTCTTCCGGGGCTCGGGCTCGTTCACCACCGCGGAGCGGGGGACCTTCCGGGCGTTGATCGTCGACGAGGCGCATCGACTGAACGAGAAGTCGGGGCTCTATCAGAACCTCGGCGACAACCAGGTGAAGGAGCTCATCCACGCGGCCGACGTGACGGTCTTCTTCCTCGACGAGGACCAGCGCGTCACGCTCCAGGACATCGGCAGGCGCGACGAGATCGTGTTCTGGGCGGAGGAGGCGGGCGCGGACGTCGACGAGCTCTGGCTCACGTCGCAGTTCCGCTGCAACGGATCCGATGGATACCTGGCGTGGCTGGATCACGTGCTCGGCATCCGCGAGACCGCGAACACGGATCTCTCGACCCTCGACTTCGACTACGACTTCCGCGTGCTCGACTCACCCGGCGAGGTGCGGGACCTCGTGCGCGCGCGTAACGGGGCAGGGAGCCGCGCGCGCATGGTGGCGGGCTATTGCTGGGACTGGCGGAGCAGGAAGGACCCGCGCGCGTGGGACGTCGAGATCCCCGAGCACGACTTCCGCATGCGCTGGAACCTCACCAAGCACGGGAGCGGCTGGCTCGCGCATCCGGAGTCGATCGAGGAGATCGGCTGCATCCACACCTGCCAGGGCCTCGAGCTCGACTACGTGGGCGTGGTGATCGGCCCGGACCTGGTCGTGCGGAACGGCGCGCTCGTGACCGACGCCTCCGCGCGCTCGGGCCACGACCGCTCGATCCGCGGCTTCAAGAAGCGGTTCAAGCAGAACCCGGAGCAGGCGCGCTCGGACGCGCGGCGGATCATCCTGAACACGTACCGGACGCTGATGACCCGCGGGTTGAAGGGGTGCTACGTGTGGGCGGTGGATGCGGGGGTCCAGAGGTACTTGCGGGAGGCCTCCGAGCGTGGGGCCGGGGGGCCTCCAGTCAGCTGAGGTCCGTGCTGGCTCGCGGTGCCATCGTGCGGTCCCGGCCCGCCGCCGAAACTCCGCGGGTGAGCCGCGATCGCAAGACCCTGCAGAAGGTGCTGAGTGGCGCCTCGGACGGCGACATCCGCTTCGCCGATCTTCGGAACCTTCTCACGGCTCTGGGATTCGAGGAGCGTATCAAGGGCAGCCACCATATCTTCAGTCGGGACGGCGTTGACGAGATCCTGAACCTTCAGGCGGTGGGCTCGAAGGCCAAGCCCTACCAGGTGAAGCAGGCCGGTGGCGTCATCCTCAACTACGGTCTGGCGAACGATGAAGCCCAGTAAGTACCGCTACGAGATCGTCCTCTACTGGAGCGACGAGGATCAGGCCTACATCGCCGAGGTTCCGGAGTTGGCCGGCTGCGCGGCCGACGGCCCGACGTACCAGGAGGCGATCTCCAACGTCGAGGTCATCATCGACGAGTGGATCGAGACGGCTCTGGAGAAGGGGTGGAGCGTCCCGGAGCCGAAGGGGCATCGTCTGACGCATACCTGAGCGTCAGCCCCTGATCACGGGGAGCGCATCACCATCGAGCCGGGCACGACCCGGAGCAGGCGCGGACGGATGCGCGGCGGATCAGCACGCCTACTTCGCCCCCTACCCCCCGTACAGATATCTGGCCGCCGCTTCGCTCATCCGCTCGTAGTCGTGCCCGATTCCCGGAATGATCTCGAGCCGCCACTCGAAGTCGGCGCCCCGCGCCTCTGCGGCTTCCCGCGCCCTCTCGAAGAAATGCTGGCCGCGCTCCAGGCGGTGCAGGCCCTGCCGATCGACCTCCGGATGATGCGTCAGGCTCCCGCGCGTCTCGTCTGCATCGTCCTCCTCGCCGAGGAAGACGACCAGGCGGCTGGCGAACGCGGCGTCGAGCTGGTCCACCGCCATGCCGCTGTCCTTCAGGCCGTAGGGGAACTCCTGCTGGAACGAGGGCACCGTGTACCATCCGGAGTTCGCTGCCAGGATCCGGTCGGCCGCGGTGTCCGGTCGGAAGAGGGCGAGGCGGTGCAGGATCTGTCCACCGGCCGAGTGTCCGAACAGGTCGTACGTCTCCGTCTCGAGCTCCAGGGCCTCCCTGGCCACGTCGAAGATCCGGTCGAAGTCGTCGAAGATCCATTGCTCCGGATCCACGCTCGCCACCGAGCTCGTCCCACCCACGTTCACCTCCGTCAGCATCCCGGCCCTGGCGAGGAGGACGAGCTGATGGAGGAGCTCGTTGCCCGCGCCGTCCCCGACCAGGTCCTGCATGCCGATCCTCGAGTCCAGCTCTTCCTGCACGTCATCGAGGGTCCACGCTTCGGGATTCGTCTCGATGACGAAGCTGAGGTCGAGCGTCACCTCTCGGGTCATTCCCGCCAGGTTGTAGCTCCAGAACTCCGGATAGAACGTCTCGGGATAGCTCGGCGAGAGGACCAGCACGCCGTATTCCTCGGACGCCCGCACCCAGGCGTCCCGGTAGTCGTCTCCGTTCCGTCCCGCGCCTGGAATCACGAGGACGACCGGGGATCCTGCGTGGAGGCTCTCGGGCCTGTGATAGAACACGCGGATCATCTTCCCCGGGTACGGCTGGCCTCCGGCCACGGTGAAGCTGCCGGAGCCCGGTTCGATGCGGACGGGGTCGATACGTGCGTCTTCCGGATGCCCCTGCGCCGCCGCGTCCTCGGCCCCGCGGGATGACAGGAAAAATGTCAGCGAGAGCAGGACGACAGGCGTCGTGGCGCGGTTCGGCATGGGGTTTCTCCGGTTGTCCGCACCTACGGCAGGCGTGGAGCCACGGTTTCGACGTCGCGCGCTCGTCACCGACGCCCTGGCCCAGCCTCCGTGTTGTCCGCTGAGGCGAATAAGGGGAAGACCGTGCTCCATGTTGTCCGCTGCCGATAATATGGAGCCAATCTGGTTCCATATTGAGCTTGGAGGATCTCGGGATTCTACGTGAGATCACCGGACACGCCCGTAACCGCCGGTTCCGCTACGAACCCTACGTGCGGTTGTTCATCGACGACCCGGAGGACGGGGCCTCATCCGCGGGATGAAGCTTCACCGGTCCGTTGCGCCGCCAGGAGGAAGATCCTCGTAACCCGGCTCACTCCACCACACGACCTCGGGCGGAGGGCCCCAACGGTCGACCCAGTCGGCACCGAGCACGGGGAATCTGGATCGAATGCTGCCGATGTCCCCCGAGGGCCGTCCTACGACGACCCGGGCTATGTGCGCTTCCCGAATGGCGAAGCCGCAGAGGATGCATGGCTCGGCCGTCGAGTACAGCGTGGCGCGCTCGACTACGCGGCGGCCGGTCGTTCGTAGAGCCGCTTCGACGGCGAGCAACTCCGCGTGCGCGAAGCGCCGCTGCCCTCGAGGCGCCTCCTCGGCCGCCTCACCGATCGCCGCGCCGTCCATCACGACGACTGCGCCGACAGGCGTGTTTCCTGCCGCGGCGGCCCGACTCGCCAGCTCCTCGCATCGGCGCATCCATATCGCATCGTCCGGGTGCGTGCCCGGGCGCTCGGCCGTGCGGCTCATGCCTTCCCGAACGCCTCGTCTCCCAGCACGAGCGGCAGCACCCCCGCGAGGGATCGTTGGCGGAGCACCACGTCGGCCGCCGCTACGACCTGGGGACGCTCGACCACGCCCGCGTAGGCGGCGAAGAGGTCGGCCGGCGGACGCGCCTCCAGGTCCGTGATCCCATCGCCCACCATGAGGATCGGCCGAGGAAGGCCGTCGGCGATCCAGCGCTCGAGCTGCACCCGCTTGCCGCCCGAGCGTGCGAGGGGTGACGTCTCGTCGAAGCCGGCATAGGCGCCGTCCGCGTCGAAGCGGAGGTCGACCGCGGCGACCATCTCGTCCGCGATGCCGAGCTCGCGCGCCACGGCGCGCACGGCGGGGAGGAGCCCTCCCGAGACGACGCGCACCTCCACGCCGTTCGCCAGGAGCGCGGCAACCGCCTCGCGCGCGTCGGGCACCAGCCGATCGACGTACTCCCGCGCGAGGGCCTCGATTCGGGCGCGGTCGGGACGCACCAACGCGAGGCGCCGCCCGTAGACCTCCTCGAGAGGCAGCTCGCCCTGCATGGCGGCGTCGGTGAGGCGGGCCACCGCTTCGCGGTGGTCGGCGGCCAGAACGTCGATCCCCTCGATGTCGGACAGGGTCGAGTCGCAATCGAACACCACGGTGGCGTAAGCGGGCATCGGCGTGTGGAGCGTGGAAGAGTCGCGAGGCCCGAACAGGTCGCTCCTCGCCTTCTCGCGAAGAACCGGGAGCGCTACGAGCGCGGATGTTTCGGCTGAAACGTGATGGCCGCGTGGGCGGGACGCTTCAGCGGAAACGTCCCGCCCGGCGGCGGGTCATTCTGGAGCCTGGACGGCTCAGTTCCGGTCCTGCGCCCGGCTCGACTCCGCCCGCAGGCGCTCGATCGCCGCGACCGTCACGTCCGCGCGGAACTGCGCGAGCTTCTTGCCGATCGCGAGCGCCTCGTCGAGCACCAGCGGCAGGCTGTTGATGTGGTCGAGGTTCACCGCGACGCGCTGCTCGTAGCGAACGTGCTCGGGGCTGTCGTTCATGATCAACGAGCTGATGTAGTAGTCGTCGTGGTAGCCGTCGAGATCCTTGTTCTCCTCGATCCGGCCGTCCGCCGTCATCGTGGGGAGCAGGTACTCGTTCTGGTACGCGAGCACGTCGGCGTAGTTGTAGTACTCGGGGATGTGCGCGACGATGACGTCCTCGCCCGCCCACGCCTGCTGGAGCTCGGCCGCCACGCGTGAGAGCGGCTGGCGGTTGCTGCCGCTGTCGCCGATGAAGTAGATCTCCGTGAAGCCCTGCGACTTGAGGCTCGTCGCCATGTCGCGGAGCACCGCGTGCACGGTCTCGGGCGAGAGCACCAGCCGGCCCGGCTGCGTCGTGTTCTCCGGATCGCCCCCGTCCAGCATCAGGATCGGCGCGATGAGCGTCTTGCCCAGCGTGCGCGCGATCGCCTCGCCCGTGACCTTGAGCACGTGGTTGTGCTTGCCGGTCGTCAGGTAGGGGCCGTTCGCCTCCATCGTGCCGTTCATGATCAGCGCGGTCGTGTAGCCGTACTCGCGCACGAGATCGCGCATCTCGAGGATCGTCAGCTCGGACATCCACACGTTGTCCGCCATGGCGATCGGCCGGACCATCTCGAGGCTGTACGGCGGGGGCACGCGCTGCGTCGGCGGGCGCTCGACGACCGGGGCGGCCGCACGACCGCCGCCGCCGCCGCGGCCTCCCTGCTGCGCGGCCACGGGCATCGCCGCCGCGGCCAGGAGGAGGGCTGTCACCATCGTTCCGAAGGACCGTCTGATCATGGGTAGCTCCTTGCCGATCGCCCTGGGCGTGCCGATGTGGCGCATCCGAGGGTCACGGTGGTCGTCACGGGATCGCTTCGGGGAGAAAGTACGCGGTTTCGGGCGGGCTCACCACGTGGGGGCGCCGCGCACGTCGACCGGGGCTCCCGCGCTACGACCTCGCGACCGCGACCTACCCCCCTGCCGCGGCAAGACGCGAAAGCCTCTCCACCCGCGTCGAGGTCGGGCCCTCGAGCTCGTGTACGGCCGGTGCCCCGGCCGCTCCCAGGAGTCCGAGCACGTCGTCGAGGAGAAGCTCGGACAAGTAGAGGTCCACGAGTCCCCGTAGGCTCCGGGGGTCGCCCGACGCCGTCCGCCCTCCGCGACGCGTGCGCAGGAAGACGATGAGGTCGAGTCGCTGCAGGCCGGCCTCGACCGCCGCGAGAACCGCCTCGGGAAATCCCCAGTCGCTCCGTCCGACGTAGACGTCGTCGATCGCTCGGAGATACGCGAGAAAATCGGCGGGGGATCGGTCGAAGATCGCGGGCTCCGTCGGAGGATGACCGGACAGGACGTCCACCATGTACCCGAGCTGACGCAGGAAGGCCTCCGGCGTCAGGTCGTCGGCGGGATCCTCGCCGATTTCCTCCTGCAGGCCCTCGTACGGCTCCGGCACGACGCGGTACTCCGGATGCCCCCGTCCGAACGCCTCGA
Source organism: uncultured Gemmatimonadaceae bacterium (assembly GCA_964583815.1). GTDB lineage: Bacteria > Gemmatimonadota > Gemmatimonadetes > Longimicrobiales > Gaopeijiaceae > JAWLHJ01. Next base: position 18,458 of record CAZOYA010000016.1, on the reverse strand, counting down.
CCAGGCTCGTCTTGCCGGACCTGTGCGTGCCGGCTACCGCGATTCTCACGCTGGTGCGCCTGTGGGTGCATCCTCTCACGGTGACTCGACGGAACATTGCCGTCTCCGGCAAGCGAGCGCGAGCGTTGCCGGATTGACATCGGGCCTCCGCCCCCGCATGCTCACTAACAATGTGAGTGATCGAGGGGCCTCCGGGCGTGCTTCTTCACGAGGGGGTGGCGGATGGGACGGTACGGGCTGGGCGAGTTCGAGCAGCAGGTCCTGCTGACGATCCTGCAGATGGGCGGCGAGGCGTACAGCGTGCCCATGGTGCTCGAGATGGAGGAGCGGAGCGGCCGCGAAATCTCGCAGTCGGCCGTGTACATCGCGCTGAGGCGGCTCGAGGAGAAGGGCCTGGTCCGCTCGCGGATGGAGGCGGCCGAGGAGACCGGGACGGGCCGTGAGCGCCGGTGGTTCCGCGTCACGCCGGAGGGTCTCGAGATGCTGCGGGAGACCCGCCGCACCATGGAGCGCTTCTGGGAGGGGCTCGGGGATCTCCCCGAGGAAGCGTGAGGCCCCGGCGGCGCTGGAGCCCGCGGGCCCGTAGCGCCCGCCCCGACGCTTGCCGGGGCGGACCGGGGACCGGATGTTGGCGCAGAGCGCTTCCGGCCCGGTCCCCCCGCCCGCGTCCGGGCCCCTCCGCGAGGAGTCGACATGATCCGTCCCGTCCGCGCATGCAGCCTGGCCGCCGTCCTCCTCCTGACAGCGGGCTGCGGTGCGGCCCCCGGGGACGGACCTCTCGCGGAGGGCGGGGGCGCCGCGCTCCCGGAGTGGGAGATCGATCCGACCTGGGCGCCCGCGCTCCCGAACGACTGGATCCTCGGGGACATCCGCGGGCTGTTCGTGGACGACCAGGACCACCTCTGGGTCATCCACATGCCGTCGAGCCTCACGCCCCAGGAGATCGGCGCGGCCGTCGACCCGCCGATCGCCGACTGCTGCTATCCCGCGCCGCCGGTGCTCGAGCTCGATCCGGAGGGGAACGTGCTCCAGGCGTGGGGCGGGCCGGGCGAGGGCTCACCTGGTTCGACCAGGAGCACGGGATCTACATCGATCACAACGGCTTCGTGTGGATGGGCACGAGCAACGGCTACCACGTGATGAAGTTCACGCGGGACGGCCGCCACGTGCTCACGATCGGCGAGCCAGGGGTGGGCAGGGGGAGCGCCGACTCGACGCACCTCGGGGGGCCGGCGGCGTTCTACGTGGAGCCGAGCACGAACGAGCTGTTCATCGCCGACGGATACCGGAACCGGCGCGTGGTCGTGTTCGATGCGGAGACGGGCGCGTACAAGCGGCACTGGGGCGCGTACGGCAACCCGCCCGACGACGAGTACCGCTACGACTACCCGGTGCGTGAGGACGATCCGCCGCTGCAGTTCTCGACCGTGCACGGCCTCGTCGGATCGAACGACGGGCTCCTCTACGTCGCGGACCGCCGCGGCAACCGCATCCAGGTGTTCCGCCAGGACGGCGAGTACCTGATGGAGCGCTTCGTCCGGCCGGAGACCGGCGGCTCGGGGAGCGGGTTCAGCCTGGGGCTCTCCCGGGATCCCGAGCAGCGCATCCTCTACCTGATCGACGGGACGAACCAGCGCGTGTGGATGCTCCGCCGCTCCGATCTCGAGATCCTCGGCCGCTTCGGACGCCCCGGGCGTCAGGCCGGCGAGTTCATCCGCGCGCACATGGTCGTGCTCGACTCGCGCGGATACCTCTACACGGGGGAGGCGGGGAACGGACGGCGCCTGCAGCGGTTCCGGCCGGCGTCGCAGTAGGGGGACGTTTCAGCTGAAACGCCCCGCGCGCGGGGCGCCCGCGGCGCGGGAGACCGGGGCCCGGAAAGACCCCGGCCCCCACGGCCGCGCGTCGCGGCGACCGTGGAGGCCGGCATCTCGGGAGAGCGCGTGGCGCGCCCGCTCAGGCAGCGACCGGCTGCTCGAGGCGAGACTCGCGCTCGCGCTCCGGCTCCCGATCCTCGCGCCTGGCATCGAGGCTCAGCGGACCGGCCCCGAAGTGCAGGACCAGGAGCGCCCCGCCGATCAGGGAGACGTTCTTGATGAACATCGCCGTCTCCAGGGCGGCAGCCATGGGATCGGTGGCCGTCCAGAAGTCGTGCATCATCACGGTCACCGGCACGAGGAAGAGCACGAGGAGCGCGGCTCCGGCCCTCGCGCGGTACCCGAGCAGGATGCTCAGACCGCCGGCGAACGCCATCAGCCCCGAAAGGGGCACGGCGAGCGACGCGAGCGGGACGCCCTTCTGGGCGGCATAGCCGATGGACTCCGGCGAGAAATGGCCCGGCAGCGTCCAGAGGAAGATGGCCGAGAAGAGGGCGCGCCCGAGGGGCGCCGTGAATCGAGGGATCGTCAGGGTCTTCATGGGATCATCCCGGAAGGGTCAC
>CAZOYA010000016.1:0-15918 GCA_964583815.1 uncultured Gemmatimonadaceae bacterium | reverse complement strand
GAAGGGACGCCCGCGTCGCGCGGTGGGCCGTCAGAACGGGAGCCTGTAGGAGAGTCCACCCGTCCACGCGAGCTCGTACTGCGTCCGGTCGAACCCGGACAGCGCGCCGGGCGCCTCGTCCGGCTCGAATAGCCAGCTCTTGCCTTCGACGAAGAAGCCGAGGCCGCGGCCCGGGAGCGTGTAGTTCACGCCCAGCCCGAACGTGGCCGCGACATCGGTCTGGTTGTCGCCGTCGCCCCCGACCTCGTGCAGCGTCACGCCACCGGCGCCCGCGAAGGCGTACGGCGTGAAGCCCGACTCGGTCGGGTACTGGAGCTGGAGGGCGGCGTCGTAGAAGTACCGGTCCAGCTCGTTGCCGGTCTCGACGCCGGCGGCGCGGAGCCCGTTGCGGGCGAACGTGAAGTCGCCGCGCACCGCGAGGTAGCGGGTCAGGTCGACCCCCACGCCGCCGCGCACGTTGAACCCGGTCTTCTTGAAGTCCGCCGTGCCCGCTTCGTCGACGTCGGTCAGCGCATTGAAGCCGCCACCGCTCGCGAAGAAGGTCACGGCCCGGTCCTGTCCGGCCACCGGAGCGGCCAACGCGGCGATCATCACCGCCGCACCGAGAACGCTGCGCATCAACGACATAAGTGCCTCCTCATGGTTCGGTCCTGGACGGGCCTGGGCCCGTCGTTCGGTGTTCGCGTGGGCGGGGCCCACGCCCTTCGAACCGAGGCGCCGTCGCGGATCCACGTCCGCAAGCGGAGCATCCGAACGCCCCGGCTTCCTACATCGCTACATCGTCAGGCACTAGACCATACATAGATGAACTACCATCCCAAATAAAAGCGCTCACCCCGCACAGGTGCGCAGGCCCTCCATGGCCACGAACAGCGCCTGGCGGTCCGCTTCACCGAGGTCGCGGACCAGGGCGCGCTCCTCGACCGCGAGGATCCGCACGCCCGCCGCGTGCGAGCGCCGTCCCGCCTCGGTCAGCTCGGCCCGTCGGACCCGCCGATCCGCCGGATCGAGGATCCGGCGCACGAGCCCGTCCTTCTCGAGCCGGTCCACGAGCTGCGTGATGTTGGAGCGCACGCACCCGCTGTGCTCGGCCAGCTCGCCGAGCGCCACGGGCTCCCCCGCGTCGCTCAGGATCCTGAGCAGCGCGAGCTTCGCCATGGACAGATCCGCCTCGGCGAGCGCCGCCTCGAGGCGCGACCGGAACGCGTCGGCCGTCGCGAGCAGGCGCTCCACGAGTCGGTGGGCCGTGGCGGCCGTGGCAGCGGTGGCGAGCGAGTCGTTCATGGCTGAACAATACAGGCGCGCAGAAAAGCGGTCAAGGGTCGGGGGCAGCGCCGGGGGTCGGGGGCGCCCGGTCCCCCCGACCCCGGGACGCATCGCCTACTGGGCGCCCTGCGGCGAGTGGTTCACCATCCAGTTGATCCCGAACCGGTCCACCAGGCTCCCGTAGTAGTCGCCCCAGAACTGGTCCGCGAGGGGCATCGTGACCTCGCCTCCGTCGGCGAGGCCATGGAAGATCCGGTCGGCCTCGCGCTTGCTGTCCGGGTGGACGGAGAGGGAGACGTTGTTGCCCTCCACGCGCTGAGGGCTGATGCCTTGGAGCACGTCGCTCGCCATGAGCATCTGCCCGTCGGGGAGCTCGAGGCTGACGTGCATGACCTGGTTCTGCTGCTCCGGTGTGAGCTGGAACTCCCCGTCCTGGGGCATCGATCCGAACCGGTGGATCTCGGACAGCTTCCCGCCGAGGACCTCGGCGTAGAAGCGCATGGCCTCCTCGGTGCGTCCAGCGAAGTTCAGATACGCGTGGATCTTCATCGGTCCTCCTCCTCCCCGTGACGGTGGTTCGAGCGCGATGCGCTCCTGCTCCTCATCTTGGGATGCGCCGCGACCCCTGTCGACGGCGCGACGGACGCTTCCTCCCCTCGAGCCCGGACCGCCCGGCGACGCGATGCAATCCGACCTCCTGCCGGTGGACCAGCTCCTGCGGCTGATCCACGTCTTCGACATCCTCGCCGCCGTGGTCTTCGCGGCCTCGGGGGCGCTGGTCGCCTCGCGGAAGGGGCTGGACGTGCTGGGATTCATGTGGCTCGCGGTCGTGACCGGGGTCGGCGGCGGCACCGTGCGCGATCTGCTGCTCGACCTGCCGGTGTTCTGGGTCGAGAATCCCTCCTACGTGGTGGCCTGCCTCGCGACCGCGACCATCATGCACTTCGTCGCGCCGATGGTGGAGTCCCGTCGGAGGACGCTCCTCTGGTTCGACGCCTTCGGGCTGGCGCTCGTCACGGTCGCGGGCACGGGGAAGGCGCTCGACGTCGGCGCCTCCGCGGTCGTGGCCATCGTCATGGGCGTGGTCACCGGCTCGGTGGGCGGGATCCTCCGCGACACCCTCGGCCACGAGCCCTCGGTGATCCTGCGCCGGGAGATCTACGTGACCGTGGCCGTGCTCGGCGCGTCCACCTTCGTGCTGCTCCACGCGTACGGCGCGGGGCGGACGTTCGCCATGGTGGCGGCCTTCGCGCTCACGTTCTGCGTGCGCGGGCTGGCGATCGTGTTCGGGTGGTCGCTGCCGGTGTTCCGGGGGGCGCAGGTGGAGGGGTGAGGGCGGGCGCCGGCTTGACAGGCGGGTAAGTCATAGCTTACCGTAAGCACATGCTTACGGATCACGTGTGGTCCGCACTGGGAGATCCCACCCGGCGCGCGATCCTCGACCGCCTGGCCGACGAGCCCCGCGCGGTCGGTGATCTCGCGGCGGAGTTCCCGATCAGCCGCCCGGCCATCTCGCAGCACCTCAAGGTGCTCAAGGAGGCCGGGCTGGTCGTGGATCGTCCCGCCGGCAACCGCCGCATCTATCACGTTGACCCTGCGGGCCTCCACGCGCTCCGCGCCCAGCTCGACCGGTTCTGGGGCAGGGTCCTGACGACCTTCAAGGAGGTCGTCGAACAACCGACCGAGGAGGCTCCGATGGTTCCAGAGACGCAGGTCACCTCCGTGAGGACGCAGATCGTCGTCCAGGCACCTGTCGAGCGCGCCTTCCGGGTGTTCACGGAGCAGTTCGACCGGATCAAGCCGCGTGAGCACAACCTGCTCGGGGTCGACATCGAGGAGACGGTCTTCGAGCCGCGCGTGGGCGGCCATGTCTACGACCGCGGGGTCGATGGGAGCGAGTGCCGGTGGGCACGCGTCCTCGCCTACGAGCCGCCGCACCGGCTCCTGATCAGCTGGGACATCGATCCTCGGTGGCGGGTGGAGAAGGATCCCGCGAAGACCAGCGAAGTGGAGATCCGGTTCGTCGCCGAGTCGCCCGAGCGCACGCGGGTCGAGCTCGAGCACCGGCACCTCGACCGGCACGGCGAGGGCTGGGAGGCGGAGCGGGACGGCGTCGCGGCCGATCAGGGATGGCCGCTCTACCTTCGCCGGTTCCGGAGCGTGCTCGAGGGCTGAGCGCGGGCGCCGCGTCGTGGCCCGGGCACGCTCGAAGAATCAGGCCCGGCCGTCCGGGAGGACGACCGGGCCCGTCGCCGTGGACCCTGCCCGCGATCAGAGATCGCGATGGGTCCGGTCCTGCTCGCGCGTCCTCGGCCGGCCCTCGCGCTCCATGCTGGGCGGGGTCCGGATCGTGTCGCTGCGCGTGGTCTCCGTCCGGGTGCGGCCGTCCCGCTCGGAGTGGATGTCGTAGGCGCCGAACTGCCGCAGGATGGAGCGCGCCTCCTCGTAGCGACCCTCCGGGCGGACGGTGACGAGGATCCTCCCCTGCTTGAACTCGCCCTCGTAGTACTCGGCCTCGTCCTCGGACATGCCGAGACCCGCGAGCGCGCCGAGCAACCCGCCGGCCGCCGCGCCGGCGGCGGCGCTGGAGAGGATGCCGGCGAGCGCGCCGCCGGCGATGGCCGTACCGATCCCGGGTAGGGCACCCGCCACGATCCCGAGCCCCCAGAGACCGCCCACCCCGAGGCCCGTCGCCGCGCCGATTCCGGCACCCTTGCCCGCCTTGGATTTCTCGTCGTGGTGCTCGGCACCCTCCGGAAGATCCTCGTCGTGCTTGGCAGCGACCCCGATGTGGTCCTCCGCGAAGCCCTGTCGCCTCAGCTCGTGCACCGCCGCCTGGGCGTCGCTGCGGTCCTCGAATACGCCGACCGCGACCGTTCCCGTGTTCTCGCGCATCCCGCACCTCCTGTCCACACTGAAGGATGGCCGACGGACCGACGGGCCCCCCGGCGAGGAGTTCGGAGGTCGCAAGGAGCGTACCCAGCGTGCCGGGCGGCGAGGGTGGATCGTGACGCCGAGGCGAACAGGCTGATTCGCTAGATTACACGCGGTCCTGCCGATCCCTTTGCGGAGATTCGACGATGCATCGATCCAGCGAAGCGCGACGTGGTCCCATGATCCTCGTGAGCCTGGCGGCGCTCACCGCGGCCGCGTGTGGCTCGGGCGAAGGCGGGACGGGACAGTCGGCCGGGGCGCCGGCGTGCGCGGGCGCCGATCCGCGCATCACGCTTCCGGAAGGATTCTGCGCGTACGTGGTCTCGGAGGGGGTCGAGGGCGCCCGGCACATCGACGTGGCGGCGAACGGGGACGTCTTCGTGGCGCGCCAGAACCTGCGACGGGACGGCGTGACGGGCGGGGTCACGGTGTTGCGCGACACGGACGGGGACGGGCGCGCCGACCAGCGCGAGGACTGGGGCGACAACGGCGGGAACGAGGTGCTCCTCGCGGACGGCTTCCTCTACTTCGCGCCCGACGACGCGGTCCTCCGCTACCCGCTCGAGGCCGGCTCGATGCGCCCCGCGGGTCCCCCGGACACGATCGTCTCCGGGCTGCCCTCGGACCGCAACCACGCGGCCAAGAGCCTCGCGCTGGGCGCCGACGGATCGCTGTACGTGAACATCGGAGCGCCGTCGAACGCCTGCATGACGGAGTCGCGCACGCCCGAGTCCCCGGGGATGGATCCGTGCCCCGAGCTGGAGACCCGCGCCGGGATCTGGCGCTTCTCGGCGGAAGAGACCGGGCAGACGCAAGCGGACGGGACGCGCTTCGCGACGGGCCTCCGGAACACCGTCGCGCTCCGCGCGAATCCCGCGGACGGCGCGCTGTACGGCGTCATCCACGGGCGCGACCAGCTCGACGCCCTGTGGCCCGGCGTCTTCGACGTGGCGGCCAACACGGAGATGCCCTCGGAGGAGTTCGTCCGGATCACCGAGGGATCGGACTTCGGATGGCCGTACTGCTTCCACGACCCGAGGAGCGGCCGGAAGCTGCTCGGCCCGGAGTACGGCGGCGACGGCGAGGAGGTGGGACGGTGCGCGGACAAGGACATGCCGCTCGTCGCGTTTCCCGCGCACTGGGCTCCGAACGACCTCGAGTTCTACGCGGCGGACGCCTTCCCGGAGCGCTATCGGGGCGGCGCGTTCGTGGCCTTTCACGGCTCGTGGAACCGGGCGCCGAACCCCCAGGAGGGATTCCAGGTCGCCTTCGTGCCCGCGTCGGGCGAGGGCTTCGGCCCGGAGTGGGAGACCTTCGCCGACGGCTTCCGGAACGAGCAGGACCCGGAGCAGCACGCGCGGCCGGTCGGCCTGGCGGTGGGGCCCGACGGCGCGCTCTACGTGTCCGAGAGCGTGAACGGGCGGATCTGGCGGATCGTGTACGAGGGGTCCTGAGCGGAGACGTTTCAGCTGAAACGCGCGGCCGGCTCCCGGGGCGTGGGCCGGCTCACCGGCGCGCGACCACGACCGGCGCGTCGAGCGCGAGGAGCACGAGGCTGCCGTCCTCGGAGAGGTCGAAGCGCGTGACGCGCTCGAGCGCTCCGAAGAAGCGCATCTCCTGCGCGTCCACGACCGGCTCGGGGCAGGCCATGCGGGTCGCCGCGGCCGGGCCGAGGACGATCCCCTCGCCGGTGATCTCGTAGGTCGCGCGGTAGCGGTTGCAGCTCCCGCTTCCGGTGAGGGTGCCGTCGGGCTCGAACCGCAGCGTGGGCGAGGGATCGACCGGTTCCTGGTCCTCCAGCCGCACCACGCGCCACTCCTCGCCCACGAGGAGCGCCGCCGTGTCGCCGCCGCAGCCGGCGAGCCGCTCGCCGGCCACCGTGACCTCGACGGTGTGCGGGAAGGGCCGGCCGCTCATCGTGTCGTGGCAGAGCCGGCGCTCGATCCGCACGACGTACGGCTCCCCGGCCGCCGTCGCCGCGAAGCGCCACCCGTCCTCGAGCCGCTCGGCCGTCGGGCGCTCGGCCCGGATCGTGTCCGCGGTGCCGAGCCGGGCGAGCGCGATCGTGCCCTCGCCGAACGTCAGGGACCAGAACGGCTCGTTCCCGTGCGCGGTGTAGCCGACCGGGACGGGGTCCTCGACGACCTCGCCCTCGGGGGTCGAGCCGGATCCGCAGGCGAGCGGGCCGACCAGCAGGAGCGGGGCCGCGAGCCGGAGCAGGGGGGCGTGACGCATCATCCCTGCATGGTGATGGTGTGCGGCGGGGGAAGCAATCGGCGCGCTTGCGCCGACGTGTGATACAAAGTAGTCTACGCAAAGACGACTCTGTATGCTCCGATCTGGAGATCCCATGGCGAAGCTCGGCGAGTTCGAGCTGCTGGTGCTGCTGTCGATCCTGCGGCAGGGGGATGATCCCTACGCGAACCGCGTGCGCGAGGACCTCGAGGAGAATGCCGGTCGCAGCGTGACCCGCGGCGCCCTGTACCGGACGCTCGACCGGCTGACCACCAAGGGGCTCCTGACCTGGGAGCTCGAGCCGAGTGAAGTGCCCGAGCGCGGCGGCCATCCCATGCGCCGGCTGCTCGTGACGCCGCTCGGCAAGGAGGCGGTGCGCGAGACGCGTGACGTCCTGCTGGGTTACCTGGACGGCCTCGGGCCGGTCCTCGACGAGGGCTGAGCTCGATGGCACCCGCGCTCGTTCCGCCCGCGCTCGCGCGTCGGCTCCTCGAGCGCGTGCTCCGGGACGACCCGGCCGGCCCGGCGATCCTGGGGGACCTGCACGAGGACTTCGTGCGGATCGCCGGGACCCGCGGCGCACCTGCGGCGCGCCGGTGGTACGTGCGGGAAGCGCTGGTGCTCGCGGCCGGGCGAATCGTCACGCATCCCTGGCGTCGCCTCGGGTCCGCGGCGAGCGGGCCCGGGCTTCTCTCCGCGCTCTTGCAGGACGCCGCGTACGCGGGGCGGTCGCTGCGCCGCACGCCCGCGTACGCGCTCTTCACGGCGGCCGTCATCGGCCTCGGCGTGGGGGCGGCCACCGCGGTGTTCAGCGTCCTGAAGCCCCTGGCGATCGCGCCGCTTCCGTTCGCGGAGCCCGAGCGACTCGTCTGGATCGCGAACGAGGCGCCGCCCGAGCTGCAATCCTCGCGTTCGGATGTCACGTCGCGCTCGGGCAACCTGCGGGACTTCCGGGAGCGGGCGAGCTCGTTCGAGGGCCTCACCGGATACAACGCGTTCTTCGAGCAGGGTGCCTACGCGCTCACCGGGGAGGGAGAGCCGGAGCGGCTCGTGGGGGTCGGGGTCGCCCACGACTTCGTGGACGTGCTCGGCGTCCGTCCGCTGCTCGGACGGAGCTTCACGGAGGCGGAGGGCGCCTGGGGCGCGCCCGGCACGGTCCTCCTCCAGCACGGCTTCTGGGTGCGTCGCTTCGCCGCCGATCCCTCCGTGGTGGGTCGCACGCTCACGCTGAACGGGGCGCCGTACGTCGTCGTCGGGGTGCTGCCCCCGAGCTTCGACTTCGCCTCGCTCTTCGCGCCGGGCAAGCGCGTCGACATCCTGACGCCGTTCCCCATCTCGGACGAGACCGACCGCTGGGGCAACATGATCTCGATGATCGGCAGGCTCCGCCCGGGGGTGAGCCCCGGCGCCGCGCAGGCCGAGCTCGACGCGCTGCTCGCCGCTCTCCAGGAGGAGGACCCGCGGAGGTGGGGACTCGGCGCCGATCTCTCGTCGCTGCGGGAGCACGTGGCGGGCCCCTACCAGCCGGCGCTCGCGCTGCTCGCCGCGGCGGCCGGCACGCTGCTCCTGATCGTGTGCGTGAACGTCTCGAACCTCGTCCTGGCGCGTGCGCCGGGGCGCACGCGGGAGCTCGCGGTGCGCAAGGCGCTCGGGGCCTCGCGGGGTCGGCTGGCGCGCCAGCTTCTCCTCGAGACGCTCGGCATCTCGCTCACGGGCGCCCTGCTCGGCGTCGCCATCGCCCGGGGCACGACGGCCCTCGTCGCACGCGGATCGGCGCTCGGGATTCCGCTGCTCGACGGCGTCGCAGTGGACGGGGCGGCGCTCACGTTCGCGGTCGGGGTCGCGCTGATCACCGGGCTCGTCGTGGGACTCGCGCCCGCGCTGCAGGTGACCGAGGGTGGCGAGGCGACGGTGCTGCGCTCCGGTGGACGGGGAGTGAGCGCCAGCCGCGCCTCGCGTCGGACGCGCGAGCTCCTCGTCTTCGCCGAGGTGACGCTCGCGTGCGTCCTGCTCGTCGCGGGGGGGCTGCTCGTGCGCAGCTTCCGCGCGGTTCTCGATCTCGATCTCGGGTTCGAGCCCGCGCACACGGTCGCGTGGCAGATCGATCCTCATCGCGATTTCCGGACGGCGGCCGAGATGGACGCCTACTTCGTCGCGCTCACGGACCGGGTGGGGCGTGTGCCCGGCGTCGAGGCGGTCGGCTTGAACGATGCCGTGCCCCTGCGCAACAACCGCACGTGGGGTTTCCAGGTGGTCGGCCGTACCGAGAACGAGGACGTGCGGTACGAGTTCTTCCCGCACATCGGCGATGCGGGGTACCACGACGCCATGAGGATCGAGCTCGTCGCGGGCCGCTTTCTGAGCACCGAGGACGGCCCCGACACGCAGCCGGTCGTGCTCCTGAACGAGGCGGGGGCGCGGCGGGTGTTCCCGGGCGAGGATCCGATCGGCCGGCGCATCCGGCTGTGGGACGAACGCGAATGGGAGGTCGTCGGCGTGGTCGGCGACGTCCGTCAGCTCGGCCCCGAGGTCGAGCCGGGCACGCAGGTCTACTTCAGCTTCCGCCAGCAGCGCGACTTCGGCGCGCCCGACCTCGTCGTTCGCTCGCGCCGGCCGGCGGAAGAAGTGGCGGCGAGGGTGGCCGCTGCGATCCACGAGGTCGATCCGGCGCTCCCGACGCACGAGTGGTGGACGATGGACGCGCTCGTCGACCGGGCGATGGCCACGCGCGGCTTCACGCTCGGGATCCTCACGGCGTTCGGGGCGGCCGCGCTCCTCCTGGCCGGTCTCGGCATCTACGGCGTGCTCGCGCATTCCGTCGCGGAGCGCAGGGCGGAGATCGGGATCCGCATGGCCCTCGGGGCCTCCTCTTCCGTGGTCGTGCGCGGGGTGATCGGGCGCTCGCTCGTGCTCGCCGGGGCCGGCGTCGCGGCGGGATCCGTGCTCGCGTTCGCGGGGACCCGCCTCATGCGCTCGCTGCTCTACGGGGTCGGCCCCACGGACCCGACGACCTTCACTGCGACCGCGGTGGTGCTGCTCGCGATGGCGGCGCTCGCGGGCGCGCTGCCGGCGATGCGGGCCGTACGAATGACGGGCGCGCGGGCGCTCCGGGCGGAGTGAGCGATGTCGACGGGGTCGGGCTCCCATCGGGGAGGGAGCGGTGGCCGGCCCCGCGGCCGGACCGCTAATCTGTAGCGCACACGCCGTTCATCCCGCGCTGTCCGTCCCGACTCCGGGACGCACCCTCCGATCCGCCCATGGCCCCTCCCGACGAGCGAATTCCCGACGACGCGGCGCGGGCCATCTGGCTGCGTGCCGCCCACCTCCAGGCCGAGGCGGAGCGCCGCGCGGAGGAGCGCGCGCGAGAGATCCCGGCCGGCGCGACGGAGGGCGATGGGGACGCGGACGGCCTCCGTGCCGAGGACGTGCGCGCGGCGGCCGAGGAGGTGGGGATCGCACCGGAGTACGTGCAGATCGCCCTCGCGGAGGCGGCGGTGGCGGGGCGGCCGACGGCCGCGTCGAGCCGCCTGGACACGAGGGCCTCCGACTTCCTGCTGGGCGCGCACGGGCGCACGATCGAGGCGACGGCGCTCGTCCGGGGCGACGTGGACGTGGTCTCGGCCGCGGTCCTGCAGGTATTCTGCGGACACCCGTGCCTCCTGCAGGCGGGGGAGGTCGTGGATCTCCCGGGCACGTCCGGGCGCGTCATCGTCTTCAACGTGCCGAAGTTCGACTGGGGGGCGACCGCGAACCCGCCGTTCGTCGAGAAGGCCTCCGTCGTCCTGCTCCGCCAGGTGCACGTCGCGATCCGGCCGCTGGCCGATGATCCGTCCACGTGCGAGGTCGTGGCCGCCGGGGACCTGCAGCCGGGCATGCGGAGCCGCTGGCGCCTGAGCGCCGCGACCACCGTCGCCGCCGGCGCCGCGGGCGGTGCGGCGGGCGCCGTCGCCGGCGCGGCGACGATGGCCGGCGCGCTCGTGGCGCTGCCCGTCCTGGCCGGGGTGGGGCTGGCGGGGGGCGCGGCCGTCGGCAGCTGGGTGCTGACGTACCGGTACTATCGGAAGCTCCTGATCGCGGCGTTGCAGGAGACCCTGGGACTCCTTCCGACCGCGGTCCGGGCGCTCTCGCCGAACGATCGCCGCCGCTCCCGGCACCTGGCGGACGCGGACGAGCGATCACGCCTCCCGGCCCCGGAGGGACGCGGATGACGACACGGAGGATCGATCCGCCGGCGGTCGGCGCGCTGTTCCGGCTCCCGGGCGATCCCGAGCGTACCGGCGGCTCTGCCGGCGCCGGCTCGCTCGAGGGCGGGCCGCGCGTCCTCCTGCTCCCGCACGACGACTGCGCGATCTGCTCGGAGTGGGCCGCGCGCGAGCTCGGCGCGGTGGAGGCGGACGTCCGCGGATGGGGCGGGCGGATCCTCCACCTGGCGCCCGAGCTCCGCTCCACGGATCGCGCCGGCGCGTGGCTCGCGGTGGTCGACGAGTGGGACGAGGTCTACCACGTGGCCGCGATCGGGCCCGACCACGCGTTCCCCGATCCCCGGGACGTCGTCGAGTGGGTGCGCTTCGTGGCGATCCAGTGCCCGGAGTGCGAGGCGCCCGAGTGGCCGTGGGTGGAGGGCTGAGCGGAGCTCCGGTGCCCCGGGCCCGTGCGCCTCAGCCCCGCCCCAGGTTCAGGTCGTCCACCACGCGCAGCACCTCCCCGATCGATCCGAAGTCGACCGCGACGATGTTCGGCATCCTGTCCCGCTCCTTCCGGCAGGTCTCCACGTGCGCGAGGAGCGATGCGCGACGGTTCACGCGGGCCGCGCTGACGCGGTCCGGGGGCAGCGCCGAGATCCAGTGGTTGAGCAGGAGCAGCGGCGCCTCCGGGTCGCCGCGGTTGTGCGTGCACGTGAAGCCGTCCGGTCCCCGGACGTTCGCCGGCGTGTCCTGCACGTAGCCTGCGAACGGGAGATACCAGGAGGGCTCGCCGCCCCGGTGGTCGGCGAAGACCACGACCCGCTCGTCGCGCTCGATCATCTCGCCCAGCGTCGGCCACTCGTCCGACCCCTCCGCATCGTAGACGAGCTCGAGCAGACCGCTCGCGCGGAAGGCCTCGACGACGTCCTCCGGCTGCACGTAGTCCTCGATGCTGAGGATCACGACCTCGCGGGGGTTCGCGCGCAGGAAAGACGCCACATCCGCGAGCACGCTCTCGAGCGGCGTCGCGCCGAGACCGCAGAGCCCGTGACAGAGGAAGACGCCGGGGCGCGAGGGCGTCGCCCGCGCGAGGGCGCCGAGCGCGGCCGTCCGGTACTCGGCGGGGAAGGGCTCGAGGTGGCGCTGGATCGACTGGGCCTCGCCCCAGTAGTGGGCGTCGATGAGGAGCGCGCGGTAGCCCGCCTCGAGCTGCTGGCCGATGCCGTGGTCCTGGTTCGGGAAGATCCAGCCGAGGCTCGCCGCGGACATCGAGTTGTGCGTGCCGGCGAAGACCACCTCGTCGAGGCGGCGATCGCAGAGCTCCGGGTGTCCGTTGCAGCGCATCACCTCCCGCTGCGTCCGCTCTCCCTGGACCTCCATGGCGGCGAGGACGAGCACCGCGGCGGCCATGCCGCCCGCCAGCACGACGGCCCGCCGACGCCGGTCGGTCGAGCGGCGCAGATGGAGCAGCACGGCCGGAGGTCGGGCCAGCAGGAGCACCCCGCCAGCCAGCACGAGCGTCAGCGCGAGGGGCAGGTTCGCGCCCCGGAGGCTCGCGATCATCTCGGTGCCCACGTCCCTGCCGAGCGCGAGGAGCGAGCTCGGCACCTCCGGCGGGAGCGCCCCGACACGCGCGACGAGCGCGGCTTCCGCCCGGGCGGCGCCGACGAGGAGGATCGCCGCGCCGGCGAGGCCCGTGAGCGCGAGCGTGCCACCCAGCCATCGAACGAGCGACGCGCCCCGCCGGGGGAGGAGCCAGAGGAGCCCGGCGAAGGATCCGAGCGCGAGGGCGCCGGAGAGGAGCGCGAGCGGCACGCCGAGCCACCGCACGGTCCGGCGCACGGAGGACGTCGCCTCGCTCAGCGGGCTGCCCGGCTCCGGTCCCTCGAGCGCCCGCACGACCTCGCCCAGCGAGCCGGTCTCGAGGCGCTTCCGCCATCCGTCGAGCGTCCGCCGCAGCGAGGGATCGAGATAGAACGGCGCGGCGAGCGCCAGCGCCGCGTGCGTGTCGCCGGCCTCGAGCGCGGTGGCGATCTGCTCGCGGGTGCCGGGCTTCGAGGGAACCGGCGCCCGGGCGAGGACGAGCGTCGCGACGCGCAGCGCCTCGTCCTCGGGAAGCGGAGGCAGGCTCGGGACCACCAGGGGGACGCGACCCGCCAGCAGCTCGGCGAGGACGCCTTCGAACTGGTCGCGGAAGGCATCGGTGTTCGCCGACTCCAGGCCCATCGCCGACGCGATGCGCGTCGAGACGTGGGCGCTCACCCCCGCCAGGAGGGTCGAGCCCTCCAACTCGAGCGGAGGCGGCCAGGTCTCGACCTCGCCCCGCAGGTAGCCGGTCCATCCCGAGACGAGCGCCTCGGCGCCGCGCCGGAGCGTCTGCGGCGGAAGCACGAGCCGGAGCGTGGAGAAGGTGAGGGCGCGCGCCCAGTGGACGTTGCCGAAGTAGGGATCGACGAGACTCGCCAGCTCCGGGTCCGCCGCGACGTCCTCGTACACGCGCGTGTACACGTCCGCGCGCTGGAGGGCGTCGAGATAGAAGCGGTCGCCCATGACCTGGTGACGGACGGCACGCGAGACGCCGAAGAGCAGGGTGCCAGCGGCCAGCGCGCCGGCGAGAACCAGGGGCAGCGCTCGCGAAGGCATGCGCGTTCTACCCCGGGGGCGGCGGTGGCGGGTCCGTCGCGGGGGGCGGGGGGTGTCGCGATGTGGTCGCGGCCCTGTCGCCTCGCGTTTGCCTCCCGGGCGGCCGGGTCGCATCATGGCCCCGCACCGGATCTCGAATCTCGGGGGTTCAGACTGTTCGATCGGCTCGCCGACGCGCGTTGCAGGGCCGCGGCCTTCGAGGCGCTCGCCGCGCTCGTGGAGCGGCACGGGGACGTCCTGCCGCGTGCGGATCTCGCGGAAGGCTTCACGCTGGACGGCCAGCGCGTCCCGTTCCTGGGGCCGCAGGGGATCTTCAAGCCCGCGGTGATGAGCGTGCCGCTCTCCATGGCGACGGTGCCGAGCGGACCGTACGACGACGGCTTCGACGACTCGGGGGTCCTGCACTACCGCTACCGGGGCACGGACCCGTTCCACCGCGACAACGTCGGCCTGCGGTTCGCGATGCAGGAACAGCTGCCGCTGATCTACTTCCATCGTGTCGTGAAGGGGCGCTACGTCGCCGCGTGGCCGGTCTTCATCGTGGGAGACGACCCGGCGCGCTTCACCTTCCAGGTGCAGGTGGACGACGCGGAGCACATCGGGCTCGATGCGGCGGAGCCTCGGATGCTCGTGCGCGACGACGCGGCCCCCGCCCGTCGGCAGTACGTGACGTCGCTCGTCCGGCGGAGGCTGCACCAGCGCACCTTCCGCGAGCGTGTGCTGGCGGCGTATCAGCGCGTCTGCGCGTTCTGTCGCTTCCGCCACGAGGAGCTGCTCGAGGCGGCGCACATCACCCCCGACGCCGATCCCCTGGGAGAGCCCGTGGTGAGCAACGGCCTCTCGCTCTGCCGGCTCCATCACGGCGCCTTCGACCGGCACTTCCTCGGCGTGCGTCCCGATCACCGGATCGTGGTCCGGGGCGACCTGCTCGAGGAGGTGGACGGGCCGACGCTCGTGGGGATCCAGAGCCTGCACGGACAGCGGATCGAGCTCCCGCGGCGCGCGGCGGATCGCCCTTCCACGGACCGGCTCGAGCGGCGCTACGAGGAGTTCCTCCGGCAGGGGCGGCGGGCGTCGTAGGCTCCGGCCACTCCCTGCGGTCCCGGCCGGCGCATGATATCGTGCACCTGTGCGAGCGGGGCGCCGCTTCCTCGGTGAGGTCTCGACCATGCAGCCACGGATCTCCGTCATCACCCTCGGCGTCGACGATCTCGAGCGCGCCGTCGCCTTCTACCGGGACGGGCTGGGGCTTCCGACGGACGGGATCGTCGGGACGGAGTTCGAGCACGGTGCGGTGGCGTTCTTCATGCTGGAGGGCGGTGCGCGGCTCGCGCTGTGGGCCCGCGACGACATCGCGCACGACACCGGGATCCCGAAGGGCCCACCGAGTCCGACGGACGTCACGTTCGGCCACAACGTCGGCAGCAGCGAGGAGGTCGACCGCGTCCTGGAGCAGGCCCGGCAAGCGGGCGCGCGCATCGTCAAGAAGGGCGGACCGACGTTCTGGGGCGGATACACCGGGTACTTCCAGGATCCCGACGGGCACCTCTGGGAGGTGGCCTACAATCCGGCCTGGACGGCGCCCGACCGGGCGGAGTGATCCGTGCGTCCGACCCTCGCCCTCCTCCTGCCGCTGCTTCTGCTTCCGGGCGCCGCGCCGGTCGCGGGGCAGGACATCGAGTGGACGGCGTACGGCGGGGATGCGCACGGCACGCGCTGGTCGCCGGCGGCGATCGTCACGCGCGACCGCGTCGCGGAGCTGGAGATCGCGTGGACGTTCACGACCGGCGAGCTGGAGGAGGCGGACGAGACGCCTCGGCCCGGATCGCTCGAGACCACGCCGCTCGTGAGCGAGGGCGTGATGTACGTCTCGACCCCGCTCGGCCGGGTGATCGCGCTCGACGCCGCGAGCGGCACCGAGCTCTGGAGGTTCGACGCGGACATCCCGCGCGACGTCGACTGGGGCGACTTCGCGAGCCGGGGCGTGTCCCTGTACGTCGATGCGGCGGCCGCGCCCGACGCGACCTGTCGGCGGACCGTCTTCCTCGCGACCGCCGACGCGCGCCTGATCGCCCTGGATGCGCGGGACGGGAGCCGCTGCGCCCGCTTCGGCACGAACGGCGAGGTCGATCTCACGCGGGGCCTCCGGATCGCGCCCGAGGAGGCGGAGTTCTACTCGATGACGTCGCCCGCCACGGTCGTGAACGACGTGGTGGTCACCGGCTCGTCGATCGGCGACAACACGCTCCCCGACCTCCCGAGCGGCGAGGTGCGCGGCTGGGACGCGCGCACGGGCGCGCTGCTCTGGACGTGGGACCCCGTGCCGCAGGATCCGGCGGACCCGGCCTACGACGAGTGGGGCGGCTCGCTCGCGCACGGGACCGGCGGCGCCAACGCCTGGTCCGTCCTGGTCGCGGACCCGGAGCGGGACCTCGTCTTCGTGCCGACCGGCAGCGCCGCGCCCGACTACTACGGCGTGCTCCGGCTCGGGGACAACCGTTACGCGAGCTCGATCGTGGCGCTGCGGGCCTCCACCGGGGCGCGGGTCTGGTCGTTCCAGACGGTGCATCACGATCTCTGGGACTACGACAACGCCGCGCCGCCGGCGCTGGTCACGCTGAGGGAAAGGTCGTGTGGCGCGGCCATACGACCGAAC
>CAZOYA010000015.1:0-29203 GCA_964583815.1 uncultured Gemmatimonadaceae bacterium | reverse complement strand
CGGCCCGCCCGTGCTCCGCGTCCATGAAGACGTGCTCCTCCATGAGCGCCTCGGAGAAGCCAATGTAGGCCGAGCCCTCCATCTGCCCCTCGACGAGCACGGGGTTCAGCGCGCGGCCGCAGTCGTGCGCGATCCAGATCTTCTTCACCTCCACGAAGCCGGTCTCGACGTCCACCTCCACCTCGGCCACGTGCGCCGTGAAGGAGTACGCCGGCGAGGCGCCGATCGTGCCGCCGCGGTACTCGCCGTGCACGTCCTTCGGCGTGTTGTAGGACCCGGTCGAGCCCAGCGTCCCGAACTTCGCCTCGGCCAGGTGGAAGGCCTCCCGGATGGGCATCTGCCGCTCCGTGTCCGGCGCCCAGTAGGCTCTCCCGCCGGCGAGCAGCACCTCGCCGGGCCGGACCTCCCAGGCCTCGGCGACCGCCTCCTGGATCATCCGCTTGAGCTTGTGCGCCGCGTCGATCGCGGCGTTGCCCACCATGAAGGTGACGCGGCTCGAGTACGCCCCCAGGTCCACCGGGGTGAAGTCCGTGTCGCCGCGGAGCACCCGCACGTGCTCGAGCGGCACGCCGAGCTCCTCGGCGGCGATGTAGGCCACCACGGAATCGCATCCCTGGCCGATCTCGCTCGCCCCGCTGAACACGGCCACGCGCCCGGAGCGGTCGATCTGCATCTGGACGCCCGACTGGGGCATCTCGTTCGGGTAAATGGGGTAGTTGGTCCCCGAGATATAGGTTGAGCCGGCGACCCCCAAGCCCCTGCCGAATGGGAGCTTACGGAACCGCTCACCCCACCCGCTCGCGTTTTCCACTGCGGCGAGGCACTCGAGGAAACCATTCGACGTCACGCGTAACTCGTTGATGGTACGCGTGTTGGAGCCGATGAAGTTGCGCCTGCGGAACTCGATCGGATCGAGGCCGACCCGCTCGGCGAGCTTGTCGATCTGCACCTCGAAGGCGAAGCGCGGCTGCACCGAGCCGTGGCCCCGCTTGGGGCCGCACGCGGGCTTGTTCGTGTAGACGCGCGTGGAATCGAAGCGGTACGCCGGCATCCGGTACGGGGCGCACAGGAGCTGGCCCGAGTAGTACGTCGTGACGAGGCCGAAGGACGCGTACGCCCCGCCGTCCAGCACGATCCGCGCGTCCACCGAGGTGAGCCTCCCGTCCGCCGTGGCGCCCGTACGGTACTGCATGTGGAAGGGGTGCCGGCCCCGGTGCGCGTAGAAGACCTCCTCGCGCGTGTAGAGGATCTTCACGGGCCGCCCGGCCTTCTGCGACAGCTTCGCGACGCAGAACTCGAGATCGAACGGCTCGCTCTTGCCGCCGAACGCGCCGCCCACGAGCGGCTGGATCACGCGCACCCGGGCGGGATCCACGTCGAGCACCCGGGCGAGCTCGCGGTGGAGGTAGTGCGGCACCTGGGTGGCCGACCACACGGTCAACCGGCCGCCCGGCTCCCAGAGCCCGACCGCGCAGTGGGGCTCGATGGGCGCGTGCGTCGTGCCCTCGAAGAAGTACTCGCCCTCGACCACGACGTCGGCCGCCTCGAGCCCCCCTTCGACGTCGCCGAACTCGAGCTTCACCTTCTTGGTGACGTTCCCGTTCCGACCCGGCTTCTTCGCGTCGTGGATGTAGGCGGTGGATCCGTCCGCGGCGAGCGCGTCGAAGGGATCGAGGAACGCGGGAAGCTCCTCGTACTCCACGCGGATCAGGTCGAGGGCGCGGATCGCGGTGTCCTCGTCCACGGCGGCCACGGCCGCCACCCCGTCGCCGATGTAGCGCACCCGGTCCACCGAGAGCGGGTACTCGTCGGGCGTCCAGGGGATGATCCCGTACGGCGTCGCCATGTCCCGGCCGGTCACCACCGCGTGCACCCCCTCGAGCGCCTCGGCCGCGGAGGTGTCGATCGAGACGATGCGGGCGTGCGGGTGCGGGCTCCGCAGGATCTTCCCGTGGAGCATGCCCGGCAGCCGGATGTCGTCCGTGTAGACGGCGCGGCCCGTGGACTTGTCGAGGCCCTCGACCTTCCGCATCGGGCGGCCGATCACGTTCTGCTCCGAGCGGGCGGGGCCGGGCTCGCGGATCATCGCCCGTTCTCCCCCGGGGCGGACGGCGCCGCGGGTCGCCCGTGTCCTGCTGCTTTCCCGGCCGCTTCCCGGCCCACGCGCGCGCCCTCCGTCCCTTCGCGGAGCCGCGAGGCGGCCGCCTCCACGGCGTCGTAGATCTTCGTGTAGCCGGTGCAGCGGCAGAGGTTGCCGCCGAGCGCTTCGCGGATCTGGTCCCGGGTGGGCGCGGGATTCGCCTCGAGGAGCGCCGCCGCCGAGCACAGGATCCCCGGCGTGCAGAAGCCGCACTGCGCGGCCCCGTTCAGGTCGAACTCGTCCTGCAGCGGGTGCGGGCCGGCGGGGCTCGCGAGGCCCTCGACCGTCGTGACGCTCCGTCCGGCGGCCTCCCCGACCGGCGTGATGCACGAGAGCGTGGGCACGCCGTCGAGCAGCACGGTGCACGCGCCGCAGTCCCCCTTGTCGCAGCCCTGCTTGGAGCCGGTGAGGCCCAGGCCGTAGCGCAGCGTCTCGAGCAGCGTGTAGTGCGACGGCACGCCGACCGCGCGCAGGTCACCGTTCACCCGGAGGCGGACGATGTCCGTCGTGGCCATGTCGAAGTCGTTCAAGAGCATCGCTTTTCGGAGATGGACCCTGAAATTCGCCGACCCCGCGCGCCCAGGCAAACGCGGCGCCGCCCGAACGGGCGAACGCGCCCCGCATCCCGCGTCCGGGGACCCCTCCGGTGTACCACGCACCGGTGCCCTTTCCCGAGTCCCGGCCGAGTCTCGCGCCGGCCCCGCGCCTCCGGTGGACAGACCCGCGGGGGAGGGTGAGCTTTGAGCTTCGAGGTTCCTCGGCAGAACAGGAGAAAGTCATGCCCTACCCCGAGATGATGGTCGCTCCCATGCGTCAGGATCTCCTGCGGATCGGCTTCACGGAGCTCCGGACCCCGGAGGACGTGGACGCCGTTCTCGGCTCCGAGAAGCGGACGACCCTGCTCGCGGTGAACTCGGTGTGCGGGTGCGCGGCGGGGATGATGCGCCCCGCGGTGTATCTCTCGCTCCAGAACGAGAAGAAGCCGGAGGTGCTGACCACCGTCTTCGCGGGACAGGACCTGGAGGCGACCGAGCGGGCGCGCGAGTACATCACCGGATATCCGCCCTCGTCGCCCTCCGTCGCCCTCTTCCGCGACGGGGAGCTGGTGTACTTCATGGAGCGGCACCTGATCGAGGGGCGGCACCCCGAGGACATCGCGGAGGATCTCCGGCGGGCGTACGACGAGCACTGCTGAGGAAGACGACCCTCGGGCAGGCGGAGGGGCCTCCGGCGCGCGCGCCGGGGGCCCTTCGCGCAGGCGCGTGCCGCTCCGGCACCCCCATCGGAACGCCGCCGGAGCGGACGGGCGCACGGTTGCGGCCCCGACGGCCGCGTCCCACCGTACCTGCCACGGCTCGTCGTCGCGCCGCCCGCGGCCTCCCCTGGAAGGACATCGACATGCGGCTCCCTACCGCGGCCTTCACGCTCGCGCTCGTCGTCGCCGCCCCGCTCGCGGCGCAGGCCCAGAGCACCACCAACCCGTACCGCCCGGACTACGCGTGGGGCGACCTGCCGGACGGGCGGAGCTGGGGGTCGATCAGCGCGATCTTCCCCACGGCGGACGGAAACCTGTGGGTCGCGGAGCGCTGCGGGCAGAACAGCTGCGTCGGCTCGGACCTGGACCCCGTCCTGCTCCTGGATCCCGAAGGGAACGTGCTGCGCTCCTTCGGGGCGGGCGAGCTCGCCTGGCCGCACGGTATGTGGGTGGACGCGGAGGGGTCGGTGTGGATCGCCGACGCGGCGACGGGCGGGGCCGAGGAGGCGGGGATCGGCCACGTGGTCCGGAAGTACTCGCCCACGGGCGAGCTCCTGATGACGATCGGCACGCCCGGTCAGCCCGGCGATCCGCCGAACCGGCTCACGCGCCCGAACGCCGTCCTCGTGGCCCCGGACGGACACATCTTCATCGC
This sequence comes from uncultured Gemmatimonadaceae bacterium, assembly GCA_964583815.1. Lineage (GTDB taxonomy): Bacteria > Gemmatimonadota > Gemmatimonadetes > Longimicrobiales > Gaopeijiaceae > JAWLHJ01. Next base: position 25,153 of record CAZOYA010000015.1, on the reverse strand, counting down.
GGAGGGCCACGGGCCCGAGGACCCGAACCGCATCCAGAAGTACGCCCCGGACGGCACGCACGTGGCCACCATCGGGCGGACGGGGTGGGCTCCGGGCGAGTTCCACGAGCCGCACGCGCTCGCGATGGACTCCGAGGGGCGCCTCTTCGTGGCGGACCGCTACAACAACCGCATCCAGATCCTCGACCAGGACGGCGGCTTCCTCGCCGCGTGGACGCAGTTCGGTCGGCCGAGCGGGCTCTACATCGACGGGAACGACCTGCTCTACGTCGCGGACTCAGAGTCGGGACCGGCGCCGAACGAGTGGACGGGCCAGCGCAACGCCGGCTGGGAGCGCGGCATCCGGATCGGGGACGCGCGCACGGGCTGGGTCTTCCACTTCATTCCCGAGAGCTGGAACGATCCCCGGCTCGGCGTGATGAGCTTCAGCGGCCCGGAGGGCGTCGCCGTCGACGCGGAGGGGAACGTCTACGGGGCCGAGGTCTCGCAGCGGCGGGTCGTGAAGTACACCCGCATCCACCCGCCGATGGTGCCGGTGCGGCGCGGGGGCGGAGGGCGGTAGCGGCGCCGGGCCCTCACCGCCCGCCGCGGATCCGCTCGCGCTGCCGGGCGGCGAGCTCCACGAGGCGCCGCAGCTCGGCGATCGGCTCCTCCGCGTCGTCCACCTGCAGGCGCAGGACCACGTCGTTGTTGAGCCAGACGCCGCCGTCCTCCCGGACGATGAGCATCGCGGCGGACTGCATGCCGCGGCGGTCGCCTCCGGCCGCCTGGCCGGCCTCGAGGGCCGCGAGCAGCCGGAAGGAGAGGTGCCCCTCCGTGCGCTCGAAGGCCTCGATCATGGCGTCCACCACCTCCGGACCCGCCAGGATGTTGCCCTGCGCCGTCACCCCGTCCGCCGTGCGGTGACCGGCCCACGCGCTCGCGGACGGACCCGTGTGGGCCGCGACGTTCCCCCGCCCGTCCAGGACCGCCACCTGGCGCCCGCCCTCCGGCCAGTCCTCCGGACGCGGGTCGGGATCCTCCTCGAGCAGCCGCCGGACCACCTCGTCGGCGCCGAGCCCCGACCGCAGCAGCTCGAGTCCGCGCGGACCGTAGCTGACGTCGACGACGGCCTGCGTCGCCACGGCCCCGACCCCCGCCTCCGCCCACAGCACGCCGTTTCCGACGGAGAACACGCGGGACTGCACCGCTCCGCCGAGCTCTCCGGTCGCGGGGTCCCGGGCGAGAATGGAGAAGGTCGCCACGGGCGGCCACTCGCTCGTCGGGGGCGCGTCCGGCGCGGGGGCGCACGCGGCCGTCCACGCGGCCACGATCAGCGTTGTCGAGAGCCCGAGTGTCGTACGGATGCGCACGGTTTCTCCTCCGTGGGACGTGCCGGTGGCGGGAGGCGGCTCTCCGAGGGGTGGGCCGCGATCCCCTGGAACGCCGCCTTGCGTCCGCGGTGGGATCGGCGAACGATGTGCCCTATATTCTGCACCGCGTCGGCTCTTCCGGCACGTGCCCGCGTCGGGGGCCGGCGTTTTTCCATGTCCGCCGGGGCCCCCGGGTCGCGGTGCTGCACCTGACTCATCGCATCATTCTGGACCTTATGAGCGACGAAACGCGGACGCCCGAAGGGGCCCCCCGCCGGAACTTCCTGACCGCGGCGGGCGCGGTGGTCACCGCGGGCCTCGCGGGGGTCGCGCCCCTGCTCGCGGGAATCGCGACCCTCCTCGACCCCCTGCGACGGCGGCAGGGCGACAGCGGGATGGTGATGGTCACCACGCTCCCGGTCGTGCCCTCGGACGGAGTCCCCCGGCGGTTCACCGTCAACGCGGACCGCACGGATGCGTGGACCACCTACCAGAACACGCCGGTGGGCGCGGTCTACCTGCGACGGACGCCCGACGGCGAGCTGACCTGTCTGAACGTGGTCTGTCCGCACGCGGGGTGCTTCGTGAACCTCGCGCCGCAGGGCACCCACTTCCAATGCCCCTGCCACCGGAGCCGCTTCTCGCTCGACGGCTCCATCGAGGACCCGGCGAGCCCGAGCCCCAGGGCGATGGACGAGCTCGAGGTCGAGATCCGGAACGAGACCGAGGTCTGGGTGCGCTTCCAGAACTTCCAGCCCGGCCAGGAAGACAAGGTGCCGATCGTATGAACGATCGTCTGAAGGCGCTCACCGACTGGCTCGACAATCGGACCGGCTATCGCGCCCTCGCGAAGGAGGCGCTCTACGAGCGCATCCCGGGCGGCCCGCGCTGGCGCTACGTGTGGGGCAGCGCCCTGGCCTTCGCGATCGGGGTGCAGTTCATCACCGGGTTCATCCTCTGGGCGGCGTACAGCCCGAACGCGCAGGGGGCCTGGGAAAGCGTCTACTTCATCCAGTACCAGATGTGGGGTGGATGGCTGCTGCGCGGCATCCACCACTACACGGCCCAGGTCACGGTCGTCCTCCTGCTCCTGCACCTGATGCAGGTGGTGATCGACGGGGCGTACCGGGCTCCGCGCGAGGTCAACTTCTGGTTCGGCCTCGGCCTGCTCGGGCTCGTGCTCGGTCTCTCGCTGACCGGCTACCTGCTGCCGTGGGACCAGAAGGGCTTCTGGGCCACGAAGGTCGCGACGAGCATCGCCGCGATCACGCCGCTCATCGGGCCGGAGCTGCAACGCTTCATGGTCGGCGGCGCGGAGTACGGGCACCACACGTTGACCCGCTTCTTCGCGTTGCACGCCGGAATCATACCGGCGGGGCTCGTCCTGCTCATCGCGGCCCACCTGTACCTGTTCCGGCGTCACGGCGTGACGGCGAAGGATCCGGATCGCGGCCCGGACGGGATGTTCTGGCCCGACCAGGTCCTGCGCGACGCGGTGGCGATGCTCGCCGTCATGGCGACCGTGCTGCTGCTCGTGGTCGTCCGGGGCGGCGCGGAGCTGGGCGCGCCCGCGGATCCGACGGAGCCATACGCGGCCGCCCGTCCCGAGTGGTACTTCATGTTCCTGTTCCAGTGGCTGAAGTACTTCCCCGCGGGCTGGGAGGTCGTGGGCGCGATGATCATCCCGGGGATCATCGTCACGGTGGTGGCGCTCATGCCGATCATCGGGCAGTGGGACCTCGGGCACCGCTTCAACCTGGGGCTCCTCACCTCGCTCGTGGCCGGCATCGGGCTCCTGACCTGGCTCGCGTACGCGCAGGATCGCGCGGACCCGGACTTCCTGGCGGCGAGGGAGCAGGCCGAGCACGACGCGGCGCGCGTCCGTGAGCTGGCCTCCGCGCCCACGGGCATCCCGCCGACGGGCGCCCTCGCGATGATCCGCGAGGATCCGCTCACACGGGGCCCGCGCCTGTTCGCGAGCAACTGCGCGAGCTGCCACACCTACGACGGGCACGACGGTCTGGGCGTGCCGCCGGCCGAGGAGCCCACCGCCTCCGACCTCGCCGGGTTCGGAAGTCGCGAGTGGCTGGAGGGTCTCTTCGATCCGCAGCGGATCAACACGATCGAGTACTTCGGCGGCACCGACTTCCGGAACGGCGAGATGGCCCGGTTCGTCCAGCGGGGGATCCCGAACGCCTGGACGGACGAGCAGCGCGCGGAGCTGCCGTACGTGATCAAGGCGCTCTCGGCCGAGGCGGGTCTGCGCCGGCAGGAGGAGCTCGATTCGGCGGAGGCCGCGGACATCGAGCGCGGACGGCTCGCGATCGTGAACGAGGTCGTGAACTGCGCCGACTGCCACACCTTCCACGGGGTCGGCTCGGTCGAGGAAGCGGGACCGGACCTCACCGGATGGGCGTCGCGTGAATGGATGCTCGGGATGCTGGACAACCCCGCGCACGCGCGCTTCTACGGCGAGAACAACGACCGCATGCCCGCGTTCGGCGAGGACGGCATTCTCACGCCGGCGCAGATGGAGCTGATCGTCGACTGGCTCCGCCAGGACTGGTACGCGACGACCCACGTGCGGGCCGAGGAGGTCCTGGAGGCGGGAGGGAGCTGAGCGGAGCGGCCCGCCCTCCGATCGGAGGGCTCGGCCGGACCGCCGCGAACGAGAAGGGCCGCGCGTCGGATGCTTCCCGACGCGCGGCCCTTCTCTTTTCCCTCAGTGCGGTCCGGGGCGCAGCCCGGCCGCGCTGGCTCAGTTGTTCTGGGCGCCCTCGGCGATCCAGGTCCGCAGGACCTCGATCTGCTCGGGCGGCACCGGGTCGCCTTCCTCGGGCATGTCCCCGTTCACGATCATCTCGATGAAGAGGCTCCCGTCGGGATCGCCGGGCTCGATGACCGTGCCGTAGTCGGAGCCCGCCATCAGGCCCTCGTAGGTGGTCATGTTGTAGCCGAGCTCGACCACGACCTCGCCCGCCTCGTTCGTGCCACCGTGGCAGCGGACGCAGTGCTGCTGGAGGATCGGCACGACGTCGTTCTGGTAGCTGACCTCCTGGGCCACCTCGTGCAGGGCGAAGGCCTCGCTCGCGGCGGGCCCGGCCTCGGCGCTTCCCTGGAACGCGAGCGCGACGCCGGCGGGAAGGATCATCACCGAAAGGAGCTTGCTGCTCGTGTGACGCACCATCTCTCTCCTGTCCTTCGGCGAGGTGGGCTCGCCGTGCTTGATTGGGACGTCCCGGCCCGATGAGGAACCGGATCGCGGGGTCATCCTACCGAGTTCTACGGATTTCGTCACCTGCGCGGTCCTATTACAAGGCCCGTGCCGCGCTGGTTCCCGCGCCTGCGGGAGGCCGAACGGGCGCGCCGTTGCTGGATCGACGCGGTGTGACGGGGGCGCGGAGGGCGCCCGGGCGACCCGCGAGCGGGGGCGAAGCGTCATCCACAGGGGACGCGGCCTGTCCCCGGCGGACGGGCCCCCCGGCCCGTGCTTGCGCCCGAGAGGAGGCGGCGGTTGTTTACCTTCCGACGCCGCCCCCGGGCGGGCCCGCGAAGGCCGCCGGGCGGCGGCAGAACCAGACGACCGATCCACGGAGCCCCGACCGATGCCGATGCGTCCCGCGCTGCTGCTCACCCTGCTCCTCCTGGCTTCCTGCGGCGGCGAGGGAGCGCCCCCGGAAGGCTCGGCAGGCGGCCCGGAGGCGGCCGGCGTGCCGCTGTCCCCGACCGCGGGGGACCAGCTCCCTCCGGCGATCCTCGGGGAGGGTGGTGCGCTCCAGGGCGGGGACGTCCGGTACGTGCCGGGCGACCAGGCGACCACGGGCTACCTGGCGGTGCCGGCCGGCGACGGACCGTTCCCGGCGCTCGTCATCATCCACGAATGGAACGGCCTCGTGGACCGCGTCCGTCAGCTCGCCGACGACTTCGCGGCCGAGGGTTACGTCACGCTCGCCGTCGACCTGTTCCACGGGCGCACGGGGTCGAGCCCCGAGGAGAACATGGCGCTCGTCCAGGAGACGCAGGCCGACATGCCGCGGGTGATCGAGAACCTGAACGCGGCCGTCCGCTTCCTGCGGGAGCGGGACGACGTGACGGGCCGGGTCGGCGCGATGGGCTGGTGCTTCGGCGGCGGGATCGCGCTCTCGTTCGGCCTGGACGGCGAGGACCACGAGGCGACGGCGATCTTCTACGGCCGCCTGGTCGACGATCCGGAGGTGCTCCGTGACATCGACCACGAGGTGTACGGGACCTTCGCGCGCCTGGACCGCGGGCCCGCCCCGGAGCAGGTCGCCGCGTTCGAGCAGGCGCTCGACGAGATCGGCCTCGAGCACGACCTGCACATCTACGACGCGGTCGACCACGGCTTCTGGCTGCGCGTGGACGAGGAGCCGGAGGTCCGAACCGGGCCGGCCCTCGATGCCTGGCAGCGTCTGAAGGCGTACCTCGGGAGGACGCTCGGGAGCTGAGCCGGAGGGGGCGGCGGGCGAGCGGCGCCCGGCACGGCGCGGGCGCTACTCCCCGAGCCGCCTCCGCTCCTTGGCCTCGATGCGCCGCCGCCGACGGGCTTCCCGCGCGGTCTCGCCGGGACGTCGCACGCTGATGTCGACCCCGCCCATGATCGCGAGCCCGGTCAGGCGGAGCGTCGGGGTCTCGGGGCCGGGCGCGACGGCCTCGTCGGCGGCGTGCTCGAAGCCGCCCATGATCGCGAATCCGTGGCTCTCGACGTGCAGGTCCGGGGGCACGATCACGTCCACGCCGCCCCACATCGCGTAGATGTGCACCTCGGTGACGCCGGGCGGGAGGATCGCCTCGCGGAAATCGAGCTCCGCGCCGCCCATCAGCGCGATCGCGTAGTTCCGCCGCGCGGGCGTCCAGCGGCCCTTCCGGGTCGTGCCGCCCATGATCGCGAGGACGAGATCGCGGTCCTGCACCCGATCGGGGGACACCGTGGAGTACCCCTGCACGGCGCCGCCCGAGGGGCGGCTCGGGAGGGGGCGCCGGCCCGGGAGGTCGCGCAGGAGCGCGTCGAGCTCCTCGCTGGTCGAAGCGCCGTGCGCCGAGTCCACCCGGCGCTCGAACTCCTCGACGCTCATCGCGTCGTCGGCGAACCGCTCGCACAGCAGGTCGATGACGGACTGGCGGCGGCGCTCGAGGTCCGGCGCGGAGGCGCCCTCCCCGGGTGCGGACATGTGCGGCTCCAGCCTTCCTCTTGGGTCCGTTCGTCCGACCCGATCGGCCGGCTCGCGGGGGCTCGAGGCGCGGCCGGGTCGGCCCTTCAAAGTCGTACCGCATCACCCGGCGACCAAGGGTCGGTCCGGGCGGGGGAGCTCAGCGGCTCGTGGCGCGGGCCAGGTCCCGGGCGACCTCCACGAGGACGTCGGCGCAGACGCGGATCTCCTCCGTGTCGATCCACTCGTCCGCGGTGTGGGCCTGCTCGATGTCGCCCGGTCCGAAGCACACGGCCGGGATCCCGGCGCGGTTCAGGAAGGCCGCGTCGACCCACGCGCTCATCCCCCGCAGCTCCGCCGGGCGGCCCAGACGCTCGAGCGCCGCGAGGAGGGCCCGCACCACGGGAGCGTCGGCGGGCACGTCGCTCCCCGGCCGCTCGAGCGCGACCTCGATGTCCGCCTCGATCGTGGGATCCCCGGCGCGCAGCTCGTCGAGCGCGCGCCGGAAGTCCTCGAGCACGGCGCTCGGGGACGTCCCAGGGAGCGTCCGGCACTCCACGACGAGCTCGCACCCGTCGGGATAGACGGAGGCCGCGCTGCCGCCGCGGATCGTGCCCGCGTGGAAAGAAGGACGGCCGAGCAGCGCGTGCGGGGCCGTCGCCCCGTACCGCGCCCTCAGCGCCTCGAGCCGGGCGAGCCAGAGCGCCGCGTGCCGGATCGCGTCGACGCCGAGCTCGGGGCGGGAGCCGTGGGCCGCGCGCCCCCGGAAGGAGCCCCGGATCCACACGAAGCCCTTGTGGGCCGGCATGACGGTGAGCGCCGTGGGCTCGCACACGATCGCCATGGCCGCGCCGAGCGGCTCCTCCACGAGGCGCTCCATCCCGAGGCTCGCGTGCTCCTCGTCGGCCGTCAGCGCCACGAGCAGCGGCGCGTGCGAGGCCGGATCCTCGGTGGAGAGCCGGTGCGCGGCTGCGAGGATGGCGGCCACCCCGCCCTTCATGTCGCAGGCCCCGCGGCCGGTCAGCCTGGAGTCCGTGAGGGTGGCGCCGAACGGGTCCACGGTCATGCCGGCGACCCCGACCGTGTCGAGGTGGCCGTTCAGGAGGAGCGACGGGCCGGTTCCGGGGAGCCGTGCGAGGACGTTCGGACGGCCTGGCGCGACCTCGCGCACCTCCACCTCGAGTCCCCACTCCCGCAGGAGCCGTGCGGCCGCCCGGGCCACGTCCGCCTCGCCCGCGCCGCCGGGCTCGAGCACCGGGTTCACGGACGGGATCGAGACGAGGAGGCGCGCGAGCGCGACCGGGTCACCGGCCCGTGCGCGTTCGAGCGCGTCCGCTCCCGCTCGTTCCCGGCCCACCTCCGGGGCGCCGCTCATGCGCGCGCCCCGGCCAGGCGCTGCACTGCCACAGCGGAGCGCGGCGCCGCTACCTCAGACCCGCGCCGAGGAGCCGCACGAAACCCCGCCTGGCGGGTACTTCCCATGCGGCGCGCTTCTTGCCTGCCGCGGTGCCGCAACGGACCCCTACCCGGAGGTGCCATTGAAGAGGTTGTTCGTCGGGATTCTGGGCGCTTCGGCGCTCGCCACGACCCTCCTGCTGGTCCGCCAGCAGCGGGACCCCGCGGAGCTGCGGGCCCCGCGCCTCGTGCCGGGGGAGGGAGAGGGTGCGGTGCACATCTCGTTGGAGCGCCTCCGCGAGGTGGGCTTCTAGGGTATCGTCGACGCCGGCGAGCCGCATCCCAGCGAAAAGCGGCGGGGGACCCTCTCCGGTCCCCCGCCGCTTCTTCTTCTCGGGGCTTTCCGTGCGACGCTACTCGAAGTGCGTCTTGTTCTTCTCGACGTAGCTCGTCCACTCCGGCGGCACGTCGGTGTCCGGGAAGATCGCCTGCACCGGGCATTCCGGCTCGCACGCGCCACAATCGATGCACTCGTCGGGGTGGATGTAGTACTGATCTTCGCCCTCGTAGATGCAATCGACCGGGCACACCTCGACGCAGCTCGCGTCCTTCGTGTCGATGCAGGGTTCCGTGATGATGTATGCCATGTTCCCGGGACTTCCTGTGGGTGCGCACGGACCGTCCGGTTCGCGGTCCGGCGTAGAGGTGAACCTTTAATCAAAGCGTCAGGGGCTGGCAAGCGGCCCGGACGGGCCCCGCGGAGGGGCCACCCGGCGCGCGAAGACACGGAGCCAGTGCGCGTACCGTCGGGCCATCTCGGAGGCCGCGCGGGCGGCCACCGGGTGCCACACGAGGCGGGTCTGCTCGAGCAGCTCCGGCCAGGGGACGACCGGCTCGCGGAGGTGCTCGTGCCGGAGCTGGTCGAGGCGCTCGGCCAGCACGGCGACGAGCGGGCCCGGCGGCAGGGTCACCAGCCGTTCGGCGAGCTGCCCGTCGCCCGGCCGGGGAAGCTGCAGGAGGGCGTCCCGCACCGCCCCGGCGGCGAGATCGGCCGCCCGCTCCGCCGGCACGCCGAGATCCGGATCGCGGGACTCGTGGAGCGCCCCGGCGGCGAGCGCCACGGGATCGCGCGAGCCCCCTTCCCGCAGCATGAGCAGGACGGTCCGGCCGGGGTGCAGGAACGCCGGGTGGTGATCGTCGAGCAGCCGGGCGCTCCGCGGCTCCATCGCGAGATCCAGCGCCTCCCGCAGGAGCCGCCGTCCCGCCTCGTCGATGCCCGCGGCCGCGGCCTCGGCGAGGACGGAGGACGACATCGCCTCCGCCCGCGGTCGCGGGGGCGGGCCTTCAGCCCCGGAGGGACCGGGCGAAATGCGCGAGGGTGGCATCGACCGCCTCCGAGAGCTGCGGCGGCACCTGCTCGAACGGATGGCGGGCCTCGAACGTGTGACCGGCGCCCTCGACCACGTGCAGCCGCGCCCTCGGCCCGGCCGCCTGGAGAACGCGCCCGTCGGACGGATCGACGGTGGCGTCGGCCGCGCCGTGCACGACCAGCCACGGGACGCGCACGCGGCGTGCGGCCGCGACGACGTCCAGCGAGCCCCGGTTGTGCTCCAGGTCCTCGATCAGCGTCAGGTCGAGAGGCATTCGTTGGCCCGTGCGCTGGTTTTCGACCCAGTGCCGGCCGTCCGCGCGCCAGGCGCGCTTCTCGTCCTCGCTCCAGCGGTCGAAGGTGGCCACGGAGGCCCAGGTGACGAGCGAGGCCACCTCCGGGATCGTGGCCGCGGCGAGGATCGCCTGCGCGCCGCCCCGGCTGTGGCCGAGCAGCCCGATCCGCCGGGGCCGGTATCCGAGCAGGGTCCCGGTGCTCGCGGCCTCCAGCACGAGCGCCACCTCCTCCCGCTCGAACGAGAAGGTGTTGCGGGCGAAGCGGTCGAGCTCGCCGAACGTCCCGAGATCCTCACCGACCCCGTTCCGGGAGAAGTTGAACGAGACGGCCGCGAAGCCCGCCGCTGCGAGACGCTCGGCCACCCACGGGAAGAACGCCCAGTCCTTGAATCCCTTGAAGCCGTGGACCACGACCACCGCCGCTTCGGGCCGGCCGTCGGGCCCGGACGCGGGGGTCCGGACGTCCCCGCGGATCAGGTCGCCCGACCGCGGCTGCAGCCGGAACGTGCGGTGGCTCAGCCCTTCCGCCACGCGACGTCCTCCCGGCCGGCGCGCAGGTTCTCGAGCCGCGCGAGCGTGAAGAGGAGATCCGAGAGCCGGTTCAGGTAGCGGACCACGTCCTCGTGGACCTCCTCGGACTGCGCGAGATGGACCACGCGCCGCTCGGCCCGGCGGCACACCGTGCGCGCGAGGTGCAGCGCCGCCGCGCCGGGTGTCCCGCCGGGAAGCACGAAGGAGCGGAGCGGCGGGAGCTCCCGGTCGGCCTCGTCGATCCAGGCCTCCATCTCCGCGATCCGCTCCCTCGGGACGTCGGGGGTCTCGGGCCGCCGCCGCCCCGGAGCCGGCGGAGGCGTGGCCAGGTCCGACCCGATCGCGAAGAGGTCGTGCTGGATCCGCTCGATCCGCCCGGAGATCCCTCCGTCGAGCCCGCCGGCGAGGGCCACGCCCAGGACCGAGTTGAGCTCGTCGACGGTCCCGTAGGCCTCCACGCGCGCGTCGCTCTTGGGGACGCGTCCGCCTCCGAACAGCGCCGTGTCGCCCCGGTCGCCCGTCCGGGTGTAGATGCGCGAGGTCAACGGAGGCGGGTCAGATTGCGGATCTTCTGGGCCTTCTCGAGCAGAGAGACGGTCCCTTCCTCGGCCGGCTCGGACTCGGGGCTCGCGAGGAGGTCGCGGATGTCGAGCAGCACCTCGAGGCGGATCTGCTCCTGCTGGTACTCCAGGTCGAGCGCCTCCATGCGGGCGCGGTCGCCGGCCTCCTCCGCCGCGGCGAACGCCGCCCGGTAGACCTTCTCCAGGCTCTGCAGCACGCGCTCTCGAGGGCGCATCGGGTCTCCCGGGGGTGAGGCCGCACGGGCCCGCCGGTCCGTGGTGCGCGACGGGACGCGCCAGCTATGTTGGTATCGGTGGACGCCAGGGGTCAACCCGAGCCGGGCGAGGTTCGATGGACGCTTCCGCACGGAGAGGCACGGCGCGCAGAGCCAACGATCTGTACTGGGAATCCGACGAGAGCGTGAACCGGATCGCGGACGCTCTGGACCTGTCCAAGAGCGCCCTGTACGGGCTCGTCGAACCCTACCCGGCCGGCGTCGACTGCCCCCGGTGCGCCGTGCCCGCCCACTTCGCGAACCGTACGGCCCGGCAGCGGGCGCTCGCCTCGTGCCCCTCGTGCGACTGGCAGGGAACGGTCTCCACCCCCGATGCCGCGCCCCCCGAGGAGCGTGCGGCTGCCCCGCCCGCCCCCAGGACCTCCGCCGCCCTGAACCGCGTCCTCATCGGGAGCGCGCTGCTCGGCGCCGCCGCCGGCATCGCCCTCGTGGCCGGCATGCGGCGAGGCCGCTGACGCGGGCGCCCCGGCCACCGGCCTCCACATGATCGAACGGGCGACGTCGGGTGCGTCCGGCTCGGGGTCCGGGCCACGTCGCGCCACCACGCGCGATCCGCGCAGCATCATCACCCCCGACGCCTTCGCCGTGGCGCCGGCCCTGCTCGGGACGGCGCTCGCGACGCCGGGGAGGCGCATGGCCGCCATGGCGATCGACCTGCTCGTGATCGGCGCGCTCACCGTGGTGACGCGGAGCTTCGCGCTCGTCCTCGGCGTGGTCGTCTCGATCCTTCTCGTGCGCGCGGGGCTCCGGCGCATCCCCCTGCGCGGGAGCGTGTTCGACCGGGCGATGCGGCTCTCGGTCGGGTGCCTCGGCCTCTTCGTCGGCTTCCTCACCTTCGTGGTGTGGGCCGCCATGGACTTCGATCTCGGCGGCGGTCCCGAGGTCGACCTGGCCACGATGTCGGACACGGGCGAGGTACGCGTCGGGAGGGCCGCGCTCGGCCCCCTGCTTTCGGCGGCGGGCGGTGGCTTCACCTTCCGCAACGCCGATGACGCCGAGGAGGCCGAGGAGGCGGCCCGCGAGCTCGCCGAGACGGCGGCGGTCCTGGGGATGCCGCTCGGGGAGATCCGGGAGATCCTCGAGGGTCTCGTACGCGCCGAGGCGCCCTGGGCCGACGAGGCGGAGGCGATCATCGACCGCGCGGTCGAGGCCGGGCGCCTGGCCGCGCGCGTCGCGGGCCCCCTCGCGGATTCCATGGTCGATTCGGCGGGCGACACCGGAGCCGCCGGCGCGAGCGCCGATCCCTCCCACACCACCGCCGAGGGGGCGCTTCCCACCGCGGAGCCGCTCTCCGGCGCGGCGGCCGACAGCGTGGCGACGCTGCTGGGGCTCCTGGAGGACCGGGAGATCGAGGCCCGCGCCGCGCTCGCCCGGCAGCGGGCGGCGGAGCTCGAGCTCGCGGAGCGCGAGGAGGGCGGCATCCTGGCGGGGCTGCGGAACGTCGTCGACCTGCTCGGGTTCGGATTCGGGTGGGCGACGCTCTACATGACCCTGACGGTGTCGGGTTGGAAGGGCCGCACCGTCGGCAAGCGGCTCCTCGGCATCCGCGTCGTCCGTCTCGACGGGGAGCCCCTCACCTGGTGGACCGCCTTCGAGCGCGCCGGCGGATACGCGGCCGGCTTCGCGACGGGGCTTCTCGGATTCGCCCAGATCTACTGGGACGCGAACCGCCAGGCCATCCACGACCGCATCGTGGGCACCGTCGTCGTGCGTGACGGCGTGGACAGGGTTCTCGACTGGGAGTCGGCAACGTGACCGAGCTGAGACAACAGGATTCGAGGCGGGACGCCCGGGAGGGCACCGGCCGGGAGAAGACGGCGCGCGACGACGGCTTCTTCGAGACGGAGGCCGCGCCCTCGCCCTACGAGGTCGTGCGGGACATCGACGCCCGCTTCGAGCGTCGCATCGAGATGACGGTCCCGCACCGGCACAACGCGCGGCTCCGTCGCGTGATGGAGCTGGTGAACGCGGACGACGAGCTCTACGCGCTCTGGCTCGCCGCGAACGTCAACGCCGTGGAGCGGCTCGGGATGACCGACCACGGCGCGGTGCACGTGAAGATCGTGATGAACATCGCGGTGCGGATGCTGCGGCTCCTCGTGGAGGCGGGCATCGAGCCCGGGGTCGTCCGCAACTACGAGATGGACCCCGAGGACGCCGAGATCGTGGTGGCGCTCGCCGCGCTCCTGCACGACGTCGGCATGTCGATCCACCGCGAGGACCACGAGTCGTTCAGCCTCTTCATCGCGCAGTCGAAGCTCAAGGAGATCCTCGGCGAGCTCTACGACGTGCGGCGCGCCACGATCCTGCGCTCCGAGATCCTCCACGCCATCATCTCGCACCGCTCCGGCGGGAAGCCGCTCACCCTCGAGGCGGGCGTGGTCCGCATCGCGGATGCGCTCGACATGGCCAAGGGGCGCTCGCGCATCCCGTTCTCGGCCGGGTCGCTGTCGATCCACTCGGTGTCCGCCCAGGCGGTGGACTCCGTGCGGCTCGAGCCCGGCGAGGACAAGCCGATCCGGATCACGGTCGCGCTCTCGAACTCGGCCGGGCTGTTCCAGCTCGACCAGCTCCTCAGGAACAAGCTGAACGGGAGCGGGCTCGAGAAGCACCTGGAGATCCAGGCGACGCTCGGCAAGGAGGAGAAGCGCCTCCTGAAGGACTTCAGCCTCTGAGCCGGCGCCTCCGGAGCCGGGACGGGTAGCACCGCCACGTGGAGATCCAGGTCTCGCTTCCGCTCGCATTCGCGGCGGGGCTCGTCTCGTTCCTGTCGCCGTGCGTGCTGCCGCTCGTGCCGAGCTATCTCGCGCTCGTGTCGGGGCTCGGCCTCGAGGAGATGCGGGCGGCCGGCGCGGAGGGCCGCCGGGGCGTGCTCGCCCACGCCTCGCTCTTCGTCGTCGGCTTCGCGCTCGTCTTCATGACCATGGGGCTCGTCACCACCGCGCTCGGAGCGCCGGTGGCGCGCGCCCTTCCGTGGCTCGCGCGGGCCGGCGGGCTGCTGCTCGTGGTGCTGGGGCTGCACCTCGCCGGGGTGCTGCGTCCCCGCCTGCTCGAGCGCGAGCTCCGGCCGGCGCTCGCCGGGCGGGCTGGCGCCGCCGGCTGGAGCGCCTTCGCGCTGGGCATGGCGTTCGCGGCCGGATGGACGCCCTGCATTGGCCCGGTGCTGGCTTCCATCCTACTCTATGCCGGGCTCGAGACGACCATGGTCCAGGGGACCGCGCTGCTCGGGGCCTACGCGGCGGGGCTCGGGGTACCCTTCCTCCTGGCCGGCGCGGGGCTCGACGCGTTCCTCCGTGTGGCCGCGCGCGCCCGACGCTGGCTCGTGCCCCTGCAGCGCATGGCCGGGGCCGTGCTCGTCGTGATCGGGTTGCTCATGCTCACGGACCGCTTCACGGCGGTGAGCGCCACGCTGGCGGGGATGGGCCAGCTCATCGAACTGGATCTGCCATGAGATCGGCGAAGACTCCGGCGCGCGGCACGCTCGCGCTCGTGCTCAGCACCCTGCTCCTGGCCGCGTGCGGCGGGGAGGCCCCGGCGGGCGACGGCCCGGGCTCGCTCACGCGCACGCTCCTCGACGCGCGCGCCCAGGAGACCCGGGAGCCTCCCAGCCCGCTGCGCGACGTTCCCGTTGCAGAACTGGGATTCGATTTCGGTTCCGTGGACGCGCCCGTGCGGGTGGTGGAGCTCTCCGACTTCGGATGCGGCTACTGCCGGCGGTTCCACCTCGAGACGTGGCCGGCGCTCCGGGACGAGTTCGTCGAGACCGGGCGCGTGGAATGGAAGTTCGTTCCGTATGTCACCGGCATGTTCGAGAACTCTCTCGAGGCGACCCGCGCGGCCGAGTGCACGCTCGAGCAGGGAGAGGATCTCTACGTGACGTTCACGGAGCGTCTCTGGGCCGAACAGCCCGAGTGGAAGGGGAGCGACGCGCCCCGCGCGCTCCTCCGGGGGTGGGCCGAGCAGGCCGGGGCGGACGTGGCGGGCTTCGACGACTGCATGACGAGCGGCCGCCGCTTCGAGCGCGTGGCCGCGGCGGGCGGGCTCGCCCGGCAGCTCGCCGTGCGCGGAACGCCGACGTTCTTCGTGGTGGGGTACGGCCCCCTGCAGGGCGCGCTCCCCGTGGACGTCTTCCGGGATCTGCTCACGCAGGTGTACGCGCGGGAGACGGAAGGAGGCGCGTAGCGGGACGGGCGAGGGTGGCAGCGGCGAGGGCCGCTCCCTTCAGGAGGGTCCGGCGGTCGAGCGTCCTCGGCTGCCCCGCAGTCGGCCCGTCCAGGACGGGGAGCGTTCGGACCCGGCTCTGTCAGCCCCAGACGTCGAAGAAGTCCACCTCGCTTCCGGACTCCTCGTCGCCTTCGGAGGGGCCGCGGCCGGTCAGGTACGCGGCGAGGAGCGTCCGCCCCTCCCGGACCAGGACGTCCGCCGGCAGCGGGCGCCCGGTCGCGGGGTCGAGCGTCCCCACCAGCCCGGTCACGGCGGCCAGCCCGATGCGCACCGCCACGTCGGGATCCGCGTGGGTGATGGCCTGACGGCCGCGCAGGAGAAGCTCGGCGAGCCCGTCGAGCACGTGCCGACGGAAGCGCTCGAATCCCGCGCCGCCCGCTCCGTTGCCGGCGCCGTCGAGCGCCCGGAGCGACGCGGCCCGGGCGTCGTGCGCCTCCACGAGCAGGCGAACCGCCCCTTCGAGGCGCTCCTCCATCTCGAGCGCGTCCCACGCGCGCGCCGCGACCGCCGCGTCCCAGCGCTCCATCGCCTCCTCCCAGAGCCGGCGATCGAGGTAGGCGAGGAGGTCCTCCTTGCCCCCGAAGCGGGCGTAGAAGGAGCCCACCGAGGACCGGGCCCGGGAGACGACCGCCTGCACCGTGAGCGCGTCCGGTCCCTGCTCCTCGAGAATCGCCAGGGCGGCCCGCACGATCCGCTCGAGCGTGCGCCGGGAACGATCCTGCCGGGGGAGCTTCACGTGATCGGTGGCGGACATGACCTCTCCGGGTTGCTGGATAATCGCCACGCCGCACCTCGCCCGGCGGCGTGACCAGAATCGGAACTCGCGTTCGCCAACCTGCGCCGGAGCGAGAGCGCGGGCAAGCAGCGGGCGGGCGCGCGGGCCGCCGAGCCACCGGCCGGGGTTCGGGCCCGCCCCGTCCGGTGCCCCCGACGCGCCGTTCTCGGTAGATTCGGGAGCGAACACCCCTCCCGACGGACGATCGAGCCATGCCTGCGACCCTCACCTGGTCGGATGTCCTCCGCCTCGCCGACGGCACGAACCCGCGCCCGCCCCGCCGTGTGGAGCGCACGCCGGAGGAGTGGCGGGAGCGGCTCACGCCGGAGCAGTTCCAGGTGACGCGCCTGGCCGGCACCGAGCGCCCCTTCAGCTCCGAGATGTGCGAGCGGTTCGAGCCGGGGCGCTACGCGTGCGTGTGCTGCGGCACGCCGCTCTTCGACGCGAGCCTGAAGTTCGAGTCGGGGACCGGCTGGCCGTCGTTCACCGCCCCGGTGGAGCCCGACGTGGTGGCCCACCACCGCGACGACAGCCACGGCATGCGCCGGGTCGAGGTGACCTGCAACGTCTGCGACGCGCATCTCGGCCACGTCTTCCCCGACGGCCCGCCGCCCTCGGGCCTGCGGTACTGCATCAACGGCCTGGCGCTCGAGAAGGTGGCGGACGTTGGCTGAGCAGGCCTGGCACGCCCGCGGGCTCCTCTTCGAGAACTGCAACTGCACGACCGTCTGCCCCGGCCACGTCCACTTCACGCAGGCCTGCACGCACGAGGTCTGCCACGGCTTCTGGGCGGTCCGCTTCCGGGAGGGGCGGCTGGACGGCATCGACCTGGACGGGCTGGACGTGGTGGTCGCGTACGAGAGCCCGCAGGTCATGATCGAGGGTGGCTGGCGCGAGCGGCTCCTCGTCTCGGACCGGGCGGACGAGGCGCAGCTCCGCGCGATCGAGGCGCTCTTCCGCGGGGAGCGCGGCGGCCCCTGGGAGGTGCTCGCGCGCTTCGTGGGCGAGTGGCTCCCGACCCGGCGCGTCCCCATCGAGATCGAGGACGCCCCGGCGCGGAAGGGCGTGCGGATCCCCGGGATCCTGGAATCGGTCGTGGAGGCGATCCGCGGCCGTGACCGGGACCGACCCGTCACCTTCGAGAACATCTACAACCAGATCCACGACCCGAGGCAGGTGATCGCGCGGGGCACGAGCGCCTACGACGACGGCGCGGTCCGGATCCGGACCGACGGGACGCACGGGCTCTGGTCCGACTTCTCCTGGGCGGCCTGACCGCCCGGGCGGGACACGGGAGGCCGGGTGGCGCACGAGGTCGGCGGCTTCGGCTCGCGCTGGCTCATGTGGCTGGGCATGTGCGCGCTCATGATGGCTCCGGTGGTCCTTCCCTGGCTCCGGGCCGTGGCGCGCCTCGCCCGAGCGGAGCACGGGGGTGGCCGCGTGCCGCCCGTGAGCGGCTTCGCGCTCGGGTACGCCGTCGCTTGGGCCGCCTTCAGCGCCGCGGCCGCGGGGGTGCAGGGGCTCGTGGCCGCGCACGCGCTTCCCGGACCGTGGATCGCACACGCCCCGGTCCTGGCCGGCTCCGCGCTCGTGCTGGCCGGCGGCTTCCAGTTCACCGGCCTCAAGGACGCCTGCCTGTCCCACTGCCGCAGCCCCCTCGGCTATCTGCTCGCGCACTGGCGTCCGGGCCTCGCCGGCGCGTGGAGCCTCGGTCTGCGGCACGGCGTCTTCTGCCTCGGATGCTGCTGGGCGCTCATGGCGCTCGCGCTCGTGACGGGGGCGATGGAGCCGCTCGCGATGGGGCTCCTCGCGGCCTTGATGCTCGGCGAGACCCTGGCGCCCGCGGGGCCGCGCCTCGTGCGGCCGATCGGCCTGGCGCTCGTCCTCGCCGGGCTCGCGCTCGTCGCCCGCTCCGTCTTCGTGCCCACGCCCGGCTGAGCGCCCGTGCGCGGGGATTTACCGCCATCGGGCGAATGGGTAAGGTGGGAGGCGCGCGGCGCCGGGCAGGTCCGCGGCGCTCCTCCCAGGGATTTCCCGTCCATGATGCTCCCGCACGAGGTCCCACGATCGCACGGGGCGGCCGACCGCCGGGCGAGGCCGTGAGCGCGGAGCGCCGTTACGGCGAGAGCCCGGACGTCCCGGTCGCGGAGTTCCTCTACCGGCACGAGGCGGAGTTCGCGGCCGGATTCCTCCAGAGCGCGGGGATCCCGTACCGCCTGCAGGTGGACGACGCCGGCGGGGCCGATGCCGGCGTCACGATCGCCCGCCCGGCCGTGCTGTGGGTGCGCGCCGCGGACGCCGAGGAGGCCCGGGAGATCCTGGGGATCGGGGCCGCCGAGGACGTCGGCGCGGATCTCGTCCCGGCGGGCGGGCCACCCGCCCCGGGGCGGCCCGCGCGGCCGGCGTCGGACGGCCGCTCGCCCGGTGCCGCGCCGTCCGCCCGCTCCGGAGCGGAGGGGCCGTCGGGCGGCCGCCGCGACCCGGACGCCGAGCGCGGCCTCCACGGGCTGACCGGAACGGAGCGCCTCGTGGGCGGGCTCCTCGCCGTGGCGCTGGTGGCGCTCGCGTCCGCCGGGGGCGAGGGCGCCGTTCCCTGGGTGGGCCTCTGGGAAGGGGTCGCGCTCCTGGTCGGGCTGGTGCTCGGCCTCTCCGCCGTGTCGGGCCGGGCCCCGGGCCCGGTCCGCGGCTTCCTCCGGGCCCTGTCCGGCACCTCCCGCTGACGCCCCCCGCTCCGTCCACGATGCGCGCCGTCTCCTTCGACGTCACCGTTCCGCGATACCTGCTCGGCAAGAGTCTCGGGCGCTTCACCGAGTCCGCCCTCTTCGGCGGGCTCAGCGGGGTGCGCTACGGCGACGTCCCCGAGCCGCCGCTCCCGGGCGACGACTGGGTCCGGATCGAGGTGCTCCGCGCGGGGATCTGCGGCACGGACATCGGCACGCTCACGCTCGCCGCGAGTCCGGCGATGGAGCCGTTCGGCTCGTTTCCCGCCGTGCTCGGTCACGAGATCCTCGGACGGGTCGTCGAGACCGGGTCCGCGGTGCGGACCGTTCGGCGCGGCCAGCGGGTGGCGGTGGACCCGATGATCTCCTGCACCATGCGCGGCTACCCGGGCGCGGCGGGCTGCCCCTCCTGCCTCGTCGGGCGGCACTGCACCTGCGAGCGCATGGGCGAGGAGGGCGCGCTCGAGGTGGCCGGCCGTGCGCTCCGCCCCGGGATCACGATGGGCTTCCACGCGGACCTGCCGGGCGGCTGGTCGGAGCGCGTGCTGGCCCACGAGAGCCAGCTCCTGCCGGTCGACGACGACATGACGGACGGCACCGCGGCCCTCATCGAGCCTCTCGCGGTGTCGATGCACGCGGTCCTCGGGATGCGCCCCTTCGGGCCCGGTCCGGCGCTCGTGATCGGCAGCGGCCCCATCGCGTTGGGGACGGTGTGGGCGCTCCGGGCCGCCGGATTCGGCGGCGAGATCGTGGCGCAGATCAAGCGCGCCCACGAGGGGGAGCTCGCCCGCGCGTTCGGCGCCGACCGCGTGGTGGCACCCGGCGACGAGGCGCGGCAGGCGCTCATCGACACCGGGGCGCAGGCGTACATGCCGCTCGTCGGCTCGGAGGTGTACGCCGGCGGCGGCTTCCCGCTCGTGTTCGACTGCGTCGGAAGCGCGGAGAGCCTGGACCAGTCGATCCGCTGGGCGGCCCCGCGCGGGCGGTTGGTGATGCTCGGCTGCGCGGCCCGTATCCCCAAGTTGGACTTGACGTTCGTGTGGGCCCGGGAGCTCTGCGTGAAGGGGTTCGTCGGCTACGGCCAGGAGGAGTGGCGGGGCGGGCACGCGCACACCTTCCGCGTCACGCACGACCTCCTCCTCGAGACGGGGGCGCCCATGGAGCGGATGATCACGCACGTGTTCCCGCTCCGCGAGTACCGGCAGGCGCTCTCCACCGCCGCCAACCGGCGCAAGTCCGGGTCCGTCAAGGTTCTCCTCGACCCGACGGGGTGAAGGATGGCCGGCTCGTGACCGGCTCCTCCGCGCCGCGGGTCGTCGTGGTCGGTGGGGGCGTCATCGGCACCTGCTGCGCGTACTGGCTCGCGCGGGCGGGGGCGGCCGTGACGCTCCTCGAGCGGGGTCGCATCGCGGGGGAGGCCTCGCGTGGCAACGCCGGGACCATCTCCGCCGGCCATCCTCCGCTGAACCGCCCCGGCCGGATCCGGGAGGGGCTCGTGCGCATGCTCGATCCGGCCTCTCCGCTCTACGTGGCCCCTCGCTGGGACCCCGAGCTCTGGCGCTGGCTCCTCGACTTCGCGCGTCACTGCACGCCGGACGCGGTCCGGCACGCGACGGCCGTCATGGCGCCGCTCGGGCAGCGCACGCTCGAGCTCTACGACGAGCTGATGCGGGAGGAGGCGATCGACTGCGGGTACCGGCGGGCCGGCTACCTGGACGTGTGCGCCACGGAAGCGGGCCTGGCGGACGCGCTCGCGGACGCCGACGCGGTCCGACCGTTCGGGTACCGGCCCGAGCCCCTCGACCCGGCGGCGCTCCGGGCCCTGGAGCCGGCGCTCGGGGACCGGCTCGTCGGGGGCGTCCATCACCCCGAGGCCGCGACGGTGGAGCCCCTCCGGTTCGTGCAGGGGCTCGCGTGCGCGGCGGCGCGGCGGGGCGTGCGGCTCGTGGAGGAAGCGCCGGTCACGGACGTGGTGGTGGAGGGCGGCCGGGCGCTCGGCGTCCGCCTCGCCGAAGGCGGCTCCGTGGAGGGGGACGCGGTCGTGCTCGCCACCGGCCCGTTCAGCCTCGCGCTCGCGCGCCGGCTCGGGGTGCGCCTCCCGGTCCAGCCCGGCAAGGGGTACCACCGGGACGTGCTCGTCGGGCCAGGGGGCGCGCCGCCCCTCCGGACCGCCTGCGTCCTGTACGAGTCCTCGGTCTTCTGCACCCCGATGGGCGACCGGGTCCGCTTCGCCGGGACGATGGAGCTCTCCGGCCTGAACCACGAGCTCCGGCCGGACCGTCTCGCGCAGATCCGGCGGGCGAGCCGGGTCGGCTTCCCCGACCTGGGCGACGCCGGCGTCACGTCCGAGTGGTGCGGCCTGCGCCCGGTCTCTTCGGACGGCCTGCCGGTGATCGGGGCGCTGCCGGGCGTCGAGGGCGCGTGGGTGGCCACCGGCCACGGCATGCTCGGGCTCACGCTCGGACCCGTGACGGGCGAGGTCGTGGCGGGGGCGGTGCTCGAGGGGCGGGAGGATCCGCGTCACCGTGCGCTCTCCCCCTCCAGGCTGGGCTGACGGCGCTCCGGCCGGCGGCCTCGGCGCCCCTACAGGTCGAGCGGAATCACCTCGGGATGCACGCGGCTGCTGGGGCTCGTGCCGTCCACGGCCACCCCCTCGAGCCGGAGGAGCGCGATCTTCGCGGCGAGTCCGCCACCGAACCCCGTCAGGCGACGGTCCGAGCCGACCACCCGGTGACACGGGATCACGATCGGCACCGGGTTCGCGCCGACGGCCTGCCCGACCGCACGCGCCAGGTCCGGCCGGCCGAGCTCTCCCGCGATCCGGCCGTAGGACGCCACGTGCCCGTACGGCACCTCGAGGAGCCGGTCGTAGACCTGCCGCTGGAAGGGGGTCGTCCCGCTCGCGAGGTCGATCGCCAGGTCGAAGAGGCGGCGCTCGCCGGCCAGGTACTCCTCGAGCTGCGCGAGCGCCCGCTCGAGCTCCGGCCCGCGCGCTTCCGGCGGATCCACGTGATGCCCGGCGGGGAGCGGCCCGAACTCGATGCGGCGGACCCCGCGGTCGGACACCCAGATCGTGAGCGGCCCCACCCGCGTATCCGGCAGGTGCGCCGACCGGACGGGGCGGCCGCTCAGCGGGCCCCTCCCTCCGCGCCGTTCTGGCGGAGCGCCTCGCGCAGCGCGTCGAAGCCGAGGAGCGCGCACTTCACGCGCACGGGGAACTTGCTCACGCCCTGCAGGGCGCGCAGGTCACCCAGGGACCGGTCGCCGGCCGCCTCCGCGTCGCCCCGCATGAGCTCGCTGAAGCGGTCGGCGAGGGCGTCGGCGTCCTGCAGGGAGCGACCCTCGAGCAGCGTCGTCATGATGCTCACCGCCGCCTGCGAGATCGAGCATCCCTGGCCGGTGAACTTCGCGCCGGCGATCCGGTCGCCCTCGATGAGGAGCTGGAGGCGGATCTCGTCGCCGCAGACGGGATTGGCCACGTGCACGTCCACCGAGCGCTCGTCCATCTCCCCCTTGTTCCGCGGCTTGCGGTAGTGGTCGAGGATGAGCTGCTGGTAGAGGTTGCCGATCTGGGGAGTCTCCATTGGACGCTTCCATGGGCTGCGGCGGGCGTGAAAACATAGGGGGCGGCCGGCCCGACGCGCCAATCGGCCACGCTACGCGAAGATCCGGCGGACCTCCTCGAGGCCTTCCACGAGGCGGTCCACGTCCTCGGTCGTGTTGTAGAGATAGAGCGAGGCGCGGGCCGTGGCGGGGACCTCGAAGCGCTTCATCACGAGCTGCGCGCAGTGGTGGCCGGCGCGCACCGCGACGCCCTGCGCGTCGAGGATCGTCGAGATGTCGTGCGGGTGCGCGACGTCCATGACGAAGGGCACCACGGCCGAGCGCTCCTCGAGCGAGCGCGGTCCGAAGATCCGCACCCCCTCCACGGAGCCGACCCGCTCGAGCGCATAGGCGAGCAGCGCCCGCTCGTGGGCGACGATGGCCGGCATGCCGACCTCGGAGAGGAAGTCCACGGCCGCGCCGAACCCGACCGCCCCCGCGATGTTCGGCGTGCCTGCCTCGAACTTGTGGGGCACGTCCGCCCAGGTGCTCGCGTCCCGCTCGACGACCCGGATCATCTCCCCGCCGCCCTGGTAGGGCTCCATCTCCTCGAGGAGCGCGCGACGTCCCCAGAGCGCCCCGATCCCCGTGGGACCGCACATCTTGTGGCCGCTGAAGGCGTAGAAGTCGGCGCCCAGCGCCTGGACGTCCACCGGCGCGTGCACCGCGCCCTGGGCCCCGTCCACGACCACGACCGCGCCCACGGCGTGGGCCGCGTCCGCGAGGCGCCGCACCGGGTTCACCGTCCCGAGCGCGTTGGAGACGTGCGCGACGGACACGATCCGCGTGCGCCCGGTGAGCAGCCCGTCGAGGCGGTCGAGGTCGAGCCGGCCCTCGTCGTCGATCTCGATGTAGCGGAGCGTCGCCCCCGTCCGGCGGGCGAGGAGCTGCCACGGCACGATGTTCGAGTGGTGCTCGAGCACGGAGACGAGGATCTCGTCCCCCGCGCACACGTGATCCAGGCCCCAGCCCGTGGCGACGAGGTTGATCCCCTCGGTGGTGCCCCGCGTCCAGACGAGCTCCTCGGGAGGGGCGCCGATCCAGGCCGCCACCTTCGCCCGCGCGCCTTCGTACGCCTCGGTGGCACGCCGCGAGAGCTCGTGGATCCCCCGGTGCACGTTCGCGTTGTCGAGCCGGTAGTACGCGTCGAGCGCGTCGAGCACGACCCGGGGCTTCTGCGAGGTGGCGGCGTTGTCGAGATAGACCAGCGGGCGTCCGTGGATCTCCTGCCGGAGGGCGGGGAAGCGGCTCCGCACCTCCGTGACGTCGAGGGCGGCCACGTCCGCCGGCGCGCTCATCCGACCTGCACCCAGATGCCGTCGTCGCGCACCTCGACCGGGAACGCCCGCACGGGCCGGATGGCGGGAAGGGCCCGGCGTGCCCCCGTGCACGCGTCGAAGCGCGCGCCGTGGTAGCGGCAGACCACCACGCCGCCGTCGAGCTCCCCGTCCGAGAGGGGATAGGCCTCGTGCGAGCACTGGTCCTCGAGCGCGCAGATGCGCCCCTCGACGTTGCACAGCACGACCGGCTGGCCGTTCGCCATCACGCCCTTCAGCTCCCCGACCGGACACAGGTCCCGGTCGCCCACGCGCACCCACTCAGGCACGACGTCGTCCCCCGACCCCCTCCTCCGCGCGCGCCACCTGCCCGCGGAGCTTCTCCTCGATCACCCGCGTCACCTTCTCCGAGACGCCGCCCAGCGGGAGGCGTCCGAGGACCTCGCCCAGGAACCCGAGCACGACCAGGCGCTCCGCGCTGATGCGGTCGAGCCCGCGGCTCATCAGGTAGAAGCGCGCGTCGGCGTCCAGCTCCCCGACCGTGGCGCCGTGCGAGCACTTCACGTCGTCCGCCTCGATCTCGAGGTTCGGCAGCGAGTCCGCACGCGCCTCGCTCGACAGCAGCAGGTTGCGGTTCGTCTGGTACGCGTCCGTGCGCTGCGCCGCCGGATGCACGCGGATGATCCCGCGGAAGACGCCCCGGCTCGCCCCGTCCAGCGCACCCTTGTAGAGCAGGTCGCTCCGGGTGTTCGGCGCGACGTGGTCCTGGCTCGTGTTGAAATCGAAATGCTGGTTCTCGTCTCCGAAGTAGAGCCCCAGCATGTCCGAGTTCGCGCCCTGGCCGAGAAGTCGCGCGTTCAGGTCCACGCGGCTCACCGAGGCCCCCAGCCCCACGTTGAGGGTATCGAGCACGCTGTCCCGCTCCGCCAGCGTGCGCTGCACGGACTGGAAGAACGCTCCAGTTCCCAGCCGCTGCACGGAGACGAACTGGACCTGGGCCGCGGGCCGCGCGAAGACCTCCACCGCGTTCGAGACGAGCACCTGGCGGTCGAAAGGATCGGAGATCACCTCGTCCACGTAGCTGACCCGGCTCGCCTCCTCGGCGATCAGGAGCACCCGGCTGAAGTAGGCCGTGCCGGGCTCCGAGAGCCAACGGGTGACCCGGATCGGCCGATCGAGGTGCACGCCCCGCGGCACGTACAGGAAGATCCCGTCGTTCCAGAGCGCCGCGTTGAGCGCCGCGAGCTTCCCCTCCTCGGGAGGCACGGCCTCGGTCGCGAGGTGCGCGCGCACGAGCGCCTCGTGCGACTCGAGCGCGTCGTGCAGGGAAGCCAGCACGACCCCCTTTGCGGCGAGCGACTCGTCGACGTCCACGTGCACCGTGTGCCCGTCCACGAGCACCAGGTGACCGGACGCGGCGTGGTCCTCCGCCATCGCCCCCCGGAGCCGCTCGGGCCAGGCGGCCGGCTCGTCCCAGCGCCTCGCGTCACTGGGCAGCGAATCGGCGGATGTCCGCGCGACCCGCAAGACGCTGCAGGAGCGCATCCGCGCGCGACGCTGTGCGCTGATCACCTACCGGTCCGCGTC